>PEAO01000085.1 GCA_002753615.1 Magnetococcales bacterium DCbin2
ATCCCCCAGACCCCTTTTTTCTTTTAATAATTTATTCTTTCCGAGGCATTTGGACGTGCCAATTTCAAATGCGATTGCCCTGTCCACCAGACATAAAGATGCACGAATATTGCAAGCAATCCAACATCGCGCGGCAAGAGTCGCTTCCAATTCAGACGTTCCACACCTGGAGCAACACCATGATACCTCTGCAAATCGTCATTAAAAAAGACAGTTATGCCATCACCCGAACCATGGATGAACAAGAATTGGTGTCGGATATCCAACGTATCGAAGATGCCTTGACCATTTTCCACGAGTTGACCATGAATGGCCACCAACCATCCCTGTCCGATGAAGCAACCAACTGGATGATCGTACCTGGACGCCTCTCTCTCCACTGACACAGGTGTCGCGGCCCTTAAATCCCAGTAAAGTTCAAGAAAGATCAAGAAAAGGGTGATCCTTGAGTTTGTTCGACATACGGACAAGCTGTTCGTTGGAACCCAAAAGAATCACCGTATCGCCCAGACGCAATATGGTTTCAGCGGGGGGGTTGATCAACGGGGCCTCCTTTTTGTGCTTGTCCAACCCAGCATGTTGGATGGCCAATACGCTGACACCCCATTGTTTCCGCAAGTCTAACATCCGAAGATCCTTTCCAATGAACTCATCAGGACAGGATAATTCAACAACCGCCATATTCTCGTTCAACGGCAACATTTCTACCAAATTACCCGACAACAACCGTTTGGCGGTACGAATCGCAATATCGCGATGGGGGAAAATGACATCGGTCGCCCCGACCGTCAATATGGCATCCCCCTGCCTTTCCGAATCGACCTGAGCGATTATTTTTTTGACGCCGTGGGTCTTCAAGGAGTGGGTTACCAGGATTGCAACATCGAAGTGTCTGCGAATCGCGACAACGGCAACATCTACGTCAAACGCCCCAATGGCTTCCATGGTATGATCATCGGTAACATCGCCGATAAAAACCTTGGAGACCCGGTCCTTGACTCTGTCCACCGCTTTAACGTCCATATCCAACGCCAGGACATCGCCGCCGCCATCGGCCAAGGCCAGTGCGGTCTCTCTGCCAAACGTCCCCAGGCCAGCGACCAAAAAATTCTTCTTCACAATAAGCCCCCTTCTTCAGCCAATAGTGATCGATTCATTGGGGAGGGTGAAGCGTTTGCTGGGCCGATGCCCCATCAACGACATCCCCAAAATCAAAGGTCCGATTCTTCCCACATACATCAGCCCAATGATGATCCACTTTCCTCCGTCAGAAAGTCCTGAGGTGACTCCCGCAGACAATCCCACCGTTGCCAATGCGGAAACAGTCTCAAAAAGGAGTGCCAAACTGCGATCATGGCTGGGATCATAAGGTGTTGTTCCGGTTTCTGACAACAACAGTCCAAAAAAACCTGCCGTCGCGACGGCGTAAAAGGCAACAAACGTAAACATGGCCATTCGCACCGTCTCATCGGAAAGGCTGCGATTTAAAAACTCAACGCGCTGTCGGTTACGGACACGGGACCATACTACAGCCAACAGCGTCCCCAAGGTCGTGGTTTTCATACCACCCGCCGTGGATCCCGGTGAACCACCGACCGCCATAAACATGATGACTAAAAAAATCGTCGGTGCCGTCAAATGCGCGGTATCGATGGTATTAAACCCTGCGGTGCGAGTCGTTATCGAAAGAAAAAGACTGGCTAAAATGGAAGAACCCATGTCGGATCCCATCGCCTCTTTCCCATATTCGATCATGAAGAAAAAAATGGCCCCCGTACTGATCAAGATCGCCGTGATCATCAGAACCATACGACTGTGAAGCGTCAAATGGGCGGGACGATGATCCCTTCGGCAGGTCAATCCATTCAAAACGTCGGAAAATACCACAAACCCCAACCCTCCTGTAACAATCAGACCCATGATCGTCAGATTGACCGTCACGTCATTTCGATAACGCATCAGACTATCGGAAAACAAACCAAATCCGGCATTACAAAATGCGGAAATAGAATGAAAGATTCCCATCCAGACCGCTTCTCGAAGGGGATAGTCGGCATTGAAACGCAGGGTCAGAAGAATGGCTCCAATCCCTTCCAGAACCAAAGTAAATAGAAAAATATCACGTAAAAGAGTGGCCGGCTTGATCCTAGATGGCAGGGTTCCGTGCGTCTTCTCGATCAATGCCCGTTGCATAAAACTCAGATTTCTCCCACTCACGGCGATGAAAAAATTGGTGAAAGTCATCACCCCCAGGCCGCCAATTTGAACCGTGATCAAAATGACCACCTGACCGAAAAATGAAACATCGCGCCCAACATCGATCGTTGATAAACCCGTCACACAAACAGCCGATGTTGTTGTAAATAAAGCATCCAACCAGGAAATAGGATGCTCCAGAGGGGCCGATGCCGACCATGGTAGTATCAGCAGAATTGTCCCCGCCATCATGACACCTGCAAAGGAGAAAACTACCAAGCGCATGTCATCGACAGGACTGTGAACTTTAACCGACATGATCAGCCACCCTCCTCATGGAACAGCAACGCCTTACCCACCACGATCCTCGGGTTGAAACCACAAATTCCGACCGTCCGTCTCCCAAACAACCGTCCCTTGTCGATCGGTACGCCACAACTGTGCCCCACTCTCTTTCCAGCGCGCCAGCACCTGAGGATGGGGCATATTTCCGTTGCGCCCAACGATGGCTCCGCTGCTGAACACGACATGCTGGGCATGAAGGGCTGAAACAAAATCGGGTGTACTCGACGTTTTACTGCCATGATGCGGTGCCACCACGACCGAGTATTTCCGATGGGGATCACGGTTCACAAACCATTTTTCCCCTTTCGCTTCAATATCTCCCGGAAATAAAAAACGATGGCTCCCCATCGTCATACGCACCATGAGGGAACGATTATTCATCGAAGAGCCGTTCACGGAATCCACCTCAGGGGTAAAAACTTCCAAATCTGCGATGCCATCCTGTCTGAACAGGTGATCGATTCTCCGAATTGTCACCCCTTTTTGGGTGGCCATTTCAATGATTTTGCGAAACTCAGGCGAACTCTTCTCTTTATCAGGGAAATGTCCCAACCACAATTCCTTGACCGGAAAATTGCGCAGCACCGCCCGGACCCCCACCATATGATCTTTTTGCGGGTGACTGATAATGATCCTCTCCAATGCACGCACATTCTGATGCCAAAGATACGCCGACACCAACCCTTCCCCCACATTGAACCGTAGTGAATCGGTCCCCCCGGCATCCACCAGCATCCAACGGCCTTCGGGATCCCGGACCACCCCAGCCATCGCCTGCCCCACATCCAAACACGCGACATGCAACCGCCCCGCAACCGGTCCTTGGCGCGGCCATAACAAGGCCAACAGGCCCATCACAACCCAGAAAAACCGCCCCCGTTTCCACGGCCAGACAAAACCAGCCGCCAACAATACCACACTCCAGCAAATTCCCCAAAGTGACGGTCCAGGCAATCGTTGCCATGCGTCGGGCCAGAGGGCAATCCACTCCACCCAACGGGCAAACACCCCCATGCTCCAGGCCATCCAATCCAGCAACCCATCACCCCACGACGGAACCACCCAATGCATCAGCAACGCACCCAAGCCCAAAGGGACACTGAGAAAGCTCACCCAGGGGACCGCAAACAGATTGCCAAAAAAACCATACGGGGAAAATCGATGGAAATGGAACGCGATGATCGGGGCCGTCACGATCCCCATGAACAAGGTCACGCCGATGAGCGACCAAAAGCGATACCAAAAACGCCCCGCCATCGGAAACGTATTAAAAAACAAGATCAACCCAGCCACAGCACCATAGGATAACTGAAACCCCGCCGAAAACAATTCCCTAGGCCATAGCATCAGCAAGATGATCGCGGACAAGATCAACGAATTGACACTGATCGTCCTACGCCAGAGGAAAACCCCCAAGAACATCAAACCTGCCATCAAGGTTGCCCGTTGCGTCGATACCGACCACCCCGCCAAAAGGCTGTAGACAATCAATGGAACAAGCGTCAAAAGTGCCGCCAATCTTTTCATATCCCAACGCCGGGATACCGGTATCCACAACACCAGGATCCAGCGAATGAAAAGAAAGCTCCATCCCGCCACCATCGCCAAGTGTTGGCCGGAGATCGCCAAAAGATGGTATGTCCCCGACACCTGCATGGCATCGGAAAGGGCTGCCTCGATCCGTCCCCGCTTTCCGACCAAAATTCCTTCCGACAACCCCACCGTTTCCCGTGGCAAACGCGAAACGATCCACTGGGAAATTTGATGGCGCACACGATTCCAAAACCATTGCCGCGTTGATTGCAAGATCGTGACAGATGGTCCTGAAACATAGCCCGTGGCAACAAAACCATGCCCGCGCAACCAGACTCCATAATCGGATGCCCCTGGAACTTGGTTACCATAGGGACGCCGCAGCCGAACTATCGCTTCCATGCGGTCCCCAGGTTGGGCTGGGCCAACTTTTCCCGGTTCCACCGATAAACGGACCAGATCGGGACTCTTCCATCCGCGATCAGGCCACGAAAGCTCCGACAATTCCAACAACACCGAATCATAGCGGTCTTGCCGATCCACAATCAGACCACGCATCACGCTCTTCTCTCCAAAGGATTCCAGGGGAAGTTCCTGCGGAAAACCGGCATTCAGAAAAACAGCGACACCACCCGCAATACCTCCGGCCAATACTGGCCACAGGGAACGACCACCCAATAAACGGATTACCACAAAAAATAAAAGAAATACCCCGACAGCAACCAACGGTGGCAGTGGTGCTTCGCCCCGGAAAAAGAAACCCGCCAACACCACAGCCACCATGCCAACAAGGAAAAACGCCGTCCCCTGAGTTGCCCAACGCGCCGCTTCCATTCTTTCCACCAGCACGATGGATGATCCGTCGCCTGTTTCAGTTTTGGAAAGCTGCATGGCGTGTCAAATCGTTAGCGGCGGATGCAACACGCAAAACATTTTGCCGAGAGTAGCGCGTTGCCTAGCGACACAGTTTTCTTGATAGGGTCACAAAAAAAATATTTCCATAAATCGTTCCTCTGCATAAAAATTTTCCCTTGCGTCCCAGGCGGTCCATGTCCCAGAATGGACCTATGTGAAGAAGCTTCGGCGTGCTGAAGGTTGAACAAAAGCGGTAATTGCTGCAACAACGTGGTCGGGCCGGGATCCGTTCAGAGTAGACATTGTTGAATATCCCGTTAGAACCAATACGTCTCTCCCTTTGGAAAATTCGAGTAGCGTCCCATGATTTGGCCATGTTGGCAACCGGATGGCTTCGATAACCGTTGACAGCACTTTGCCCTGAATTTCTCTCACGAGGAAAACAAGCATATGGACCAGAACCATCAAACAAAGCCGTTGGTTAAAAGCACTGTGCTGATCCTCGTCGGAGGCGTCATCATCATGTCCATCATCCTCCTGGGTCTGTCCAGCAACCATGCGGACATTATCCGTGAGGATGTCCGCACCGGTCCCATGATCGCCGCACTTCGCATCATCTTCCCCTTATTTGCAACCCTGGGTTTGGTTTATTACCTAGCTACGGTCAAAAAGTGCGCTCATTGCGGAAAAATCATGTTTTGGAAGCGTCGGAAGATCCAGCACGACCAGCCGCATTGACGCCAGCCGCATCAGCAATCAGCACACAATCAACAATAGACGCGCGGCCTGATGCCACAAGGAACGCGACGACGCTCCCCCATGCGTGTTTTGCAAAGACCATTTTGTCCCGTTGTGGTTTCCAAGCTTAAGAGTATATTAAGCCGCTGTTGCGTCGGCGGTTTCATTCCTTGCCGGAAAAACGATACCCAGAACCTCTGATCGTCTCGATGCGCTGGTGGTGTCCCCATGGTTCCAATGCCCTGCGTAAGTGGCGTACATAGACATCAACCGTTCGTCCCCCAACAGAATCGTCCCCACCCCACACCTGCCGCAAAACCGCGTCTCTCCCGTGGATAACGTCGGAATGTGTCATAAAGAACGCAAGAATTCTGAAGGCAATACGCCCAATATCCACACGCACGGCAGGCTCCCCCACGAACACCGCCTCTTCCTTCAAGTCCAAAACAAGATCCGCCACACGCACTGTCCCCTCCGGTCCCGACAGACTCTGACTCAACAACGCCCGGACCCGCGCGACCAACACAGATGGCTTGAATGGTTTGACAATATAATCATCCGCACCAAACTCCAATACGCGCAGCCGATCCTCCTCACTGTCTCGTGAAGTCACCATAATGATCGGTATCTGGGCGTAGGTCACCTTGGCTTTCAAATAGCGCAGCAATTCAACCCCCGATACCCCCGGCATCACCCAGTCCAGCAGGATGATATCCGGTCTTTCTTCTTCGATCATCAAACGTGCTTGTTCGGCGTTATCCGCCATGACGCACTGAAACCCGGTCCGGGACAACACATCAGAAACCAAGTCACGAAAATCCTGGACATCGTCAACAATAAGAATCTTGCTTGTTGCCAATCCCTGATGATCCATGGTGGAATCACTCTCCAAACGACGTCAATAGAGCCACGAAAAGAGCCACAAAGCACTCTCCACAGACAACAACCGGCCGTGGGGGACCATCCATTGCAGACAGACACCCACTTAAAATTCCACCCCTTTACAAGCCTTGATCCCCTCATTAAAAGCGTGTTTCACCTCAACCATCTCCGTCACCGTATCGGCGGCATCCATGATCGCCTGCGGCGCGTTGCGCCCCGTCATGACCAAGTGCAAGGATTTTGGACGTTCTTCCTGAATAAAGTGAACGACTTCTGCATCTGTCAGCCAGCCAAACCCCAGGGCCATGTTGATTTCATCGAAGACGACCAAGTCGAACTCCCCGGACAAGGCTTTCTGCCGGCAAAATTCCCAGATCTCTCTACTTTTAAGCCTGTCCCCCTCGGGATCTTCGGTCTTCCATGTAAATCCGTCACCCAGGGCGTGCCATTCCAGGTTGTCGAACATTTTTGCCGCTTTTTCTTCACCGGTGGGCCAAGCCCCCTTGATGAACTGAATCACGCACACCTTCATGCCCCAACCCGCCGCCCGAAAGGCCATGCCGATGGCACTGCTGGATTTACCTTTGCCGTTTCCGGTCAAAACCAGGACTCTGCCCAGCCGTTCTTTTTTTTTGTGTTCCAAAAGAAGTCCCTCCAGGTTACAAAACCGGCCCAGTTTCCGTTTGATCTAGTGAAACTTTCCTGTGGCCAGAAATTGGTGTGTCAATTGCGCCGCGCGACGAGAGAGTACCAAACCCAAATGAACATGGTCCAAAGTCGTGTGGGAAGCCCCTTCCAGGTAGGTTTCGGCAACCTGTACCGTACCATCGTTCGGCCCCTGCAAACCAAATACAAAGTGGCTCAATCCCAAGGGAAGTTTTCCGGCGATAACACCAATTTGCCGACCTGTGGGAACGGACCTCGGCCCTCCAGAGTAAAGCCCCTGCTCCATGCTCCCCCCCAAAAGGGCACTCCCAAAAGGCCAACGACTCAAACGCCGGGCGGCCAGACATCCACGGAAGGGGGTAGACATGGCCACCATCCGTCCGATGATCGCCTTGGGATGAAGATGAAGCATGTGCAAGGCCACCAAACCGCCCAGGCTGTGGCAGACCAGATGGACCGGGGGGATACCCGCTGCCCGTTCCATCCCTTTTCCAAAGCTGGCTTCCAGAAAACGCCAAAGACCATTGGCATTCTCCACCAATCCCACCCGGATGGTGGGATATCTGTAGAACAGGACATCATAGCCCAATTTTTCCAGTCGTTTGGCCAACGGCTTGAGTTCTGTACCGTCCAACCAAAGACCATGGACCATCACAACCGTTCCTATCTTGTCCGTCATACTCATAGGCGTACTCATAGGCGTACTCATGGGCATCAATCTTTGCCTGCCTCATTAGGAAAGCCAAAAGGACAGTCTATACCATCATTCGCATCTTTTTCCAATGAACCATGCACATCTTCCCAAAAGCATCTTCTATCCACACCGACGACGGATCAACACCGTTTGCGACAATTTGAACAGCACCTCCCGCAACTGGGGATCGGAAACTGCGGCGACCATACGCGCCGCCTCAGCCACTTCCTCAGACAACGGTGGCGGCAGCTTCCCTACGTCGGATGTTACCCCAGAGTGATCGGAATCATCATTCAGGGATCCTTGGGTAAAACGCAGATCGCGGATACCCCCTCCTGGGCTTGCCTGTTGGATAGCCGCAAGAATCTTGGGTTGCATATGGACCAACTCCGAAACCCATGGAGAAGAATCCACACGAACAGTCAAAAGTCCGTTGACCAGTCGGTACGGTTGTGAGTGCTTGGCCACCCGTTCTCCAACCACTTGGGACCAGATGAGGGCCAAGAATCTCGCCCTCCCCTGGGGTCGGTCCAGGTAGGGGGCTGCCAGTTTCGAGACCACCTCACCCACAGGGATGAACGCACCCCCACGGCGCACATTTCCAGGCTTTGGGTCACAATCGTCCATGGCGGAATACTATTCTTCTTCTTGCCAGAATCACAAGGGGTCAGTTACCCTGTGGGCATGAATATTCAACATGCCCTGGCCTTGAAAAAAGCATTCGAGCATCTTCAGGCCCATCGCCCCATCAAAACCATCGCCATCGCCTCAAGGGTTTTGGAACAAGACCCAACCAACGCGGATGCTTGGTTTCTTTCGGGGATTGCATACCACGATACGGGGCAATATCTCCAAGCCCTGGACCGTCTCAATCGGGCTTGCCAACTTGTTCCCGATGCATGGGATTATCTTAACCACAGGGCAACCGTTCTGTACCATCTGGGCCGTATTGACGAGAGTCGTACCGATTATGAACACAGCCTCCGTCTCCATAACGAGCAGCCGGAGACCTTGGCCAACTTGGCGCGATTGTTCATCCAGATCAAACAGCCCCATTTAGCCCACCCTCTTTTCCAAAAAGCCCTGGCCCTTGATCCCAACAATGCCTCCTTACATGGCGACATGGGGGTGTGTCTGGTTGCCTTAAAATCCCCCATGGCAGGGATCGCCCGTTACCGCGCTGGATTGGCCTTGGCCCCCGAAGATGCCGACATCCACTACAACTTGAGCCGAGCCTTGTTGATGGTAGGCGATTATCGACAGGGATGGATTGAAAACGAATGGCGATGGCGCGCACAACATTATCGCAACGTGGATCAATCCTTTCCCTTTCCGCTCTGGCAGGGAGAACCGTTGCATGGAAAAAAAATACTCCTGATCCAGGAGCAGGGTTTTGGAGATACCATCCAAATGATCCGCTACGCCCCCCTGCTTGCGCAACGCGGCGGGAAAGTCCTGGTTTCATGCGATCCGCTTTTACAACGCCTCTTCGCCACAATGCCCTCGGTTGAACACGCTGCGACATTGGAATCGCCATTCCCCAAAGCGGACTACTGTTGTCCCATGCTTTCCCTGCCCCAACGATTCGCAACCTGTGTGGAAACCATCCCACGGAAGGTTCCCTATCTTTTCCCACCCCAGACCCCCCCCTTTTTTCCGGGGGAAAAAGACCCTTTCCATCCCCGTGTCGGACTGATCTGGCGTGGCAAATCCCGTGGTCAACTGACGGCATCCGCCTTCGCCCCGCTGCTCGACATCCCAGGGATCCAATTTATATCGCTTCAAAAAGATCTTCTCCCCAATGAACTGGATCACCTGCCGATCACCGACGCCCAAACGCACCTGACCGATTTCGCCGCAACCTCGACGATCATGGCCCCATTGGACCTGATTATCAGCATGGAAACCGCCGCAGCCCATCTTGCCGGTGCCATGGGAAAACCGGTCTGGATCCTGATCCCCTACGCATCCGAATGGCGCTGGCTTTCGGAGGGGACCGAAGCACCCTGGTATCCCACCGCCACCCTCTACCGACAGACAAAACCCGACTCCTGGACCGATACCATCGCACAGATGGCACACGATCTGACTTCCTGGATACTCCGCTTCTCATTAAGTTCAAGGTGACAAATCTAATTTAAAAAAGTACACTCAATCTCTCTTTGAGTGACATGACCAGGGTAGCAGACATGATATCCTCTCCAGGATGAAGACCGATGGACCACACCGACATACATCTTCCTGCCATGATCCAAGCGGCACGCAACGCCGGCACCCGCATCATGCACTATTTCCGCCCCGGCTCAGACGTATCCCAGAGTGCCGGAATCTCCCATAAGGGCCAGGATAATCCCCTGACCAAAGCCGACATCGAAGCCAATGAAACCATCCAACACACCCTCATGACAGCATTTCCCGATTATGGCTGGCTCTCCGAAGAAGACACCGCCCCCAACAATCGCCTGGAAAAACAACGTGTCTGGATCGTGGATCCTCTGGATGGCACCCAAGAATTCATTCGCGGGATCCCCGAATTTGCCGTATCCATCGCCCTCGCCGAAGCGGGACAAACGATTGCTGCCTGCGTGTTCAATCCCCCTTTGGAGGCGTTGTTTACTGCCGTTGCCGGTCGCGGAAGCCGTAAAAATGGCAAGCCAATCCAAACGTCCCGCACAACTCGGCTTGTCGGAGCGGTCTGTCTCGCCAGCAACTCAGAAACCAAACGCGGCGACTGGGAACCGTTCAAAAACGAGTTTACGATGATCTCCCTCGGTTCTATCGCCTATAAACTGGCGACCTTAGCTTCAGGCCAAGCCGATCTGACCTTCACCCTGACGCCAAAAAATGAATGGGATATCGCCGCCGGCGAACTCCTGGTACGCGAGGCGCATGGCCAGATCACCGATAAAGATGGCAACCGTATCACCTTCAACCAACCCGCTGCAAAATTGCGTTCCGTATTGGCCACCAACGGTCAGTTACATCCCGCCCTTTTAAAACGCCTGGCCAATGTTCCCTTGAACCGGGATCGCCGATAATGCAGCGCATTCTCTCTCCAACTGCCTCAAGGTTAAATCCGTGAAAACATACAACGTCTACGGTATCGGACACGCCCTGGTCGATATTGAATGCCATGTCGATGAACCATTTTTAGACGCGATTGGTCTACAAAAAGGATCCATGACCCTGGTCGATGATCATCGGCAAAGCCTCCTCACGGAACAACTCAAAACCCGAATGATCCATCGTGCATCCGGCGGATCCGCATCGAATACCATGATTGGTCTGGCGCAACTGGGGGGAAAATGTTTTCATTCCTGCAAAATCGCCGATGATGCGTTGGGCCATTTCTTCACGGACGACATGCGGGCCAACGGCGTGGAGAACGAAGCCCTCCACTGCGATACCCAACAAGGGACAACCGGGCGTTGCTTGGTCATGATCACCCCCGATGCCGAACGCACCCTGTGTACCCACCTGGGCGTTTCTGAAACTTTCTCCGTGGAAAATCTCTCCGAACGCCATTTGGCTCAATCCGAATATCTGTATATCGAAGGTTACCTAGTCTCTTCCCCGACGACATGCAATGCCGCCATCATGGCAAAAAATCTCGCCAAAACGCATGGCGTCCGCACCGCACTGACGTTCTCCGACGTATCCATGATCCAGTTTTTTCGTTCCGGCATGGATGCACTCATCTCTGGCGGTATCGATCTTTTATTCTGTAACGAAAACGAGGCCCTTTGTTATGCAGGCACCGACTCCCTGGAAGTCGCCATCCAGCGACTCAAGGAGATTTCCACTGCATTCTGCCTGACCCTGGGACCACGAGGTGCCCTACTCTACGATCAGGGGAGTCTGTTGGAAATCCCGGGAATCAAGGTCAATGCCGTTGACACCAACGGTGCCGGCGACCTGTTCGCAGGCGCATTTCTCTACGGCATCACCCACAACCAGTCCATTGCCCAATCCGGGCACCTTGCCATCCAAGCGTCAGCCCAACTGGTTACCCAGTACGGCGCAAGATTACAGCGGGATCAGGCGATCGCTATCAAAAAAAACTTTGGGAGTGCCTTATGAACGATCCAATTCGGGATAACAGCGAGAGACGTGTATTCTCCAGGGTCAACTTTAATCACGAGATTCTTCTGACAAATACCGAAAATCAACGTTTCCGTGGTGCATTCAATGATATCAGCCTCCGGGGAATGCTTTTTCATGGTGATAAACTCCCAGAAGAAGGGGCCATCGTCTCGGGCGATTTACACTTGGGAGATATTCACCTCATGATCCGGGGAAAGGTTGTTCATTCCTCTGCCAGTCGCGGAGCCGCCATTCAGTTTCAGGATATCGATCTGGAAAGCTTTTCCCATCTGCGGCGACTTGTTTCCCTGAACCTGGGTAACTCCGAAACCATAGACAAAGAATTTTTTGACGCACTATGACCCGGCTTTCCCCCTTTCCTTCAGGCATCTACCCCATTCTGGATGCCACATGGCTTCAGCAAAACCTGAACGAAGAGTCATGGCCCGACAACGAACGAATTCGTTTGGTCCGCGATATGGAAAATGCCGGGATCCAGAGTGTACAACTGCGATGCAAGCATTCCGCAGATCGGTGTCGGCCATTTTTTACACGGTGGCTCAGGGTCATCCGAGATGAGATGGAACTGGCGCGTGTCATCATCAATGACCATCTACGTCTCGCCATTGAACTCAATGCTGATGGGGTTCATGTTGGACAGGATGACACCGCCGTCACGGAATGTCGTGCGCTTCTGGGATCTCACCGCATGATCGGACTCTCGACCCATAACCTTGTTGAGATCGAAGATTCCTTGGCAACATCGGTCGATTATGTCGGTTTTGGCCCCTTATTCGCAACGCAATCCAAGGCCGACACCAAACCGGTCTGCGGACTGGATAGCCTTGCCGAGGCGGTTCGCAAAAGCCAGAAACCATTAGTCGCCATCGGTGGTATTGGACCTGAAAATCTTTATGACATCGCCATGTGCGGTGCGCGTGCGGCAGCCATGATCAGCGGCTTATGGGGACCCGGAGGACGCTTTCTGGGTGGACATTGTGTCCGTGAATTTACCCGTGGCATCCAGGGGGATCTCTAAAACGTGGCCAAACGGCATCATGACCCCTTTGATCCGCCCTTTGATCCGCCCTTTGATCCGATAGACGAGATGGGATCGAATACGTCCAATCCCGGACGTGTACATGCCCTACGCCAACGGCTGCGCCATCTTTTCAAAGAAGAGTTTGAAACCAAGCGCATTCGCATCCGTCCCATCAAAGGCAAGGAACTCATTGGCATCGTTTCCATTTGCGCCATCCTGCTCTTTGGTTTTATGGTCTCAAAGAAATTCAACAAGATGGTCAACATGGAAGAAATGGTACTCTCCACAAACGGGCATATTGTCAATTCCCTCCAACGCAGGTCGAGTCTGTTTGCCACACTGATCAATCTGACCCTCAATCACGCTGCTCTGGAACAAGAAGTATTCCGGCATGTCGCAGATATCCGCTCTGCCATGATGGGGCATCCCAGGAAGAAGATAGACACAACATCCAAACCCACCGCCATGAACAGCGGAACAGACGATGGTCCTCAAGTCCCCCCAACGACCCCAGAGTCGATACAGAGACCGCCGTCGGACAAGATTGATGCCGGAAAGAGACCCATGGAATTTTCCATGGCCAGACTGCTCGCCGTCGTAGAGCGATACCCCAATATCCGGTCATCCACCACCTATCAACAATTGATGGACAAACTTGTAGAAATTGAGGATCGCATCATCGTCAGGCGTGGCCAATACAACGATGCGGTACGGGACTATAATACCTACATCACAACTTTTCCACAGTACATTCTGGCCGATCTCATCGGTTTCAAAATCTACCAGTATGCCTCTGCCAATCAAATCATCCCAAAAGATCGCTTCCAACTACCCAATCTTTCCAGCCCCATGTTTCAACGACTACTGCCCCTTGGGACCGGTCATTCACGTTAAGATAATCCCCCCTTAGAAAATTATTGAAAGAAAAAAGGGGTCTGGGGGATTGCCCCCAGGGTTTTGACTTTGTTTTTGAACTTAAATAAAAAGCTTCATTCTTCGCTTTTGACTTTGTTCCTGAATTTAAACAAAAATATTT
>PEAO01000175.1 GCA_002753615.1 Magnetococcales bacterium DCbin2
AGAACTATAGAAAAGGACCAGCGAACGTGGCGGAATTTTTGTGGGAAATCGGTTGTGAAGAGATTCCGGCGGCCATGTTGGCCGATGGGGTCCGGTATTTTGCCGAGGCCATGGAAAACCAGTTGCAAAAGGCTGGCCTCTACCAACCTGGGGTGACGCGGATCGAAAGCCAGGGAACCCCCCGACGGCTGATGGTCTCGATCCTGGAGATGGCCAATCTGCAAGCCGATCATGTCGAAGAGATGCGGGGACCGCCGTTGGAGCGTGCCTTTGACCCCCAAGGCAAACCAACCAAGGCGGCGGAAGGGTTTGCCCGCAGTTGCGGCGTCGGTGTTGCAGAATTAAAACACCTCCAAACCCCCAAAGGGGCCTATCTTTGTTACACCATTCATCGTCCCGGACAAGGGGCATCCCAGTTGTTGCCAGGGATGATGGCCACGGTTCTGGAAGGGTTTGCCTGGCCAAAAACCCAACGCTGGGGCCGTGGACGGATGCGGTTTGTTCGACCAATCAATTGGATGGTGGCCATTCTGGATGGAAAAATCGTTGATTTCTCGACGGTTGATGGCCTCAAGGCGGGTGATCAAACCCAGGGACACCGTTTCATGGCCCGTGGTCCCTTTCGTGTTTTCGACCGTGAAAGTTATCGCCAAGCAATGGTTGCGGGTCGCGTCATCCTGGAGATAAAAACACGTCAGGAAATGATTGAAACCGGTGTGCATCGCCTAGCCGCCCAGGCGGGTGGACGCGCCATGGTTTTGGGAGAACTGTTGCATGAAAATGCCAATTTGACCGAATGGCCGTTGCCATTGTTGGGACATTTTGATCCAAGCTACTTGGCCATCCCCCCGGAAGTCCTCACCACTTCCATGAAAAACCATCAAAAATATTTTCCCGTCGAAGATGCCCACGGCGCACTCATGCCGTGTTTTATCGCTATATCCAATACCGAAGTTCCTGATCCCTCTCTCGTCATCCAAGGTTATGAACGGGTCTTGCGCGCCCGTTTGGAAGATGCCGCTTTCTACTGGGAAGAGGACCGGAAACTGCCCTTGGAAAGCCGTTTGGACGCATTGAAAAAGGTGGTGTTTCAGGCCAAATTGGGGAGTCTTTACGATAAAACCATGCGGATTGTCCGTTTGGCCACCCGCTTGGCGGAAATAGCGGGGAGTCGGGTCAACCCGGATCATGTCGTTTCCGGGGCTAGGGTTTGCAAGTGCGACTTGGTGAGCGGCTTGGTGGGACAATTTCCCGAACTTCAAGGGGTCATGGGCGGTTATTATGCCCAACATGACGGCGCACCACCCCAGGTCGTTCAGGCCATCCGTGAACACTACCGTCCGCAAGGGGCCGCCGATGGTCTGCCGACAAGTCTGGAAGGGCGGTTGCTCTCCATGGCCGACAAACTTGATACCCTGGTGGGATGCTTCGGTATCGGTTTGGTCCCCACCGGAACCAAAGACCCCTTTGCCTTGCGCCGCGCCGCCTTGGGAATCATCCGTATGATTTTGGACGATGGCCGTCTACGTTTGCATTGGGGCGAACTGTGCGCGTGGGCGTATGATTCCTTTCCCCCAGGGATGCTGGAAAACACCAAACGCCAAACGGTGGATAGCCTTATCGCCTTCTTTTTTGGTCGGTTGCAACATCATCTGAAAACCGACGGTTTTGACCATGACTTGATCGATGCGGTTCAGGTGTTGGGGTTGGACGATTTTCATGATGTTGGGCAGCGTGTCCGCGCACTCGACCAATTCAGGACACTCCCTTCTTACGGTGCCTTGGTGGCGGCCAATAAGCGAATCGCCAACATTCTGCAAAAGGCGGGGGAGGATTGGCGTAACCATTCCTTAGATGCCGCCGCCTTTGCCGATGCCGCCGAAGGGGATCTTAAGGAACATCTCGATGCGGCAGCCGTAACGGTCCAATCCGCCGTAAGGTCCGGTGCCTATGATGAGGCACTCGACCATTTGGCCCGATTGCGTCCGGTGATCGATGCCTTTTTCGACCGGGTGTTGGTCATGGATCCCGATCCCGCGAAACGTCTGAACCGTCTGGCACTCCTCGCCAGAGTTCGGGATGCTTTCCAAACCGTTGCCGATGTCAGCCGTTTGTCGGCACCAGAGGGCTGACAACGCTTTGACTTCGATGAGGATGGCCGGGAGAGATGCATCACCGGCCATGTGGCCGCCAAGTTCAACTGGGAAATGTCAAAATCCCATAATAATAATCGACGTAGCGTTTCAGACGGTTGAGGGCACTGCTGCTGAGGGTCTGCAAGTCGGTCAAGTCTCTGACACCGCTGTGACTTCTGACAATGGCAAAAACGTTGGGATTTTGTTTCAGATAGTCAATTTTCTCTTGAATTTCATTAAGCTCCAAAGACATCGTTGACTCCTTTTCGTGTTTGGTGTTCGTTAGTTTCATTAGAGTAACTCAAAGATTATGCCAACTAAAGCTAGGGTGGCATGATTTCACGAAAATCCATGATGGATGGAAATCGTGGGGAAAAAACCGGTGGTTGGGTAGAACTGGGAGCCGCCATATGGATGGGATAAGCGATTCCCTGGTTTTGTGCCATCAGCAGGACCGCTTCGGTATCATCGGCCAACAGGGTGACTTCGGGATGAAAACCGGAGGCCATTTTCAGTGCATCCCAGAACTCAGGGGTCTCTTTGGGATAGCCCAGATCGTGACTACAGTAGATCTTCGGTATCCAGGCACCCAACCCGGTTTTTTCAAATTTCAGGGAGACCGCATAGGGATGGGCGTTGGTGACCAAGGTGACGGAACGGTGTTGTTGTTTAAGTTTATCCAAAAACGGCAGAACATGGGGACGAATACCAATCAGGTGGGCCACCCGGTTTTTGAGACGGGGAATATCCATTCCCAGGGTTCGTGACCAATGGTCCAGGTCATACCAAGCCAGAGTCCCTTCGCAGGATTTGTAGATCGTCAAAATTTCTGCGCGCGCTGCATCGAAAGAGAGTGATTTTTTTTCGGCATAGGCTTGGGGGACGGTTTCCCGAAAAAACACATTGTCAAAATGGAGATCCAAAAGGGTTCCATCCATGTCCAAAAACACGGTTTCGATGGCGTTCCAGGGGAGCGGCCCGACGGGATGGACGGCACGGTTCATGAGCGATAGTCGGCATTGATGGAGATATAGCCGTGGGTCAGATCACAAGTCCAAACGGTCTCTTTTCCCGGTCCTGATCCCAGATTGATGCGTACGTTGATTTCCTTCTGAGCCATAACGGCGGCCCCTTGCGCTTCTTGGTAATTGGGTGCCCGGACCCCACCGGCAACAATTTGGACCTGATCGAGAAAGATATCGATGTGATCCACCTGGAGGGGAACCCCGGCATAGCCGACAGCGGCGAGGATACGGCCCCAGTTGGGGTCACTCCCGGCAAAGGCGGTTTTGACCAGAGGGCTTTTGGCCACGGTGGATGCGACGGTGAGGGCGTCGGCTTGGTTGGCGGCCCCCGTCACGGCGATGGTGACAAATTTGGTCGCCCCTTCTCCATCAGCGACGATAAAACGGGCCAATTGTCCGCACACCGATTCCAAAGCGGCGGCAAAGGTCTCCATAGCGGTGGGATGGGAGGGATGGATCCGAACGCCACCACGACCCGAAGCAAACACTAAAACCGTATCATTGGTGGAGGTATCACCATCGACGATAGCACGGTTAAAGCTTCGATCAACGGCGCGGACGAGGTGGTGTTGCAACGATTCATGGGACAGGGCGGCATCGGTAAACACAAAACTGAGCATGGTTGCCATGTTGGGATGGATCATTCCCGCCCCTTTGGCAATGCCCAACACATGGACGGGTTGGCCATCCACGTCACAACGGGCCATGGCCATTTTGGGGAAGGCGTCGGTGGTCATGATGGCTTGAGCGGCTTCAAGCCAGTCACGCTGGTCCGAAAGGTTTTGGTTGAGTTGTGGCAACGCCGCCAGAGGGCGATCCACCGGAAAATATTCCCCGATGACCCCTGTGGAGGCGATAAAAACGGTCTCTTCGGGTATCGCCAACTGTTGGGCCACCGCCTGGGTCAGGGCCAGAGCCGCCTGTTCCCCCTGGGGACCATTGGCGACGTTGGCATTGCCGGAATTGACGATCAGGGCGCGTGCCTGGCCCTGGGGCAAACGGGTACGGCAGAGGGTTACCGGTGCGGCAACCACTTGGTTTTGGGTAAAAACTCCCGCCACCGTTGTCTCTGGCTCCATGGCGACCAACAACAGATCGGTACGGTTGTTGGTTTTGATACCACTGGCGCAGGTGGCAAAACGGAATCCGGGGATTTTCCAGGAATCGGAGGGGGGCACTTCAAGAATAGCCATGAGTCGTGAACCTTCCCGTGGTATCGGACACGTCAATAAGGAGACAGGGGATGAAGCCGATGGATCATGATCAATTTGACGCCGTTACCATAAACGAAACCAAGGAGCGACGCCAGAAACATTATTGGATGTCAGATGGTAAAAAATAGACCCCTGGGGGCAGGGCAATCGCATTTGAAATTGGCACATCCAAATGCCTCGGAAAAAATAAATTATTGAAAGAAAAAAGGGG
>PEAO01000176.1 GCA_002753615.1 Magnetococcales bacterium DCbin2
GTGGAAAAGCAAAGTCAAAAGCAAAGTCAAAACCCTGGGGGCAATCCCCCAGACCCCTTTTTTCTTTTAATAATTTATTCTTTCCGAGACACTTGATACGCTAATTCCAAATGCGATTGCCCTGGCCTGATTCCAGGGATCAGACACCATGACTGACTCGGCTGTCCGACGACGATTTCAGGTGGTAGAGGATTGGGGATAAAAAAAGAGATAAGAACGATAGAACACGTTATAATGTCCGATAAATATCGTGGGGAGCAACCCGAAGGACGATATAGGATGTTGGTGTTTCTTCTTCCAAAATGATCCGGTAATTTTTGCCTGCACGTATAGAAGAAAATTCGGTGCCAACAATCCGTTCAAAATTGAGACCTGGATGTTTCTGGTTTTCAATAAACTGTTGCAAAGATTTTTTGACTCGTTTGCAAACTTCATCGTTCAACCTCTTCATATCACGATGAAACCGTAGGGTATATCGAAGTTGGATGCTCATGCAAGATTGGCGAAGGATCTTTCGATATCTTCCGTGGATCTCATGATTTCTCCCGACCCGTCATCCTCCGCTTGAGCCTCCAAGGCCATCAAGAGGAATCTTATGGACCGGATACTCGAAACAGATTCGTCAAAAATCCTTACGGAATTTTCAAATATTTCGGATGTTTGATGACGCATCCAAGGAAATTTTCCGACAATCATGGCGATCGTTTTTTTCAGTTCACCAATGGCGGAATCACATGATTTCCTTAATTCATATTCAGCAGTACAGACTTCAGACACATATTTTTCAAAATCAACCTGTTCTCCATCGGAAAGTGCTTTCTTTATACTTAAAGCCAAATGGCTATGAATCTTTTGTGTCTTGGCAGACCAATCAGAAAGACCGGCCATACGACGTTCAACACCAGACAGAGCCGATTGAACACGGTCCAGTGTCGCTGTATCCAATGAATCTGGCGTTGGAATGTCAAACGTCCATAACGTATTAAAGTCAAGTACGATGGCAGTCATATCGTGTATCCTCATAGCGGAGAGCGGAATGGACTTGACGAACATACAAAACCTGCCCCCCACATTCGTTATCACACTCTAAGTGCCCTAAGTCAACAATTTTCGTGCCAACGATACGCACATACTCCGATCCACAGGGAGGATTCTCCAGAAACATCACTATTAACGCTACTAATACAATGAACAACCAAATAATACTTTATATATCGCAATCATTTATTTTATTGTTTTCTAACTTTCGATAGAACCGGTCAAACCGCTATAAAAAACGGTCAAAGTTGCGGTCAGGGCATATCGTTGGCGGAGACGATTTTTAGCAGACGGTTGAGATCGGCGGCAGAGAGTTCGGTGGTGAACGACAACGGGGTCAACGGCGTCCTGTTAACGCAATCATGGGGTCCGTTTTGCAGGTCCATGGCGGCGGAGCGGGCAAGTCCATTGCAGGAAACTGCGTTTTGGATAGTGAAAACGGTATTGTTATCATTCGTATTATTCATTTTCCCACCTTTTTTCTTACTCGGAACAGCCACGTTATCTGACCCCACGGATCCTACCAGAGGAAGCAGGGCAAAGCCCGGAAATTTGATCATCCCAATGCCGGTTTTTTTCTCAAAAAAGGATAACTCTTTGAGGATAGTGACAAAAAAAATGGTGGGTCAAAAACCAAAACACGGCATTGGAAATGCAGAGAGACAGCAGAGATGCCGGGATCATGCTTTGCGGACGATAATAATTTAAATAATATATTCCGGTTATATTTTTTTTGATGCCCTGATCCTTCCCTTCGATCCACTTTTCGTTCTATAATCGCTCGGATCATGTGGCCATCTTTTTCACCTATTGCCCGAAGGCGCTGGGAACGGTTTAAAGCTCACCGTCGGGGGGTCGTTTCCCTGTGGCTGTTTTCAGCTTTGTTTTTCCTCTCCCTGGGTGCTGAGTTCCTGTCCAACGATAAGCCGATCGTGATTCACTATCAGGGACGCTATTATTTTCCCCTGTTTCACAGCTATCCCGAGACTGAGTTCGGCGGATTCTTCCAGACCGAGGCCGACTATAAAGATCCGTTTCTTCAGGAAATCTTAAACAGTCCCGGCAACCGCGTGTGGTTCCCCCCCAATCCCCATAGCTTTGACTCCATCAATGCCCAGTTGACCCGCCCCGCACCGTCCCCGCCCGATGCGGTCAACCTGTTGGGGACCGATGATCGCGCCAGGGATGTCCTGGCACGTTTGATCTATGGTTTTCGCTTGTCGATCCTGTTTGCTTTGGTCTTGACCATCATTGGGATGGTATTGGGAATCATAGCCGGTGCCATCCAGGGGTATTTTGGCGGATATCCCGATCTCCTGATGCAACGTTTCATGGAGATATGGGGCAGTATGCCGGAACTGTATCTTCTGATCATCTTTGCCAGTTTGTTTACCCCCAGTGTTTGGTTGTTGATCGGATTGTTGTCGCTGTTTGGCTGGATGGGATTGGCCGATTATGTCCGGGCCGAATTCCTCCGGGCACGCAATCAGGTTTACGTCAAATCGGCCAAGGCGTTGGGAGCATCGGATACCGCCATCATGTTTCGCCATGTTCTGCCCAATGCGATGACCCCTGTGATCACCTTTTTGCCCTTTCGTATTTCCGGGGCTATCTTGGCGTTGACAAGTTTGGACTTTCTCGGTTTGGGTGTCCCCCCTTCCACCCCCAGTCTTGGCGAACTTCTCAGCCAGGGCAAAGCCAATATTGATGCGTGGTGGTTATCACTGGCCGCCTTTGTGGTTTTGGTGGTGATGATGTTGTTATTGAATTTTATTGGCGAAGCGTTGCGCGATGCCATGGATCCCCGCAAGGAGTGATGGGATGAACCCCTTGCTGTTGGAAGTCAAAAATCTTACCGTCACTTTCGGCGAAGGGGATGCCGGTGTTCGGGCGGTGAATCAAATCTCTTTTTCCATGGCACCTGGGGAAACCTTGGGGTTGGTGGGAGAGTCTGGCAGTGGAAAAACCATGGCGGCCATGGCTGTGTTGCGTTTGTTACCGCCATCGGCCCGTTTACATGCCGAAAAACTTTCTTTTGCCAATCGGGACATCCTGGCGTTGGATGAGCGGGAGATGTTGGGGTTACGCGGTGTGCGCATTGGGATGATTTTCCAAGAACCCATGACCGCCTTGAATCCGGTCTATCCTGTTTTCCGGCAATTATCCGAAAATATGGCCCATGGCAAGGGGATGGATCCGCGCAAATTACGCATGGCGGCGGCGGAACTGCTCGATTTAACGGGTATCGCCAATCCCGACAACTATCTGGATGCCTATCCGCATCAACTCTCCGGGGGGCAGCGGCAGCGGGTCATGATTGCCATGGCCTTGGCACGTAAGCCTGATCTATTGATCGCCGACGAACCCACCACGGCGTTGGATGTCACCATTCAAGCGCAGATTTTGGATTTGCTGGTTTCCATTCAGCAAAAACTGGGGATGGCACTGTTGTTGATCTCCCATGATCTACACATGGTGCGTAAGGTCGCTTCTCGCGTTGCTGTTATGCAAAACGGACACATTGTGGAACAGGGGACCACTGCGGCTATTTTTCAAACGGCCCGTCATGAATATACCCGAACGTTGATTGCCAGTTTGCCCGATGGTGAAGGTCCAAAATCGGCTTTATCGGCGACCCCTTTGTTGCGGGGGGAAGATTTAACCTGTCATTTTCCGATCAAAAAGGGATTTTTCCGACGGACGGTGGGGACCATCAAGGCGGTGGATGGGGTTTCCCTGACGCTTCACCGGGGGGAAACATTGGGGGTGGTGGGTGAATCGGGGAGTGGCAAAACCACATTGGGGGAATTGATTTTACGGTTGAATGAGGGGCGGGGGCGGCTGGAGTTTGATGGAACCGATTTATTTTCACTGCGTCGCTCCCAGTTAAGGAAAATTCGCAAACAGATCCAGGTGGTATTTCAGGATCCGTTTTCATCCCTTTCCCCGCGTTGGACCGTGGGCCAAATTTTGGAGGAAGGGCTTGTCATCCATGGGATGCGCCATGAGCCTTCGAGGCGCAAGGCTTTGGTTTTGGAGATGCTGGCGGAGGTTGGGTTGGATGCGGCGTCGTTGGATCGTTATCCGCACCAATTTTCCGGGGGGCAGCGGCAACGTATCGCCATTGCCAGGGCCATGGTACTCAATCCCACCCTTCTGGTATTGGATGAGCCGACCAGTGCTTTGGATTTGACGGTTCAGGCCCAAATTCTCAGACTGTTAAAAAAATTACAGCAGCGGCATCAACTTTCTTTTTTGTTTATTTCCCACGATCTGCGCGTCATTCGCGCCATGTCTCACCAAATTCTGGTCATGTGGCAGGGGAAAGTCGTGGAAGCGGGGTTGACCGAGGAGATATTCCGTCAACCCAAACATCCCTACACGCAAAAACTTCTTAAAGCGGCATTGGAACTTTCTTCATGACGGGGTAAAAACGATAATGGTGGGGTAGGGGATCAGGGCAATCGCATTTGAAATTGGCACGTACAAATTCCTGAAAATGATCAATTATTAAAAGAAAAAAGGGGTCTGGGGGATTG
>PEAO01000177.1 GCA_002753615.1 Magnetococcales bacterium DCbin2
AGGCACGGGAAAAATGCTTCGGGAAAATGGGCGCGTGGAAAAGCAAAGTCAAAAGCAAAATCAAAATCAAAATCAAAACCCTGGGGGCAATCCCCCAGACCCCTTTTTTCTTTTAATAATTTTATTCACATAATCCTTATGCCGGAACGCCAGACAAAGGAACCTCCCCCATGAATGCATCCCCCCCCGCCATCGCACCAAGCGGCAACCAGGCCATCATCCGCTGGATAACAGCTTTTTTGCTGATGGTGGCCGTTGGTTTAGCATTTCACTACCGGGCGCATCTTGATCTAGCGCGATTGGAATCCCTGGTTCAAGAATGGGGGGGAGCGGGCATGGCACTGTTCGTTATGCTGTATACCCTGGCCACGGTGCTGTTTCTGCCGGGGTCGGTCCTCACTCTGGCCGGGGGGGCGATATTCGGTCCCTGGCTGGGGGGTCTCCTCTGCCTACTGGGGGCAACCCTCGGCGCGGGAATCGCGTTTCTCATTGCGCGCTATCTGGCCGGCGCATGGGTCGCCAAACGCGCAGGAGGGGTAACAGGGCGTCTGTTGGCCGGGGTGGAAACGGAAGGGTGGCGTTTTGTGGCCTTTGTACGCCTGGTGCCGGTCTTTCCCTTCAACTTGCTCAACTATGCCCTAGGACTAACCCGTATCCGTTTCGACCACTATCTGATCACCTCCATGATCTGCATGGCCCCCGGTGGTCTAGCCTATGCCTGGCTGGGCCATGCCGGACGCGAGGCAGCCACAGGTTCCGCCGATGCAGTACGTACTGGAATGTGGGCACTGGCCCTGTTATCCGTGGTGCTGTTGATCCCCCGTTGGGTCAAACAGGCGCGTCAAACCAAAAACCGTCTGACCATCACCCGTCTGCGGGAGATGGTGGTGGCTGGAGATCCGCTCGCAATACTGGATGTACGAGACGTTGCCGACTTTATCGGTGACGACGGTCACATCCCTGGCTCCATCAATATCCCTTTGCCCGAACTGGAAAACCGCTTGGACGAAGTACGCCACATCGGTCGTCCTCTGGCGATTATCTGCCACACCGACCGCCGATCCGCCGTGGCGTTCCGGCGGTTGGAGGAACGGGGCATCGGACCAATCTATCTGGTGAACGGCGGGATCAAACAATGGCGACAGGATGGGTTTCCATGCCATGGCCACGTTGCCCCTCGATCCAAGGCGTTCCGACGCGCCACAAGAAAATCCCCCATACCGTTGGCAAGCCGCGATGGCAACCATCGTGGGGATGGTATGGCTTGGGCTATGCCTGATTGCCTTCCACGCCGAAGCGTCGGATAGTCCGCCCCTCCTGTCTGTGGAGGAAAATTGTCTCTCCTGCCACCGAGAACGGGATGCCACTCTGGTCACCGCCTGGGAAAAAAGCCGTCATGCCCAGGCCGGAATCGCCTGTTCCGCTTGTCATGGGACAGAGCATCAAGGGGCCATGGCGGCCCGCTCCCGCCGCAACGATGCCTGCACCGGGTGTCACCAGCGGGAGAGCGGCAGTTACACCCTCTCCAAGCACGGTGTGATCGTCACCCTGGAGGCGGATCGCCTGGACCTCACCCAGCCGTTGCAGGAAGGCAATCAGCGTGCCCCCACCTGCGCCTATTGCCATTTTCACGCTGGAGAACACGATGCGGGGACGGGAATTCTACCCCTGGCTCCCATGGGCCACACCCCAGTCATGGACGATGCCACCCGTATCGAGGCACGCGCCGTCCCCTGCCGGGATTGCCATTCCCCACGTTTTGTGGAGACTTGGTTTACCACCGGAGACCGCATGGTGGCGATTGGACGGATGAAAGTTCGGGAAGCCGCGCAAACGGCGGCAAAACGCGACAATCAAGAATCCCGTGATATCCTACATCGCATGATCGACGATCACCTACGCAACGTCCGCCTGGGGGTTGGACATCAATCCCCAGACGACCAGTGGTGGCATGGTCATCCGGCATTGGATGGCGATTTGTTACGCATCAAATCGCTGGCGGAAGATCCCCCCCAATCCGCAGGTTTTTGAACTCAAAATGCGGCATCGTCGGGACCGCTTCGTGATAAGGCGCGTTGACAAATGGAGAATGCTCCCCATAATAACTTACGGTTCGTTCATTTTTTGATAAGAATGCATTTCAAATGAGCGAATGACGGATCATCACATGCCGGTTTGAACATAAAAGGCGGAATCTTATGGACAAGAACTGGATTCAACGTCTCAATGATGCCGACCCAAATGAACCTATCCAGATCGCTCCCCAAATCTGGTGGGTTGGCGTGTGTCTGGAAAACGATATTTTTCAATGCCATACCTATCTCATTGAAAACGGTCAAAACTCGGTCCTGTTTGATCCCGGTGGTCAGTTGACCTTTCAGTCTACCCGGGAAAAAGTGGAGAAGATCATCCCCTTTAACCATATCCGCACCTTCGTCTGCCACCATCAGGATCCCGACATCACCGGTTCCCTTCCGACCATCGATGCCCTGGATACCCATCCCGAAGCGGTCGTCCTCAGCCATTGGCGCACCAACGCCCTCCTCAAACATTATGCCATCGCCCTTCCCCTCGAATGTGTTGAAAAAAAAGGGTGGATCCTGGACCTAGGCCATGGAAGAATCTTAAAGTTCATCTTCACCCCCTATCTCCATTTCCCCGGAGCCTTTTGTACCTTCGATCCCCAATCGGGCATACTCTTCTCCAGTGATCTTTTTGGCGGATTTACCGAAGAGTGGAAGCTGGTGGCCGAAGATGAAAGTCATTATGAAAATATCCGCCCCTTCCACGAACACTACATGCCCCACAAAGATATTTTGATTCACGGCTTATCCAAGCTGGATCCGCTTCCCATGACCATGATCGCCCCACAACACGGATCCATCATCCCAGGGCATCTGATCCCCTTCATGATGAACCAGTTGAAGGCGATGGATTGTGGTCTGTTTCTCATGACTAAATCCAATTCCGATTTCATGCGGCTGTCCCGTCTGAACCGTATGCTCAAAGAAGTCATTCAAAGCATGGTATTACACCGGGATTTCAAAGAGGTGGCCAATCTGATTCTGGAGGCGACGGAATCGTTGATTCCAGCAGACAGTATTGAGTTCTACGCGATGATGGACGAGGAACATATTGTCCATCTGGCACCTGAATCGGGATTTCGTGGTGCCCCGGCGCAGTTAGAGCCAGAATATCGCACCTTCCTGGGCTTGCCCAGAGACCATTGGCAGGGCGATCAAGTCGGCCCCTACATGGTCATCAACCTCCCCATCGATCATCTGGAAAACGGTTCGCTTCGGGGGTTGTTGCTCCCTTTGTTTTCCCATCAGACCAATCGGGTCAACGCCCTGGTCATTTTTCGCCTCAAACACGACATTACCGTCGATGACGAATTGGCCATGGTTCTGAGCCGGATTTCCGAACCATTGGGCGTCGCCATCGAACGAGAAACCATTTTCCAAAACCTGGAAAAAGAGCGCGATCAAATCTATCAACGGTCCATCCGCGATCCCCTCACCAATCTTTATACCCGAACCTACATGCGCGATACTGCGGAACGCCTGTGCCGCGTCCATGATCGTGATCCCCGGGCCAACCTAGCGGTGGCCATGTTGGACATTGATTTTTTCAAATCGGTCAACGACACCTTTGGTCACGGCAGTGGTGATCTGGTATTGCAACGGGTGGCCAAAATCCTCATCGACAGCGTGCGCAGTGCCGACATACCGGTACGCATGGGGGGCGAAGAATTTGTCATTTTTTTGGTGGGGGCCGACCAGAACACTTCCAAAGATGTCATGGAGCGGATACGCCTACGCATTGCCCAACTTAAATTTGATGGCGACATGTCAGAACGCCAGATCACCATCAGCATCGGCTTGGCGTTTCGACAGGTACAGGAACCCTTGGAGGATGCCATCAAGCGGGCGGACCTCGCCCTGTATCGCGCGAAGACCAGCGGTCGTAACCAAGTAATCGTGGCCAACGACCGCTGATATCATTCGTCTGGATCAAGCACTTCAGTTAAGCCGGGTCCCCCCCCAGGCCAGCGTCGTTTTATTGTTTAAACAAGCGAACATGGCGTCCATGAATAAATCCATCGCCTGCCGTTCGGCGGTGCGTGAGATATCGGTCGTGGCGATGGCATGATCCAAAACCGCCTTACCCAAGGATATGGCACCATTTCCCCATGTTGCCGCCGCTTGGTGTGGGTTTCTGGCCTGGAGCATCCCTTTCATCTGCGCTTGGGCAATATCCATCAGGGTTTCGGAACTCTCCATCTGTTGCGACACGTAGTCCCAAGTGGTTTCGTTGCCGATCTCCTGAAACGCAAACAACAGCGCAAGCCTGTTTTTGGTGACCTTGCCGACATGTACGGGCATCGATGCAATCATGGTAGCGACCTCTCTTGAATGATTGTGCCATGTTGCATCGCAGCATAACCCCTTCCTCCAACCCGGTCAAGGGCTAAATCAAGCAGGGCAATCGCATTTGAAATTGATACGTCCAAATTCCCGGAAGTGATCAATTATTAAAAGAAAAAAGGGGTCTGGGGGATTGCCCCCAGGGT
>PEAO01000086.1:0-5606 GCA_002753615.1 Magnetococcales bacterium DCbin2
AATCCCCCAGACCCCTTTTTTCTTTTAATAATTTATTCTTTCCGAGGCATTTGGATGTGCCAATTTCAAATGCGATTGCCCTGATAGATGATAGAGAGTGGGATGACGAAATGCCAGGGAAGTGTTAGACTTGGGAGAAAGGCTGTAAGGAGATGGGGAACCGTGTCATGTTCCCCGTGAGAATTCATTGGGTTCAAGCCCCACCCAAAAAAGCTGACAACGACGAACGGCGGCCATCATGGAAGAAAATATTGACAGAGTTTTCGACGCCATCCAGGAGAAACTGGTTCTCCTAAGGGGGCATCTTTGACTACGAAAATGGCAAAAAACGGTTGGAAGAGGTGTTGTCCTTAAGCGAAGATCCTGCGCTGTGGAACAAACCCGATCTCGCCAAAGCCCTCATGCAGGAGAAAAGCCAACTGGAAAAAACCATCGGCGAATGGGAAATCCTGTGGCGGGAACTGACAGATCATCGGGAACTCTTCGGGCTGGCCACCCTGGAATCCGACGTGGCGGTGCAACAAGAAATCTATGCCGCAACCAAGGCCATGTTGAGCCGGGTCGAAGATCTGGAACTCAAACGGATGCTCTCCGAAGAGGCCGATATCAACAGTGCCTTTTTGGAAATCCATCCCGGTGCCGGCGGGACCGAATCCCAAGACTGGGCAGAAATGTTGCTGCGCATGTATCTGCGCTGGTGCGAAACCCATGGTTATAAAACCGAAATCCAGGATTATCAAGCCGGCGATGAAGCGGGCTGCAAATCGGTCACCGTCCGTGTCGAAGGGGAATTTGCCTACGGCTATCTGAAAACCGAAGGGGGGGTCCACCGTCTGGTCCGCATCAGCCCCTTCGACTCCGCCGCCCGCCGTCATACCTCCTTTAGCTCGGTTTACGTCTATCCAGAAATTGACGACTCCATCGTCGTCGAACTGCAAGACAAGGACATGCGCATCGACACCTTTCGCGCATCGGGGGCGGGTGGACAACATGTCAACAAAACCAGTTCCGCCATCCGCATCACCCATTATCCCACCGGCATCGTCGTCCAGTGTCAAAATGGTCGTTCCCAACACCGCAACAAGGATGAGGCGATGAAAATGCTCCGCGCCCGAATTTACCAAATGGAACTGGAAAAACGTCAGGCCGAAGCCCAGGCCATCAACGACGCCAAAAGCGATATCGGTTGGGGGCACCAAATCCGCTCTTACGTCCTGCATCCCTACCGAATGGTCAAAGATTTGCGTACACAATTGGAAAAGGGCAATGCCGATGCCGTTTTGGATGGCGACCTGGATGATTTTATCCGCGCAGCACTCGCCCAAAGAATTTCAGGCTGATCCCCATCAGTCTACCCCGACCACCGTCTCATGTGTTAGGATTATGGTTCCATGTCCAATGAAGAAAACCACTTGGTCATCGTCAGAAAGGAAAAACTTTCCGCATTGGCGCAGGCGGGTATTCCCAGTTATCCCAACGATTACAGACCCAAAAACACTTTGGCCTCCCTGCTGTCCCAGTTTGATTCGGAACAGGATAGCGATGTTCTTGCCAAAGTCACCGTGGCCGTTGCCGGTCGGATCGTCCTCTATCGCCATTTTGGCAAACTGATCTTCGCCACCCTGCGTGATGCCTCCGCCGACATGCAAATCGCCGTGCAACGCGATGAAGTCGGTGTCGAACTCTATACCAACGTTTTCCGCAAATTTGACGTAGGCGATTGGATCGGTGCCGAAGGGACCCTGTTCCGCACGAAAACCGGGGAACTCACCGTGCGGGTAGTCCGGTTCCAACTGTTGGCCAAAGCTTTGCGCCCACTCCCGGAAAAATGGCATGGACTCGAAGATATCGAAACCCGCTATCGGCAGCGGTATCTTGATCTCATGGTCAACCCCGAAGTCCGTACCCTGTTCAAAACCCGGTCAAAAATCGTCAGTTTGATCCGAGGTTTCATGGAATCCCATGATTTCCTTGAGGTTGAAACCCCCATGATGCACCCCATACCCGGTGGTGCCGTCGCCCGTCCTTTCGTCACCCATCATAACGCCCTGGACCGGGATCTGTATCTACGCATTGCACCGGAACTCTATCTCAAACGGCTTATTGTCGGCGGTTTTGAAAAAGTTTTTGAAATCAATCGAAACTTTCGTAATGAAGGGCTTTCCACCCGCCATAATCCCGAATTTACCATGATGGAGTTCTATCAAGCGTTTACCGACTATCAGGAGTTGATGGAACGGGTGGAACAATTGATCTGCCATGTCGTCCGCGCGATCAACCATGATCATCTGGTCGTCCATCATCAAGACCGTCCCATCGACTTCACCCCCCCATGGCCCCGGTTAACCTTGCAGGAGGCGTTGATCCGCTTTGCCGAGGCAACACCCCAGGAGGTTGCCAATCGTGAAGGTCTTCTGGTCCTTGCCGACCGCCATGGCCTGGACCCGAAAATCAAGGACACGCTGGATGACGGTGCGCTTTTGCTCGAACTTTTTGAGTCTATTGTCGAAGAAAAACTCATTCAACCGACCTTTATCAAGGATTATCCCATCTCTGTTTCGCCCCTCTCCCGCCGTTCCAGCCAAAACCCCCTGGTGGCGGACCGTTTTGAATTGTTTATCGGCGGCTGGGAAATCGCCAACGCCTTTTCCGAATTGAATGATCCCCAAGACCAGGAGGAACGGTTTCTTGCGCAGGTGCAAGCCAAAGATGCGGGCAATCTGGAAGCGATGCATTTTGATGCCGATTACATCCGCGCCCTGGAATATGGGATGCCGCCCACGGGGGGGGCGGGAATCGGGATCGACCGTTTGGTCATGTTGTTGACCAATTCAGCCGCCATCCGCGATGTCATTCTGTTCCCCCAAATGCGCTCCAAAGATCCGGGTTAATGCCCCATGATGGCAAATCGCTACGAATGGTTCATCGGACTGCGTTACCTTCGGGCCAAACGGTCACAACATTTTATCTCCGTCATCACACTGTTTTCCATCGGCGGCGTCACCCTGGGTGTTGCCGCCCTCATCGTGGTGCTGGCGGTCATGACCGGGTTTCGTGAAGAATTACAAAAACAAATTTTGGGAGTCACTGGGCAAATCAATGTCCGTTCCTATTCGGGCCGCGTCACCCACTATCCTCGGCTTTTGGAAAAAATAAAGGAACATCCCAAAGTCACCGGGGCAACCCCCTTTATCTCGGGCCAAGCCATGCTCCAGGGGGGGCGGAGTTCGCTGGGTTCGGCGTTCCGGGGCGTTGATCCGCAGCTGGAAAAAAATGTCTCAGCACTGGCCAAAAATCTGGTCCAAGGTTCCCTTCTGGATCTCCATTCATTTGGCGTTATCCTAGGAAAACACTTGGCACTCAATCTGGGTGTGGAACTGGGTGACCATGTGGCGGTATTAACCTCTACCGGCAACGTGACGGCGATGGGGACACTCCCCCGAATGAAACGGTTCAAGGTGGTGGGCATTTTCGACTCCGGCATGTACGAATATGATTCCGCCTTGGCTTACATCAGTCTGGAGGATGCCCAAACGCTGTTGCGTATGCAAAGCGATGAAGTCAGTGGCATCGATATCCTGACCCCCTCCCCCGATCAGGCGATCCAGGTGGGCGAAGAATTATCCGTAGCACTGGGGCCAACCTACAGCGTCCAGGATTGGATGCAGATGAATCGAAATTTTTTCAAAGCGTTGCAAGTGGAAAAGGCGACCATGTTCACCATCCTATTTTTGGTGGTGGTCGTCGCCGCATTCAATATTATCTCCTCTTTGATTATGGTGGTCATGGAAAAAGGGAAAGAAATCGCCATTCTCAAGACCATGGGGGCCACCTCCTCCAGTATCGTCACCATTTTTCTCATCAATGGCGGGGTGATCGGCATCACCGGAACGGTATCGGGGTTGGTCCTGGGATTAGTTTTGGCGTTTAACTTGGAGGGATTTTTGGGGCAGATTGAAAAGATTTTTTCCATCCAGATTCTTCACGGCGATGTTTATTTCATCGATCATGTTCCATCGGTAGTTTTGTGGAATGATGTCGCCTGGATTGTCGGCATCAGTCTGATGATAAGCCTCGGTGCCGCCATCTACCCGGCTTGGCGGGCGGCAGGGGTGGATCCGGTGGAGTCCCTGCGTTATGAATAATCCTGCACTCCTTCTAGCTCGTGGACTCACCAAAAGTTTTTCCAGCCAATCCCGTACCACCGAGGTACTCAAGGGGGTGGATATTGCCCTGTACCCTGGAGAAATGGCCTGTCTATTGGGTGTTTCCGGTTCGGGAAAAAGTACGCTGATACAAATTTTGGGATCTTTGGACCGCCCCACTCAAGGAGAAGTATTCCTGGATGGGGTGAATGTATTTACGCTCGGTTCCAAAGAACTGGCGCGACATCGTAATCTTAAAATTGGATTTATCTACCAATTTCACCGCTTGTTGCCCGAATTCTCTGCGCTAGAGAATGTGGCGATCCCTTTGTTGATCGGTCGGATCGCGAAAAAACAGGCCATCGTCCAGGCCGAAGCCACATTGACGCAGGTCGGTTTGGGGCATCGTTTGCACCATCGTCCGGGTCAACTTTCGGGTGGTGAGCAACAAAGGGTTGCCATCGCCCGGGCCATCGTCACCCATCCCGTGTTATTGTTGGCCGATGAACCCACAGGCAATCTGGACCGGGAAAATGCCAAGCAGGTTTTTACATTGCTGAGAGATCTGAACAAAGACCTCAAGCTAACCTGTCTCATGGTGACCCATAACAGTGAATTGGCCGAACAATCGGACCGTTGTTTTTACCTGGAAAGTGGCAGACTGAAAGGAATCGCCAATCCATCCGCACAAACGGCTCCTACCGTCAACGATCACAAGGTTTTGGAGTGTCGCCCATGATGGCGGTCGAAGATATGGTCGTCGGTATCATCACCTGGGCACCGGGTATTATCTTCGCGGTCACCCTGCATGAATGGGCGCATGGTTATGCCGCCACCCGTTTTGGCGATCCTACGCCAGCGCAGTTTGGCCGACTGACTTTGAAACCCTGGCCCCATATCGATCCGGTCTGGTCCATTGCCATTCCGCTGATTATGTTGGTGACGAGTCTGGCTACTACGGGACATGCCATTGTTTTTGGGGGGGCCAAACCGGTTCCCATCAATCCTAGAAATTTTCCGCCTGGATCTTTTCGTCTTGCTTTGTTGTCGGTTGCCATTGCCGGGCCGGTGATGAATCTGTTTTTGGCATTGATCTGTGCTATTTTATTTCGTTTGGTATTTTATCTCCCGCTGTTCATGGTGGATGCCTTGGCCTCGATGCTGGTGGCAGCACTTCAGATGAATGTCTTGTTGGCGGTATTCAACATGTTGCCGGTCCCGCCGTTGGATGGGGGGCGAGTCGCTACGGCCATCCTCCCTTATCCGCTGAATCAAAAAATTGCTTCGGTGGAAAGATTTGGATTGCCTATTATTTTTCTTTTAGCCTTTTCGGGGGGATTGAGTACGATCCTGATGCCGCCGATGCAATGGATACTTTCCTTCTACTTCACGGTCGCGGGGATGAACTAAATTAAATAAATTATTAAAAGAAAAAAGGGGTCTGGGGGATTGCCCCCAGGG
>PEAO01000086.1:5703-13963 GCA_002753615.1 Magnetococcales bacterium DCbin2
GGGCGCGCGCCTTGGTTTGCCTTTTTTCGCGGTTTCTGCGAAAAAAGGCAAACACAATGCAATGTTGAAGGTGTTAAAACATGGCATTATGCGTCCTATTTTTCGCAAAAACCGCGAAAAATAGGACGCTAAGGCGCGCGCCCTGCGCATTTTTCCCTTAAAAGAAGAAACAACGGGAAAAATGCTTCGGGATAAGGGGCGCGTGGAAAAACAAAGTCAAAAACAGAGTCAAAAACAGAGTCAAAAACTAGAGTCAAAAGCAAAACCCTGGGGGCAATCCCCCAGACCCCTTTTTTCTTTTAATAATTTTATTTTTAGGGACGTTTATGGCCAAAATCGATATCGCAATACCAGGTGTCGGCGGTCGCATGGGCCGAATGTTGGTGCAAACAGTAGCGGCAGATGCAGCTTGTCGGCTGGTTGCGGCCAGCGAAACCGTCGGCTCGGAATTTTTAAACCAAGATGCCGGTGAAGTCGCTGGGGTCGGTCCGTTAGGAGTCGTCATCCAAGAGCGGGCATCCTCCTTGTTTGGAGCCGGTCGGGTCGTCATCGATTTTACAGTGCCGCAAGCGACAATAGCGCATGTGCAATTGGCACGCGAAACCCAAACAGGAATGGTCATCGGTACCACAGGGATCAACGCACAAGGATTGGCGGTCATCACCGAAGCCTCGAAAGACATTCCAATTGTTTTTGCACCCAATTTCAGTGTCGGGGTCAACCTGATGATGAAAATGGTCGCTCAGGTTGCAACGACCCTGGGTGACGGGTTTGACATTGAAATCATCGAGGCACATCATCGACACAAAGTGGATGCCCCATCGGGGACAGCATTGGGTTTGGGACGGGCCATGGCAGCGGCCAAAGGGGAAGACCTCCAAACACTGGCGGTGTATGCCCGCGAAGGACACACCGGGGCCAGAAAAACCGGTAGCATTGGGTTTGCAACGGTTCGGGGTGGGGATATCGTCGGGGATCATACGGTCCTGTTCGCAGGAGATGGCGAACGGTTTGAGGTGACGCATAAAGCCTCTTCGCGGATGACGTTTGCCAAAGGGGCAGTCAAAGCGGCCTGTTGGTTGGCCGGAAAACCTCCAAAACTTTATGATATGAATGATGTTTTGGGGTTTCGGTAATGGACGTAACTGGTTGAAACTGCATTGTTCCAAGTATGAAATAAAGGAAACATTTTTATGGAATCTGTTGAAATTGCCCAATTAAAACCAGATCAAAAGGTGACGTTGGAATTTGGTGAAAAAGAAGTGATTTTGACCAAGTTGGAGGAACCCCGCAAGTTTAACATGGAGGATTGGTTTGAGGATGAGACGGAAGTCTATATCCTTGAGGATGTGATCGAAGAGGATGAACCTTTGCATTACAGCCTGGAACCGGTAGCCAACCCCGCAGCCATGCTGGCAAGTAACAAAGGGGTGTTTGGGGTTAAAACCAACATCTTTGACTTTCTCGGACGTGTTGTGGGTAGTATTGAAATGGAGGAAGCGGAGGAGGAAGACGCAGAGGGAGAGGACGAGAAGTAGTCACGCGATCAGGGCCACCGCCTTGATCTGTGCCCAGACCTCATCCCCCGAAGCCAGTCCCAAAGCCACCGCAGAACGTCTGGTCAGCCGCGCCAACAACGGCGTCCCTCCAGCATCCAGCCGGACGAGACATAGGGCTGGATGGGCATCATCGCCCAGTTCGATGATGCGGGTGGACAGTGCGTTGATGATGCTGGTGCCGAAGATGGGTTCCCGGGAGAGGCTAATGTCCCGGGCCAAAATGCGGACCCGTACTGCGTGACCAATAGGGTGTCCCTTGTCCCGTGTCCACAAAACACCACCGGGAAAATCGACCCGCGCCAGGTGCCATTGGCGGTCGCGGGCCGCCACGACCGCCTCCAGGACGACCCCGGCATCTTCGTACAATCGGATGGGCAAATCCAATCTGGCCAGCGTTGTCGTCAAGGGGCCGGAACCCAACACGCGCCCTTTTTCAAGCACCACCAGATGATCGGCGAGCCGAGCCACCTCATCGGGGGAATGGCTGACATAGATGACGGGGATTTTGAGTGCGTTGTGCAACTGCTCGATATAGGGAAGAACCTCGTTCTTGCGTTCCTGATCCAAAGAGGCAAGCGGTTCATCCATCAGCAAAATTTTGGGTTGCGTCAGCAAGGCGCGGGCGATGGCGACCCGCTGTCGCTCGCCACCCGACAACCGTTCAGGATGACGCTCCAACAGATTGCCGATATCCAATAATTGGATCATCGTCTCAAAGTGGGCATGATCCGCATGACCGACGCGACGCCGACCATAATTCAGGTTGCCTCGTACCGAAAGATGGGGAAATAAACTGGCTTCCTGGAAGACATAGCCCAGGGGACGCCGATGGGTGGGTAGAAAGATCCCGTCGTCCTGCCAGGTTTCGCCGTTGATCACCAATTTTCCAGGGGTCGCCTTTTCCAGTCCGGCGATGGTGCGCAATAGAGTGGTTTTGCCCGAACCGGAGCGTCCAAACAGGGCCGTCACCCCTTTTCCAGGGCATTGGAGATCGACCTCCAGGGAGAATCCCGGCCAGGAGAGGGAAAATCGCGCTTCGATGGTCATGGTCGTCGCCGATTCCGACGGAAGGTTTGCAGGGCCAACAGGACGAGAAAAGAAAACAATACCATTCCTCCGGCCAGCCAATGGGCCTGGGTATATTCCATTGCCTCGACTCGGGAATAGATCTGTACCGAAACGACGCGGGTTACGCCAGGGATGTTGCCGCCCATCATCAATACCACACCAAACTCGCCCACCGTGTGGGCAAAGCCCAGGATGGCGGCGGTCAAAAAGCCGGGTTTAGCCAGAGGAAGAGCGACCGTGAAGAAGGCATCCAGGGGAGAGGCACGCAAGGTTGCGGCCATTTCCAGGGGGCGTTCGCCCATGGCCTCGAAGGCATTTTGAATGGGTTGCACAACAAACGGAAGAGAATAAAGGAATGACGCCACCACCAACCCCGGAAAGGTAAAAGGGAGAAATCCCAGTCCCAGGGATTGGGTCAGATGTCCGATGGGTCCATCCGGCCCCATGGTAATCAGCAGGTAAAAGCCCAGCACGGTGGGGGGTAATACCAAGGGCAGGGCCACGATCGCCTCCACCGGCCCTCGCCATCGGGAGCGGGTGCGTGCCAGCCACCACGCCAACGGTGTCCCTAGCAGGAGCAAAAGCAGCGTGGTGACTGTTGCCAGTTCAAAGGTTAGCCGGATGGCGGCAAAATCATCGGAGTCGAGCATCGATCCATCAAAAATCATAACCGAAGGAACGGATGACCATTCTGGCTGGTTCACTTTTCAGGTAATCCATCCAGGCACGGGTGGCGGCGTTATCCTTGCCTTTATTCAGGATCACCGCATCTTGGCGGATCGGCTGGTGGAGGGCGGCAGGGACGATCCAGGACGAACCTTCGGTGACTTTGCCCCCCTTCATGACCTGAGAGAGGGCGATGAATCCCAGTTCCGCATTACCGGAGGCGATAAACTGATAGGTTTGGGCAATACTTTCCCCTTGAACAAATTTGGGCTGTATGGTTTGGAGAACACCGAGAGCAGTGAGTGTTTCCACTGCGGCGGCTCCATAGGGGGCCAGCTTAGGGTCGGCCACAGCTAGGTGGGCAAAGTCATTTTTTTCCAGCACCTTGCCTTGGTCATCTACGGTGCCGGGTTTAGGTGACCACAGGACGAGCTTGCCGATAGCATAGGTAAAACGGCTACTGTTCACCGTCTCCCCTTCCAGTTCCAGTTTGGCTGGGGTTTTGGCGTCGGCGGCGAGCAGCACATCAAAAGGGGCACCGTTTTTGATTTGGGCGTAGAGTTTTCCCGTGGCACCGAAGGAGAGATTCACTTGGTGTGTGGTCTCTTTTTCAAAGTTGGCGGCGATGATTTTGGCTGGGCCGGTGAAGTTAGCTGCCACCGCCACCTGCACCGAATCAGCCAGGGCAGGGTTAGAGAAGAATAGAGCGATGAGCAGAATACAAAATTTCATGGACCGAATCTCCTTGATGTGGAAGACTACACGGCAGACTAGGGCGTGTTAACATTTGATCATTTATTGATATCCCCTTAAGAAAATATTGAAAGAAAAAAGGGGTCTGGGGGATTGCCCCCAGGGTTTTGATTTTAAATAAAGAGTTTCATTTTCCGTTTTTGAATTTACTTTTGAATTTAAACAAAGTCAAGAGCGGAACATGGAAACCTTTTTGTTTAGATTCAAAAGAAAAACCCTGGGGGCAATCCCCCAGACCATTTTTTTCCTTTAATAATTTTATTTAAGGTCAATACTCCCTAGTCTTTCTTGTAAATCAACTTCAGTGACCAATGCAGACCTTTGGATTGCATCCATCAGAGGAATAGCATCATCCATGCTGCCCGTTTTTGCCACTTTTTCCAGGCACTGGCACAGATCAGCCAATTGCAATGCCCCAAGAGTTCGCGCTCCACCTTTGAGCCGATGGGCATTATTGGCCAAAGCGGCGGAGTCTTTGGACGATGCGAGGATATCGCGAATACGCTCTGGCAAAATATTGAGAAATGTTTTGACAATAAGTTCAAAATCATCGCCAACCTCGCTGTGAAGATTCGATAATTCCTTAAGATCAACAACGGGTAACGATGAAGTATCCTGTTCTTTGGCTATCTGCATGGCAGCCGTAACCGACTGAGAAGAATCTTCCGGGGGGGCCACAGTCGGGGTCTCCTGCTGCGTCTGCGGTGGTATCCATGGGTTTGCTTGAGTGCCCCAGGTCTTCAGTATCCGAATCAGATCCCGTGATCGGAAGGGCTTGGCAATGTAATCATCCAATCCTGCGGCTAAACATTTTTCCCGATCACCCGACATAGCATCGGCGGTGATGGCAATAATGGGAATATGGGGATGGTTGGGTTCCAAACTGTGGCGTTGACGAATATGGGCCGTGGCGGTAAACCCATCCATCTCCGGCATGTGCATATCCATGAGAATCAGGTCGTAGGGAAATGCCGCCGCCATTTCCACCGCTTTGCGACCATGTTCAGCCCAATGGGCATGACATCCCAATCGCCCCAACATCCCCATGATCACGTCACGATTAATCTCAAAATCCTCCGCCACCAATATCCGCAGACCAGAAAAATCATAGTTTTGAAAATGGGTCTCTGGGGGCTGTTTTTTTTCTTTATCCTGACCTCCGATCCCCGTAAGGGCGTTTTTATCCAACTCCAGGGTTGCTTCAAACCAAAACGTACTCCCCTGACCCGGAACACTGTCCAATCCGACCTTACCCCCCATCAACTCTACCAGCTTACGCACAATGGACAGCCCCAAACCACTGCCGCCATAACGTCGCGTCGTCGTACCATCAGCCTGGACAAATGGTTGGAATAACCGTTTTTGCGCTTCGCCGTCGATACCGATGCCGGTATCGGTTACCTCAAAGCGGAAAAGGTTTCCGTCCGGTGATTCGGCCAAACATATGGTATGCAACAACACCCCACCATTATGGGTGAATTTGACCGCGTTACCAGCAAGATTAATCATGATCTGGCGTAATCGGACCGGATCACCCAATACTGCGGTATTCATCGCCTCTGGGGTCAGTTTGATGGATAACGGCAATGATTTACTGTGGGCCAGCGGTGAAAAGACATCGGCAACATCAGCCAACAATTCTTTCAAGTCCAAAGAGGTGCGCTCCAGTACAATTTGGCTGGCTTCAATCTTTGAAAAATCCAGAATATCGTTGAGCAGATTGAGCAACGATTCCCCGGAACGATAGACTGTCTGCGCATAGTGATATTGTTGTCGATCCAGGGGACCGTCCAATAATAGTTCCACCATTCCCAAAATACCGTTCATCGGGGTACGAATTTCATGGCTCATCGTAGCCAGAAATTCGCTCTTAGCCCGATTGGCGGCATCTGCTTTTTGCCTGGCTTCCCTTAAAGCGGCTTCGTAAGCCTTCTTTTCGGTAATGTCCTCTTTGATGGCCAAATAATGCTGAATTTTCCCCCTGTCGTTGAATATAGGGGCTATCAACGTCGATTCCCAGAAAAGATCGCCGTTCTTTTTCCGATTCAACAGCTCCCCTCGCCAGGTGTTACCCGATGCAATGGTTTGCCACATGCCGGAGTACACCTCCTCTGGCGTTGACTCGGTTTTCAAAACCCTCGGATTGTTACCAATCACTTCGTGTTGCGCATAGCCCGTCACATGGCAAAATTGCGGATTGACATATTCAATCAACCCTTCAGGATCGGTAATTACCGTCGTGACCGGACTTTGCTCCACGGCCAACCAAAAACGATTCCGTTCATTTTCAATCCGTTTCTTATCGGTAATATCCTGCTGAATGGCGATAAAATGTCGAATTCTGCCCGATTCGTCACGCACCGGCGTGATCACCGATTCTTGGATATACAACGATCCATCCTTTTTCCTGTTGACGACCTCGTGATGCCAAACCTCTCCAGAAAGAATCGTATCCCACATGGTTTTAAAAAATGCCGAATCGTGTTCCCCCGATTTGAGGATATTGGGTTTTTGTCCGATGACCTCCTCGGAACGATATCCGGTAAGTTTCGTAAAGGCAGGATTAATCCACTGGATCACTGATTGAACATCGGTAATGACAATGGGGTTGGCCGCTGCTTCCAAGGCTGCGGCCTGAAGTCGGAGCCTTCCCTCATCGGCTTTCTTCTGGGAGATATCTCGCAAGAAGGCGGTGAAGAACACATCTTCTGCGATGGAAACAACCGTAATGGCTAATTCAATATCCAAGCGGCGACCATCTCTGTGCATAGCGGGCAACTCGACACGACGGCCAAGGAGATGATTTTGTCCCGATGCCAAATAATGTTTCATTGCCACATTGTGTTTATCGCGCATCTCATCGGGAATAATGGAGTCAGAGAACCTGGTCCCCATCATTTCCTGGCGGGAAAATCCAAAAGTAGCCTCCGCCGCCCTATTATATTCAAGGACAATGCCGTCTTTGTCGATACTGACGATGGCGTCCATGGCGGTATTGAGGATGGCACTGTATCGGGCTTCACTCTTCGTGAGGCTGCGGACGGAATGGGCAATCGTCCGATCAACAGTCACCAAACGGCGATTGAATACGATGATCATGAACGCGGCAATACTCAAAATAGCCAGGGTGATCATCGATAAATTTTTTCTCTGGACGGAGTCAAATTGCATATCATCGGCAATTATACCGATCCACCCCAGTGCAACGCCGGCACCATCCTGGAGATCCATTTTCTCGAAGTGGTCATGCTTTTCCAACCAGTAGAGCAACGAATCATTCGCCTGGGGAGAAATCGTACTTATACCACCCAGAAAATCATCATCAAGCCAGGCTGGAAGGGATGAATGCGACATGGGCGCAATGACAACTTCGGCAAACTGGTTCCATTGAGCATTGAACGATCTTGTATTGGCCAGTCGTTCCCACTGTTCCCTAACAATCCATCTTTTATCAACAAACGCAAAAAATCTGGCATGGAACTCATGTTCAAGTGCCCGAAGCAGCGCATTGATTTCCAGATCCACTGCGACATATCCCGCAAGTTTGCCCCCTTGGTCTCGCCATGGCACGACGACACAAAACAGCAAGCTCCCCGAGGGACCCACTCGCAACCCCTGGGAGCGAGATCCCGTTTTCTCGCTGTCCAAAAGGATTCTGTGTGCCAACAGATCGTCGAACGCTTCCGAATGGGGGAGATGTAAAAGGACATGTCGATCTGGGTTCAGAAAATATAATCCGGTGATACCGTGTGACTTTTCAAATTGTCGGTAGAAAGGGAGTACCTGTCGCAACAGTCGATCACGATCTCTGGCAGAAAAGGTCTGGAGCAGGTCGTCTTGCATTTGAAGGACTGCGACCAGCCCCTCTAGTTGACGCCCTGCCTCTTGTTGTATCCCCTGCAACCTCAATGACGAAATCAATCGGACCTCCTGGAGAAAAATATCCTCCAGGGTTCGGTGCATCCATTGGACGGCAACACCGACGGCAACCACCAATACGATAATGGCAGCGATGAATGTTATAAGAATTGGCTTTCGGACGGATGCGATCATCTCCACAGAGTAGCAGTCCTCCGCAATAATGGGAAGAACTGTCTCCTCCTTGCATGGGGCAATTGCATTTGGAATCCTTTGACATTAGGCCGTGTTGGTATCCGATAACTTGAGACACACCCTAGAAAATTATTAAAAGAAAAAAGGGGTCTGGGGGATTG
>PEAO01000087.1 GCA_002753615.1 Magnetococcales bacterium DCbin2
AAAAGAAAAATCAAAAGAAAAATCAAAACCCTGGGGGCAATCCCCCAGACCCCTTTTTTCTTTTAATAATTTATCTTTTCCAAGGTATTTGGACGTGCCAATTTCAAATGCGATTGCCCTGGGTGGCAACCTGTTGCCATCTCCAATTGCCGAAAAGCTGTAATCACGCTACCATGGGGTTCATTTTTCGGCCTCTTGTTGTGATCACTGATGAGGCACTTGGCAGCCGTTGCGGCGTTGGCATCACGTTGGAATCATGAGACAAGGGGACACAATGGATATTTCTGAACTTCTCGCCTTTAGCGTCAAGAACAAAGCCTCCGACCTTCATCTATCCGCAGGGATGCCGCCGTTGATCCGTGTCGATGGTGATATTCGCCGCCTCAACGTCCCCCCATTGGAGCATGATGAGGTCCACGACATGGTGTATGACATCATGAATGACAAACAGCGCAAAGATTATGAAGAGACGCTGGAGGTCGATTTTTCTTTTGAAGTTCCCAAGCTGGCCCGTTTCCGGGTCAATGCCTATAACCAAAACCGGGGAGCCGCAGCGGTATTTCGGACGATCCCCTCCGAGATTTTATCTTTGGAACAATTGAACTGCCCGGAAATATTTAAGGAATTTGCCGAGACTCCCCGGGGTATCGTCTTGGTTACCGGCCCCACCGGATCTGGCAAATCGACGACCCTGGCCGCTATCATCGATTATAAAAACAAGAATGAATACGGTCATATCCTGACCATGGAAGATCCCATCGAATTTGTCCATCAATCGCATAAATGTCTCATTAACCAGCGCGAAATTCATCGCGATACCCACAGCTTTGCCAATGCCTTGCGCTCGGCCCTGCGTGAAGATCCCGATGTCATCATGGTCGGGGAAATGCGCGACCTTGAGACCATCCGTCTGGCATTGTCGGCAGCGGAGACCGGACACTTGGTTTTCGGCACGCTGCATACCACTTCGGCGGCAAAAACCATCGACCGTATTGTCGATGTATTTCCAGCGGCGGAAAAAGATATGATCCGTACCATGCTTTCCGAATCTTTGCGTGCGGTGATTTCCCAGACCTTGTTGAAGAAAAAAGGGGGGGGCCGGGTGGCAGCGCACGAAATTTTGGTGGGGACCAATGCCATTCGCAACCTGATTCGGGAAAACAAAGTCGCCCAGATGTATTCCTCCATTCAAACGGGGCGTAACTTTGGTATGCAAACTTTGGAACAATGTTTGCAAGAACTCCTCGACAAAAAACTGATCACCAAGGAGGCGGCCAGAGAAAAGGCCAATATCAAGGACTCCTTTAAGTAGATCACCATCCCAATGGAATGTACTGACGCGCGGGGAAAGACTCATGAAGAAATTTTGTCCACCACCATCTTTAGCCTGCTTGATTCTTGCGGGTTGTCTTGGCGGTTGTGCCGTGGCACCCCCACCGCTGCCGCCGCCCCCCGCGATCCCCGTGGGTGCGGGGCCGATCAGTCCCATGATGACCGAAGGGCTGCCGCCAAAGATCGATGCGGAAATCGATTTGATCCGCATGAGTCATGCCGTCACCGACGCCTTGGTTGCGGAATTAAAGAAAAATCATCCCTCTTTTCATCGGCGCAAACCCATTTTGGTGGCCAGCTTTGTTGATCGCAACAGCCTGGACTCCAGTTCCGAGTTGGGTCTGCTGATTTCCGATCATGTCTCTTCGCGCTTTACCCAGCAGGGCTTCCGCGTTGTAGAACCTAAGCTTCGGGAAAATTTGGCCATACGCAAGGATAAGGGTGATTTTATCTTGTCGCGTGACGTGGATAAGCTTGCGCAGGAAAATAAAGCCTATGCCGTGGTTGTGGGAACCTATACAGAAACCCGGGATTTGTTGGACTTTACCGCAAAACTGATCCAAATCATCGACCGGCAGGTATTGGCCTCTGTGGATGCCAAGATTCCTTTGGGAACCACAACGCGCGATCTGTTGCTGAACACGGGTGGTGGCACCCCGATGTCCATCGTGGAACACTGACAAAGGGAGTCTTTGCGGCATGATGCGTTTCCTTTTGACCCTTCCCGTGATTGGCTTGGGATTGCTGGTGGGGGGATGTCTTCCTGAACTGGAATCCTATCCCCTGGTTTCCCAACCGTTGTCTGTTTACCAGGCACCCGATGTAAAACTGGCAGTTTATCAGGCTGCGGATGCCATGATGATCAGTATCCAGGAAAAAGTACACAAGCGGGCTACGATATTGCCGGCCAGTTTTGTCGATGAACAAAACATGGATGAAACCACACCCTTGGGTCGGATGCTGTCGCGGCAGATGGCGGGCCGTTTTACGCAGTCGGGGTATAAGGTGCTGGAGGTGAAACTGCGGAATAATCTATTGTTGCAAAAGGGTAAGGGACAATTTCTTTTGTCCGAGGAACTCTCCAAAATTCGTGATACCAATGAGGCCCACCTCGTCTTGGCGGGGAGTTATTCGGTGGCCAAAAACCGTGTCTTCGTTAGTACGCTGTTGATCCGCATCAGCGATGGGGTCACCCTGGCTGCGGAAGATTTTAGCATGGAAATGACGCCGGACGTTCGCAAACTTTTGGGGGTTTCGCAGTTTTGATCCGACTTTCTGCCATGGAATCGACACGTGATGTGTCATGAAAACCATCAAGATGTGTGTCGTTTGATTCATTTTTGCTAGAGGATGGGGAATTCATGGAACGCGATGGAGCCATAAAATTTATGTTGGACGCCTTAAAGGCCATGAAATCCAAAGGGGGGTCCGATCTTTTTATTACCTCTGGATTTCCGCCCGCGTGCAAACTAGATGGGATCATGACGCCACTGACCAACCAAGCGTTGGAAACCAAAGATGCCAATATGCTGGTGCGTTCTATCATGAATGATCGGCAGATCAAGGATTTTGATGCGACCCGCGAATGTAACTTTGCCATTTCTCCGCCAGGAATTGGACGTTTCCGGGTCAACGCCTTTGTGCAACAGGGGCGTTCGGGGATGGTTTTGCGGACGATTACCACCGATATTCCCAATTTTGAACAATTGGGTCTCCCGCCTGTTTTGAAGGATGTGATCATGGCCAAAACGGGGTTGGTTTTGGTCGTCGGCGGCACCGGATCGGGAAAATCGACGACGCTGGCGGCGATGATCGGCTTGCGGAATCAGGAATCCCATGGCCATATCATCACCATCGAAGATCCGATCGAATATGTTCATCCGCATATCAACTGCCTCATCACCCAGCGTGAGGTTGGGGTCGATACCGATTCCTGGCATGTGGCTTTGAAAAACACTTTGCGTCAGGCCCCCAATGTGATCCTTATCGGTGAAATCCGCGATCAGGAGACCATGGAACATGCCATCAATTTTGCCGAGACGGGACATTTGGCCCTTTCAACCTTGCATGCCAACAATGCCAATCAGGCGTTGGACCGGATTATCAACCTGTTTCCTTCGGAAAAGCGTCAGCAGTTGCTCATGGATCTTTCCTTGAACATTCGGGCGATTATTTCGCAGAGGCTGTTGCGGAAGAAAACGGGCGGACGGGTTGCCGCCATCGAAATCTTGCTCAATTCGCCATTGATTTCAGAATTGATTTTCAAGGGGGAGGTTCACGGAATTAAGGAGGTCATGGGCCGTTCCAACGAAATGGGGATGAAAACCTTTGACCAAGCATTGTTTGATTTGTATGAAGCGGATTTGATCAACTATGAAGAGGCGATGCGTTCTGCCGATTCGGCCAACGAACTCCGTCTTAAAATCAAACTGGAAGGGAAAGCGGCCAAGGGAAAGAGTCATGATTCGGGGTTGGAGGGGTTGTCACTGGTGAGCAAGGAAGAGGATCGCTAAACGGGGCGATCACGCCGTGAGGGGGGATGGGCTGTGGATATTACACCTTATTTACAATTGATGGTGCAGAAGAAGGGCTCGGATCTTTTTTTTACCCCCGGAACCAACGTTAAAATGAAGTTGGATGGCCAAATGGCCTCCATTGGCAAGGAGATTTTGACGCCGGAAGTGGTGACCGCCGCCGTGCGTGGGGTGATGACCGAGGAGCAGCGTCGGGTTTTTGAGGAACATCTGGAGGTTGATTTTGCGATTGCCTTGGAGGACAAGGGGCGTTTTCGCGTGAATGCCTTCCGCCAGAAGGGTCATCCGGCGATGGTCCTGCGATTGATTTCGGCGGAGGTTCCCAACATTGATGATTTGAGAGTTCCTGAAATTCTTAAGGAACTGATCATGAATAAGCGTGGTTTGCTGTTGATGGTTGGGGGGACTGGATCGGGGAAATCGACCACGTTGGCGGCGATGGTGGATCATCGGAATGCCAATGCGGGGGGGCATATCCTGACCATTGAGGATCCGGTGGAGTATGTTCATCCGCACAAGCGTTCCATCGTCAACCAGCGGGAACTGGGTCCAGACACCCGTTCGTATGCCAATGCTTTGAAGAGCAGTTTGCGGGAGGCCCCCGATGTGATTCTCATCGGTGAGATTCGGACGCGGGAGACGATGGAGGCGGCACTGGAATTGGCTGGGACGGGGCATTTGGCCATATCGACCTTGCACGCCAACAATGCCTACCAAGCGTTGACTCGGATTATCAATATGTTTCCCCAAAGCCATCATAAACAATTATTTATGGATCTTTCGTTGTATTTGCGGGCTATTTTGTCCCAACGTCTGGTGCGCAGCATGGATGGCAAACGGCGTGCTGCCGTGGAGGTGATGATTAACACGCCACTGATTGCAGAGAGCGTATTGAAAGGGGATATCGAGGCGGTCAAGGAGGCTTTGGAGGCGGGGACGGAGAAGGGGATGCAATCGTTTGAGGCGGCGTTGTTGCAACTGTACAAAGAGGAGGCCATTTCGTTGGAAGAGGCGTTGGCCAATGCCGATTCCAAGGCCAATCTTGAGGCGAAGCTTCATTTTGGGTGATGGATCATCGGATAAGATCATGAAATCAATCGACCAGTTTCGTCGTGAACTGACAGCCATTAAGAACGATATCAATGCCAAGAATTATAAGAAGGCGTTGGTTGATTTATGTCAGATTGCAGATATCGATGCGGATTTCTCTGTCAATCATCGGTTGGCCAAGCTGTTTTCTCGCATTTCTGGAGAAGATCTCGGCCTTAAACCGATTCGTGTTGCCATTGTGCCTACCAGCACGGTTGATAATTTTATACCGATATTTCGTTTTTATATGGCCCGATCAGGATTTTTGGCTGAAATACAGGTTTCGGAATTTAATACATTGCATCAGACCGTGTTGAATTCTGAGAGTTGGTTGTATTCTTTCTCGCCGGATATTGTTTGGATATTTACGGGGTACCGGGATATTGCTACGCATTGGCTGCCGGGGAGTACGGAGAAGGAGGTTACCAGTGCCATTCAGACGGAAGTGGATCATTTTGTGGATTTATGGCAGGCCCTTGCAGTCCATGGTACCGCTATAATCATGCAGAATAATGCCGATACGCCGTCTGATCGGGTATTTGGGAATTTTGAGGGATGCATTTCCTGGGGGCGACAGAATTATTTGCGGCAATTCAATCTATTATTGGCACGCAGGGCGTTGGAACACCATGTTCAGTTGGTGGATTTGGAACACTTGAGTGGACAATTTGGTAAAAGGGTGTGGCATGATGCCCCGTATTGGCATCATTCCAAACATGCGTTTCATCCCGATGCGTCTGCATTATTGGCCTTGCAGGGTGCCCAATTGATTCAAGCGACCAAGGGTATGGCTAAGAAATGTTTGGTATTGGATTTGGATAATACTTTATGGGGTGGTGTGATTGGTGATGATGGGTTGGAAGGAATTCAGTTGGGCAATGGTTCTGCGGCAGGGGAGGCTTTTTCAGCCTTTCAACAGTATGTCAAAATGCTTCAGGTGAGAGGGATCATTTTGGCGGTTTGTAGTAAGAATGAAGAATCCAATGCCAAGGCACCGTTTCTTGATCATGCGGAAATGGTTTTGAAGCTGGAAGATATTGCCGTATTTGTTGCCAACTGGCATAATAAGGGTGACAATATTCGAGAGATATCTGAGATATTGGAGATAGGGCTAGACTCCATGGTGTTTGTGGATGATAACCCGGTTGAACGACAGTTGGTCAGGCAAATGTTACCCATGGTCAGTGTGCCCGAAATGCCCATGGATCCGGCGCATTATGTTGCTACCGTGGACAAGCACGCTTATTTTGAGGCGATTTCATTTTCGGTTGAAGATCAAGCGCGTGGTCAAATGTATCGGCAGAATTCGGAACGTAAGATGATCCGAAAAAAGTATGCGGATATGGATGGATTTTTAAAAGATTTACAGATGGTGTCTGTTTTTGGCGATTTGGGTCCACAGACCCGGGGGCGTGCGTCGCAATTGATTCTTAAAAGCAATCAGTTTCATCTGACTACGACGCGCTATACCGAAGCGCAACTGGAGCAGATGATGGCGCATGATGAGATTTTTTGCCGATATTATCGTTTACAGGACCGATTTGGGGATAACGGATTAATATCTGTTGTTATTTTAAAGAAAATTGGGAAAAAATTGCATGTGGATACATGGGTTATGAGTTGTCGTGTCTTATCTCGTGGCATGGAAGATTTTATCCATAATGATATGGTAGATATTGCCATCTCTCAGGGATGTGAGGCGTTGGTAGGTGCCTATCTGCCAACAAAGAAAAACCAACTTGTTTCGAAGTTATACGAACGGCTTGGGTATTACCATCTTGGTGAGGGTGATGGGGTGACCCACTGGATTTTCTCCATTGGTCATGATGTGCAAAGGAAAGTGACCTACATCCAATCAGAAATAAGATGACTTGGTATTTTATGTTTTTTGAGAGTAGAGGTTGACTTTCTTGGTATATGAGTACGATTTCTTGCCAATACAGTATGGAGGATCAAAAGGCATTTTCGTCTCTTTCAGGAGATTGGAATCCTATTCATGTCGATCCGGTAATCGCAAGAAGACTCATTTCTGGGGGGGTTTTGGTGCATGGGATTCACGTTGTCCTGACGGCACTGGAACAAAGATTCAGTTTCGCTTTATCTCCGGCGTCCTTATCTTCGTTGCGTATTGTTTTTCACCGACCTGTTCGGGTAGGCGCGAGGGTTGTCTGCGATTCGCGGTTTCAAGGGTCCACTCATAGTGAACATCTTCTGTACGTTGATGGAATGCTTAGCGTAAAAATTAAGGCCCGTTGGCGGGTGGGGGGAGATACTTTTGAAAATTCAAAAGTTCAATTACCTGAGTTTCAAGAAGATCAATTTGAGAGTCCGCAATCTTTGGAATGGGGTGAAATAGAGACGATGCGGGGGGGGGTTCCCCTTTATTTGCCGTTGGACTCAGTGAGGACTCTTTTCCCAAAGTTGTCTGGACATTTGCCGTTGCTTCAAATGGCCTTTTTGCTTGCTACAACACGTTTGGTGGGGATGATATGTCCTGGACTTCATTCTGTCTATGGCAAGCTTCAATTAGATTTTTCTGAAACATGTGAACAAGATATTCCTATTCTATCATACAAAGTTACGGAGACGGATGTCCGTTTCCGGCATGTAGAGATGGAAGTGAATGGCCCTGGAGTTGCTGGAAGGGTCATCGCTTACAGACGTCCAGAAATCGTTGTACAGCCATCTCTGTCTCAAGTGCGTGATCAGGTATCTCCAGAGTGCTTTGATGGGCTACGTGCTTTGGTTATTGGAGGTAGTCGGGGGCTGGGAGAAACCGCTGCGAAGATTCTTGCTTGTGGAGGTGCTTCCGTCTGGATTACGTATTGCCAAGGTCAGGTTGATGCAGAGAAACTGGTAAAGGAGCTGGGGACCGAAGGAGTTGACGTTGATTGTTGTGTATGCGATGTTTTGAATGTGATATCGGTACAGGATGCGATCAAGAAGATGAGGTGGGTTCCGAATGTTTTGCTGTATTTTGCATCGCCGTTTATCCAGACGCATCAAGGGAGTTTTTCTCATTTGTTGTACGAAGAATTTTCTCGGGTTTACGTTGGAGGTTTGGCAAATACGGTTGAAGCCATTCGTGGAGTGAGTCAAGAATCTTTGATCATTTGGTATCCATCGACCGTTTTCATTGACCAACCGCAACCCATGTTACTGGAATATTCTACGGCTAAGGCCGCCGGAGAAGCTTTGTGTTTTCAGCTTGGGAATACTCTTGATGGGGTTCGCTGTTATGTTCCCCGACTACCCCGGCTTCCGACAGACCAGACAGCCGGGCTTGTTGATGCGGTGATGCCAGATGTGCTTGAGGTCATGATGGCGGCAATGGATGTTCTTAAAAAATGAATTACATTGATTTTAAAATCATGCTAACTTACATGTTTTGGTTTACAGTCCACTATGGAATTTAACTCTGTAGAATTTTTTGTTTTCTTTTTATTCTTTGCCGTTCTTTTTAATGCGCGGCAGTTGGTCGCGTATAAGCAGATCATTTTATTTGGCGCGAATGTGTGTTTTATCGCCACCTTTTCAGAATCTGTATTATCATTTTTGCCATTATTTGGATTTGTCACTTTTGGTTATATGCTGATTTTGTATGCCCGTCTCGGTAGAAGTGAATTGTTTTACCTTTTGGTTTCTTTTTTTGTGATTGTTTTTATCTACATTAAAAAGTATAGTTTGTTGTCATTTATACCCAGTATTCCATTTCCATACGTCCTTGTTGGGTTGTCCTATATTTTATTTAAGATATTGCATTTGCTGATAGATATCCATGGTGGGTATCTGAGAGGAAAGATAAGTTTTTTGGAGTATTTTAATTATCTGTTCTTTTTCCCATGTTTTGTGTCCGGTCCCATACAGAGATACCAGGATTTTTCCGAACAGATTCATAGGGACAGTCATCAGGATTATTCCTCCGATGAGGTTGTTTCGATTTTCTCGCGAATCACTAGCGGATTCTTCAAATTCCTAGTTTTTGCAGCAATCTTTAGCCAGTTGTATAAGAGTCTATTGATTAATACATCGTTTGGTGGTGGCTCGGTATCATTAGCCGGTCGCTTTGCTGTCATCTTTATTGCACACGGGTTGTATATATACTTTAATTTTTCTGGCTTTATCGATATTGTGATTGGACTAGGAAGGTTATTGGGTATCCATTTACCGGAAAATTTTAACAAGCCTCATTTGTCCGAGAATTTTCTCGATTTTTGGTCACGTTGGCATATCACCATGTCGGAGTGGTTTAAGTTTTATATTTTTAATCCACTACTCAAAGTTTTGTATACCCGTGTTTCACCGGGTTTCGCTTCATTCATCTGCTATGTCATTACATTTTTATTTATGGGTATTTGGCATGGAACGACTTTGATATTTTTTCTTTATGGTTTGGTTATGGGATTCGGTGCCGGTGTGAACAAGCTTTATCAATCCGGTGTTAAACATTGGATTGGAAAAAAGGGCTATAATCGTTTGAAGAGTTATTCAAGTTACCGACTTATCTGTAGGGCAATGACCGCAGCATATTTTTCGATGTCGATTATTTGTTTTATATCGCTTAATAATGAAAGTTTTGGTCAAATTGTATTGTTCTTTGAGAGTGTTAATTTATTATTGTCCTATGTGGTTACGACGGTATTGATTGTGCCGCTATTGATGATGATTGATATGGTTTCCAAGGTGAGGAATTTTACTGATTTTCATTTTTTCAGAAGTGATTTTTGGCTTGCATTTAAAATCATTATTCTGTTTAATGCAGTGATTTGGCTTGGAAGTGGGCCACGAGAAATTGTTTACAAGGTGTTTTAATATGAGGATTATTTTTAGGCAATTTTTTGTTTTGTTGAGTTATGGTCTTGCTATTCATGCGATCTTGTGGATTGGTGCTGCGTGGGTGTCGCCATTTGATTATACTATGGACCAATATTATGCGAAGAACAATACGTTTTCTTTGGATATCAGACCGCTCAATGATCCCGGTGAGAAGATTGTCCTTTTGGGGTCGTCTGCGTTGCACCATTCATTGCCTGCCGAGAATGTGTCGCAATGGATTCAAGATCATGCCGTCATCGAGTATTCAATACCGTCTGCCAACATAACAGTCCTGTCAGATGTTGTTGATCTTTATTATAATATTGTGCATTTTCAGGATCCGCGACCAAAGGTTGTCTTTGTTCTCAGTTTTTGGTACAGCATGTTTCAAAGTGATGACGATGCACATTTTGAGTCTTCTCCAGGTGAAAAGACTCACATGCGTTATCCGTTTTTATTCAATAATGAACATGGGATCCTTAAACCTATCATCGATTTTCATGCCCATCCTGAACTTATCTTTTTATCGCATCCGTATACTGCATTTGACCACTATTTTATGACACGTATTGATCCTGGGATTCGGTATATAGCCAAGGACATTAAAAAAATTCTAAGAAATCATCACATGATAAAAGAGAAGAGTGTTTTTCCTGAGGATGATGTCATCGTCGGGGAAGAGCAAAAATGTACGGGGCTCCAGATGTGGCGTGACAAGATGGGGTTGGATGGTGTATCCGAAGAACAATTCTCAAGGCTTGCAGGGTTGATCGAGAAGGTGACGCGGAATGGTGATCGTCTTGTTCTGGTTGATCTGCCGTTGCCCCAATGGCACAAACGGAGATCTGATTTTTTCAGGGTATATAAGGAGAGAATGGAATCTTTCGTGGCCGGGCTGAAGAAGAACTCGAATCTGACATATCTTGACATGAAGAATATTGTGGACGAGGATACGGAATTCTTTGACAGTTGTCATGCGAAACCAAGGGCTGGCATTGAATTCAGTAAGCAGTTTTCCTTATTGTTAAAGCCATATTTGAATTGAGGATGTGAGAATGGACGGTCGTAGCCAGGAAATTTTACTTCAACTCAACCGTATTTTTCGGGATGTCTTTGATGATGATGGACTGCAAGTGACTTGTGAGACCACGGCCAAGGATATTGAAGAGTGGGACTCGGTGGAGCATATCGCGCTGGTTATCGCAATTGAAAAAGCCTTTAAAGTTCGACTGAATGCGGCTGAGGTTGGGAAATTGCAGAACGTTGGCGGTATTGTTGAGTTGTTGATGGAACGTTCTAAACCTTGACTATTTCAAGATTCATCGTTTTGAACGTATTTTAGAGGATGAAATGATTGAAAGAAAAAAGGGGTCTGGGGGATTGCCCCCAGGGTTTTGATTTTAGACATAAATTCTCATTCTTCGTTTTTGATAGAGGGGTGTAAACGGATGAATTGAATGTGAACGCACCCTAATCGGAGGCGAGGAGGGCAACCGCTTGGGCAGCCACCCCCTCGTCGCGGCCAGTGAACCCCAGTTTTTCGGTGGTGGTTGCTTTGACGTTGACGGCAGCGGGGTCGATGGCCAGGATTTGTGCGATGGTTTGTCCCATGGTTGGCATGAACGGGGCGAGTTTGGGGCGTTGACAGATGATGGTGGCGTCGATATTGAGGATATTCCAGCCATCGGCCCTGATTTTTTTCATGGCGGTGGCTAGGAGGATTTTGCTGTCGATGCCGGAATAGCTGGGATCGGTGTCGGGGAACATGCGGCCAATATCGCCCAATCCCGCCCCTCCGAGCAGTGCGTCGATGATGGCGTGTAAGAGTACGTCGGCATCGGAATGACCCAATAGCCCACGGTTGTGGGGGATTTGGACCCCTCCCAACATCAGCGGACGCCCCTCTACCCATCGATGAACATCCAACCCTTGACCAACACGTAATTTCATCATTGTTTTTCCTCCAACCATGTGCGTGCCCATTCCAGATCCTGGGGCTGGGTGATTTTGATGTTGTGGCTATCTCCAAGGATCACCTTGACCGCTATCCCCCCCCATTCGGCGAGTGAAGCATCATCGGTACCGTTAAATCCAGAGGCCCGTGCCAGGTTGTGGAGATCCAGGATCTGGCCATAGTGGAACAATTGCGGTGTCTGGGCGAGCCAGATGTGTGTTCGCTCCAAGGTTTCCAAGATGATGCCGCGCTGGGGGTCAACACGTTTGACGGTATCGGCGGCGGGGAGGGCGGCAATCAAGGCGGTACTGTTGGACCGTCCCGCCATGAGACGTTCCAGGAGTTTTTTCCCGGGGAAGGGGCGGGCGGCGTCGTGGATCCCGACCCAGGCGTCTTGGGGCAGATTGAGGGCCAATAATCCCTTCCATACCGATTCTTGACGTGTGGCTCCGCCGGTAACGGGAGAAGCGACCCGGGGTAGTGTCGCCCTATGGGGTGCCATCCAGCGGTTCCACAGGGGGTATCCATCGGCGGCGATCACCGGCAGGATGGTTCCGATTCCTGGAAAATCATGTAGGGCCTTTAAGGTATGGAATAGGACAGGTCGTCCGGCAAGATCCAGGTATTGTTTGGGCAACGGACCGCCGAAACGTTGGCCGCTTCCGGCAGCGACGACGATCATGGCGATGGGAGTATCCAGTGTCATGTGCGTTTATCCTTAGAATGAGGTATGATGACTCATACAACCGGAGTGGGTTGATGAGCAACCCCAAGCCGAGAGAAAGGTTCGATCATGAACATATGGATGGACCACCTTGTCATTGGATGGGTTACCATCGCCTATGGGATAGGGGCGTTTCTTGTTACCGCCAAGCAATTGCGCGGTCAAGGTGAAGCGTCGCTATGGGGTTGGTGGCTGGTTGCAGCAGGGTTTCTCACCCATTTGATTGCCCTGTCGGCGGTTGTCGTTATCCATAAGGGGCAGGTTGATTTTAACCTTTCAACATCGTTGGAATTTATCTCATTGGCGGTGGCCCTTCTTTATTTGGTGAGTTGTCGTGTAGCCAGTTTGGAGGTACCCAGGGCGGGGGTTGTGGTGTTGCCGATGTTGGCCTTATCGGTGTTGGCATCCAGGATTTTGCCAGAACCGCACGCTATCGCACTGTTGACGATCACCAGTCCTCTGTTCATTGCGCATCTGGTGCTGTCGTTATTGGCCTACGGTTTGTTGACGATTGCCGCCATTTTAGCCTTGATGGATGCGTTTCAGGATCATGCCCTCAAGAGTAAGCATTTTGGTCGTGTGTTTGAGTTTTTGCCGCCATTATTTCGTTTGGAAACAACGCTATACCAAATGGTATGGGCAGGGTTTGGATTATTAACCTTGTCGATTGTTTCGGGAGGGGTTTATGCTTGGCAACAGCACGGCACGCTGTTTGCTCTTAGTCACAAGGTCGTGTTTACCTGGGCGACCTGGGGGACTTTGGCGACGCTGTTTGTTGGACGGTATTATTGGGGTTGGCGTGGCGTCAAAGGTGCGCGGTTTATTGTTCTAGGGTACCTGTTTTTGGTGTTGGCGTTCCTTGGAGTCAAGATCGTCAAGGAATATATTCTTTAGAAATCAACGGCTTTCAATTTTTCTTTCGTTTTTTTCATTTTCTTGTTGACGCTTCAAGGTTCCTTTGCTAGACTGTTTCTTCTTGGTGCAGACGGTGTTTTACGAAGAGCTACGAAAGAGAAGAACGTAAGCCGGTTGCAGCGGGAATTTAAGTTTCAAGCTTTACAAGCAGGCTCTGGTGCAATGGCCCATCCTGGATGTTCTTTGACAATCTAATGTAACCATAGGTGTGGGCGCAGACTCATGTCAGCTCACCGTCGGCAAGGATCGCGAGATTGAATTCACGGGATCAAGTTGACGGCATAAGTTGAAGAGTTTGTGTTCACACGAGGATCGGTTCCAGTCGGACGACAAACTGGACCGATTCAAAGTTGAATGCGAGCGTTCCCTAATCTTACAAGAGAAAAAGGGAAAACAGTAGAGCTAAAGGACTCCTAAAAGAGTCAAGAAAATTAGGAGAGTTTGATCCTGGCTCAGAACGAACGCTGGCGGCACGCTTAACACATGCAAGTCGAACGGCAGCGGGTCCTTCGGGATGCCGGCGAGTGGCGAACGGGTGAGTAATACGTGGAAACCTATCCTGAGGTG
>PEAO01000088.1 GCA_002753615.1 Magnetococcales bacterium DCbin2
CCCCCCGCAACCGCCGTACCCAACAAAAGGGCAGGCCCCCAGGCACCAAGACCCAACCCAAGTCCCAACCCCAAACCGGTCCCCTTCCAAAGAACGCCCCCCCCAGCCGCCTTGACCGCAGCCGATTTACCCGCCACCGCCGTTCCGGTCTTGCTCAACGCCGCCGGGGCATTACCCGCAACACCCGCCGTCGTCCCCGCCGCCTTGGCCGCAGCCGGAGCCGCTGGCGTAAAGGCCACCGTCTGCGCCGTAGGTGTCACACAATTGGCACCACCCGCCGCAGCGGCAATACAAGCCCCACCCTTGGCCATGACCGCCGAACCCGCCGGTTTAAACATCACCCACGCCGATCCCCCCTTGGCGGCCAACGATCCCTTGCCCAGAACAAAAGACTTGCCCACCAGCGAAGAGGCGGTCGCACTCCCCGCATTGGCCTGAACCTTGAGTGCCACCAACTTGCCACCACCCCCCGAAGGTTGCAAAAACATCCACCCCGCCCCCTTGCCACCCATCATGGGCGACGGAACGACCGTGAATGTCTGACCCGAAAGACCCGTCAACTGCGCTGCCTGCCGCGCCCCTTCCAGCTTGACCATAACCAATCCTGAGGAGGCCGATCCAGAGGCTGCCCCACCGACCGCCGCCGCACCCCCCGTCGCCGGATGTAACGCCAGCCAGTTGCAAGCCCCGCCAACCGTCACCGGTGTCTTGGCCACCGTCACCGTCTTGCCGGTCAGACTCGACAAACTCGCCATCTGCCGCGCCCCCTCCAGCTTGATGGCCACCGTCTTTTTGGCCGCTGCCGCACCCATATCGCCCACAGGTTGCAAAAACATCCAATTACCCATCAAACCGTTGCCAGCCGACGAAACCTGTCCAACGACAAAACTCTTGCCAGACAAGGCAGACAACTGCGCCGCCTGTCGGGTACCCTCAACAGCAAACAGCATCGGATCGGCAACAGCCATGTGATTTCTCCATTCCCAATAGACAATGACAGCCGCTTATAGGCGGCCAGTTAATAAAGTATCATTCGACATATTCCGCCGATACTGGAACTTTTTTTTCTTCCGTTGTCCAGGTTTTCACCAGCCACAACGTCCCCAAAACCAACACCCCCATCCCAAAGACCGGACCCATCGCCACCGCCGGGAAATGGGTGGACATCGCCGGTAGGGCGAATTTAGCCGTCACCTTGCCCAACACACCGCAACTCCCCAAGGCGGTCGTCTTGGCGATGGAAACGGAACTGACCGCGCTGACCTGAACGACTCCCGGCCCCGTCAACTTCAGGACCTCCCCCGGTCCCAGATTCACCAGCAACTTGCTTGTCGTCCCTTCCACATGCCACCCCCAAAACCATCACAACGAGCCTTTTGGCCGACACGCGACACGTCAATATTCCATCACCGCATCACAGGGCAACCAAACTCTCGCAAAACCAGTTCCAAGCCAATCCGAGCGGGCAGGATAGCAGAAAACAACGGATTACAGCAAGGAAGAACGTTATGGCATCTGAATTGCATTATCCACCCTATCACAAGCCAGCCGCCGATGGTCTGGCCATACGGACAGCCCGGCATTCCAACCCGCATCCCTTAAGGAGAAGTTTTCATCATGGCTCTGCAATCCATCAGCAATCATGGCATTACCACACCCAACACCCCACCGCCCACCGTCAGGAAGATGGACCGTTACGTAGACCGCATCGAGCGGGCACGCCAAGCGGCCCAAGAGGCGGCGCGCAACCATGTGGACAGCATCCTGAGCGAAGCGCAAGCCGACGGCTTTGATCAAGACATCATCCGCCTACTGGCCCGCGAAAGACGGATGGCCTCAGCCCTGGACAAATTCCTCGCCCGCCGCCACGTCTCCTGATGTCCCTCCAGAGGTGTCTTTCCCTGAACGGGGGTGAACAGGCCATTTGTGTCTGAACACCCCCTGCCCCACCAACCTGGGCGTTCATCCTTTTTTTATTCAATGGTAAAAATTTTATCCAGATGCGCCAACTTAACGATCTGGTTGACGTTGGGATTTTTCATGGCTCCGGTAATCATCACCCGGCCATTTTTCTTTTCGGCACATTCACGAATCATCAAAAGCACGCCGATCCCGGCTGAATCGATGGACTGAACGCCAGCAAGATTGACGCGCACGACCCGCAAATCATCCAGTTCGTGGCATTCGCGCCGGATCGCCGCCCACGTCGTGTGATTAAGAGGACCAGCAATGTCGATATGGACGGTATGTTCCTTATCAACGTGAATCTGAACCTTTGGCATGATCATCCCTAACCCGACCGAAAGAATTCCGCGACGCGATCAACAAGACCGGCTACCCAAGCGACCCGCCCGGCATTTTAGATTCATCCCGGATTCTTCATCAAACCCTCACTATTCCGGTCTCAGGCGGGAGAATACCACCCACTTTCACCATTGTCCCGTAAAATTGACGCCCATAACGCAAAACGTCTTCGCAATCATCTCAATCACCTTTTCAAGCGGTCACGCCAGTACCCGGGGCGGCGGTGCAGATGGGCCACAGCGACAATCAGAATTTCCGATCCATCTTCATGGTAGATCAACCTGTAGGGGAAACGCCGAAGACGGCAACACCGGGCGTTGGCGTTGAGGAGGTGCCAAGCCGCTGGGTAACGGCGCACCAATTCCAGGGCCGCCAACACCTCGTCCAGGAACGCCCGGCCAAGGCCAATAACCTGCCCTTCATGAAAAGCCACCGCTTCGTCAAGTTCCTGCTGGGCGGCTTCGAGGAAGCGGATCATCGGTACTTGGCCAGAACGTCATCCAGAGAAATCGCCTTCATATCCCCCCGACGATAGGCCGCCAGACGCTCCTCGGCCTCCTGGGACCATAATCGGTCCGTTTCCCGATCCGGTTCGTCCAGGCTGCTCAAAATAGCATCCACCAATTCCAGTCGCATCAACGGACTCAGCTTGCGGACTTGTACTTCTATGGCGGTTGCGATGGCGTCCATCCTATTCTCCTCTGTCAGGTGTTCCCAGAAACGGACGAAGATAACCTATCGGTGTATTGGCTGATCGTCAATGATTTCCTGGTTTTTTAGCGGGGGACGAGGTGAATTTCCACACGGCAGCCGACGGCCTGGGCATACTTGCGCAACGTGGCGATGGACGGGGAATGCCGACTGTCTCCCAGGGATGACTCCAGGCGGGAGACAGCACTCTTGGTCGTACCCATACGCCTAGCGATCTCCTCCTTGAAGCCGCTTCCGGGCAGGATCATCGTTGAACGCCCCCCGTTCGATGATCTATCCTATGCGCGAGTATCGACGCTACGAATAAACCATTTTAAGTCACCGGAGAACACCCGTGCCTATCCCCCCTGCTCAAAATAACGTCGCCACACACTGCCTACCAGAGGAATCTGGCGCGATGATCGTCCATGACTGACGCCAACACATCCGACTCGATCTACCACCGTCTTTTCTCTCATCCCGAGATGGTGGCGGATTTATTGATGAATTTTTTGGATCCCGCCATTCTGGCAGAACTTGACCTGCCGCGAATGAAACGCCTGAATACCAAATTCACCGCCCAGACGGGACAGCGTAGGCGGGGAGACGTTGTGTGGGAGATTCCCACCCGCGCCGGTGGTAACCTGTTTGTGCTGTTGATTCTGGAGTTCCAGTCCACCATCGATGAATGGATGGTGCTGCGTCTGGATGTCTATGCCGGTCTGTTGTATCAGCAATTGGTGGATGAGCGAAAATTGAAACCTACGGATGGCTTACCGCCGATCCTGCCGATTTTACTGTTCAATGGCGAACCGAGGTGGACCGCCCCCACCAGTTTACGGAGTCTGATTCGGCTGCCCGATGGATCTCCTTTGTGGCAATTCCAACCGGAGATGCGTTACTATGTCATTGATGAGGGACGTTTCCCAGATGAGGCGTTGAAAGGTCGGCAATCTTTGATGGCCATTTTCATGCGGATGGGACACCCCGTCAGCCCAGAGTCGATTCTGGATGCCAGCCGTGACCTGATGGCTTGGCTTGCAAAACATCCAGATGGCCCGCCGGTAAAACAGTTGTTCCGAGAGTTATTGGCTGTAGGCATGGCGCGACTCAAGGGGCCGATTTCACTGATCCCCATTCCCGAAGATCTTGAAGAGGTGATGAACATGTGGCCAACACACATCGAGAAATGGTCGAAAGACATTGAGCAGCGTAGCGAGCAAAAGGGGCGGAAAGAAGGTGAGGCCACTATGCTGACACGCCTATTGCAACGTCGTTTTGGTGCCGTGCCGGAATGGGTCAGTGAAAAAATGACCAAGGCCGATCTGCCGACCTTGGAAGAATGGGGGCTACGGTTTGTGGATGCCCAGTCATTGGACGAGGTGTTCGCAGACAGGGTATAATTTTCACCGTCATCGGAGAACACCCGTGCCTATCCCCATGCTCATGGCCCTGTTTTTTCTTTTCTCCCCGTCCCCCGCCATGGCCGGCGATGATCAGGGGGGCGAAACCACACTCCTCGTCAAAGTCATCCCACGCGGGGCCGAGGTTCTGGTCAATGGCGTCCCCATGGGCATTGCCCCGTTTTTGATCAAGAAACCACCCCTTGGCCAAGTCAGCCTCCGTGCCCGACACATGGGATATCGTTCCCTAACCCGCAATTTTGAGATCGTCGCCAACCAAAATAATGTCGCCACACTCATCATGGCCAGTCGCGCCGGCAATCTTGGAACGCTCACCGGAACCCTCATCATCGAAACCCAACCGCAAGGGGCCACCCTGGCACTGGATAGCAACCCCCTGGGAAAATCCCCCATGCGTGCTGAAAATCTCGCCGAGGGCGATCACCAACTCACCCTTCAATTTCCAGGCCTCGGTGAAAAAACTATCCCCGTTCAGGTCATCGGCGGCGAAACCATCCAAACCAACATCCTCTGGGATGAACCCAAACCCAAAAAATTCCGACTGGATCTCACCCCTCCAGGGGCCAAAGTGGTCTTCCTGAATCATCCACAGCCTTATCTGTCGGGAATGCCCCTCCCCAAAGGACGCTATCTCCTCCGCGCCGCCCATCCCGGCTACGTAACCACCGATATCGCCGTCGATATGGGAGAAAAAGATTTCCATAGCTGGGTCTCCCTGCAACCCGCCACCCCCACCCAAAACCCTTAAACCATCCGACCAGACACCCCCCGCCCCAACCCAATAACCAAACCTCCCGCGAAAAATTGACCCTTATCGACTCAAACGCTCTTTCGGAAGTCGTATGGGCGATGATACAATTTTCATATGGATACCCGCTTGGTCAGGCCGCCTATCGTCGCGCATACCACCTTGATGAACCCATGGTCTCTCATGGCGAAAGATCTCTGGATTCCCTATGTCCAATGACGATTTACTCAAGCTCTATGGCGGCTTGGTCGATGACTTCTTCCGTGGAGAGACCAGTGCTTCTGGCAGCCTCTTCCTGGAGCCGCCCAGTGCGCCGGAATCCTCCGAGGCAACCGAGGCCCAACACAACCAACGCCAAAGCACCGCTTCCACAACCCTGAGTGAATTATCCGCCGACCGGCCCGAACGCGCCAAAGCGGAACTGCGCAAAGTGCTGCCGGTCATCATCCTCCCCAATGACCGCACCAGAATCAACGCCATCGTCTCCGATTTTAAAAAAAATCTGGATGCCGACCAAACCCATGATCCCGGCAACAAACGCAGTGATGGAACCATCCGCCATCTGAAACATTTCCGTGATCAAATCGCCGTCGGTCAGGAAAACAGTCTGGAACATAACCCCTTCCACGAACTGACCCGGCTGGTTTTTCAATCCACATTAAAAGGGTTGTTCTCCTTTTTCGCCCAGGAATCCCGCTCCAGACTCCCCAAACTCCCCCCCCCAGTCCGCTATTCCCCCACGCTGCGGGAAATCTGGAACCGTCCCAGAGAGTTTGGTGGATTTTTTGCCAATCTGTACGCAACCATCGCCAAATGGATTATCCTCACCCGACCGCCCCTGGCCATCCTTCTGTTCATCGGGTCATCTTACACCACCTACAGAGGCGTCAACGATCTGCTGCAATCCCAAGATCTGGGAGATTTCATCCAAATGACCTTTTCCGGGCAAGATGGCGAAGGACGACGCTACCTCGTCGCCCTGTTCCTCGGCGTCACCCTCTCCTCGGCCATCCTGGATTTTAAAACCCGCATGTTTGCCGCCATCGCCGATACCGGAAAGGTCTTTGTCGGCATCCGCAACGCCTTTTTCCATAATCCACGATGGATGATTCTGGCCCTGATACTCACCACCCTCTCTATCAAAACCAATTACGACGGTATCGTCTCCATCTTCTCCAAACGGGAAGACCTGGCCCAACAAACCAAAACAATCCGCAAAGGGATTCAGGAAGCCCTCGGTAACCGATTCTTTGCCGCCTCCATCGACCCGGACTCCCTCTTCGACCTCAAAGCAGTACTGGACGAAAATATCGCCACCCTCATCCCCATGTTGGAAAATATCCCCAACGATGAAGCGGAAGGACTCGCTTCCAGCGGTGATGCCCGCAAAGGCCCCCGCTACTGGGCCAAACATTTCATCATTTTTGGCGGCTACGAACCTGGTGTTTCCGATGTCAACCTTTCGCACAACACCCCCTTCTCCCAATCCGTCGATGTCATGCTGACCGAAACACCCATCGATTTTCATACCTCCGTGCAGCAAAAAATCAGGCTCATCGGCAACGAATACGTCAACCAGTTGGACACAACCGAAACCGCCATTGCCAGTCGCCTCGCTATCCTGGAATCCCTGACCAACTTTTCCGGTTACTCCATCGCAGAAATCAAACGTTTGCTGGCGGTGGAACATTATCAAATCAATGCCCTGGTCACGGACATTATCCACGACCTGGAGACCTCCAAAGATATCTACCAAACCGTGGTGGAGGATCTGCACGCGGTGACCAAAGCCTACCTGGATATTCTCCTCAAGATCGACCGGTCGGGCAATATTCAACCGGGAGACTATGTGATCACCGCCAGCATGAACGTCCCCAGGATCGAAGCCATCGACAAACTGCGTGACGGCATGATCCCCGAAGCCCGCCATAAAAGTTTCGCCGAATTACGCTTTTTCCTGATGGAACGCTATGGTGCCGCCGCCGGAGGTTTGTTCCTGACCACCATCCTCATTCTTTCCATCAGTATGGACCTGGCCGACCCCATTTTGTTTGCCCGCTCCGTCGCCCGGCATGGTCGCCGTGACCTGGAATCGGTCAAGGTACTCCTCGATGAATTGACCTTGTGGGAAAAACAATTCACCCAAATCGGCAACGAACTCCTCGATTCCCCCTACTCCCGCGCCGTCCTGGGGGAACGGTCACCCATGACCAAAAATGAAGTGGAAATGCGGTTTCACCAACAGGTCGAACGCTTGAACGCCGAGGTCAAAAATCCGCATGATCGCAACCTGATCGAAGGGTTGATTTTGTGGTTCATGGGGATGTTTCTTCTGAACCGCCCCGGCTGGACCCGCGCCTTCAATGTGCGTCTGGACGCCTTGAACCGCTTGATCCATCCCCATAAAAATATTCTGGAACAATGGTATTCCGCATTTTTTCTCGAACCTGGGAAAACACCCGGCAATAGCGGTCCTGTGCTGACGGAAACCTGCATCGAAATTCGCAACAATGCCCAACGCACCAAGGATCAGGTGAACCGCATCGTCAAAGCCTACTCCAAACAACTCGATGCCCTCAGTACCGACGACGGAGAGACCACCCAAGATCGGGAGACTCCGCCCCCGAACTCCCCAAACTCTCGGTTTTCCTTACGCCCCCTGCAACTTGGCCATCTTCCCAGTGCCATACTCCAGGGTATCAGCTTGGTTTTTTTCAAACCCATCCAAAAACCACCCACTTTTTTTCCACTCTCCTTCTACAACTGGCGCAAGGAGTTTGTTCACAGCCTGGCCCGCTCATCCAACCTGAAAAATTTGATTGCCAGACTGCAACCGGAACTGCAATCGCTTCTGGATGTGACCATCCCGTCCATCTTTGAAAACAGTTACTACCCCATCGTCGATATCAAGAAAAAATACGACCAACACATGACCGATGCGTGGCGGGGGCGTTTTGCCATTTTTGAAGCCCGGCTCATGGAATTCGAGCAAAGTCTCCTGGAAAGCCTGGGGATGATTCCCGCCCTGGCCGGCACCGGATCTCAGGCCGATTTTCTGGAAACCCTCAATGGCATGGAATCCCGGATGAACCTGAACACAACCCAGATTCTGGAAGTGCTCAAGGTCATCGACAATAACCGGGATCGCCATTCCGATCAGCATGTTATCACCGGATTGGCACTGGAGGAGGAGAGTCAACATCTTTTGGAAGAGGCCCGCCTCCTCATCGTCCAGGTCAAAGAGGCGGAGGAGCTTAAAAAAAAGTTGGAGGAGGAAAAAAGGATCCGGGAAATGGAGGCCATGGCCAGTGCCATGGATACCCGTCTGATGGAACTCAGACAAATTTTCAACGACATCAGCCAGACGATCATGCGCATGAAGATGCGCGAAATGAGCTATCGCAAAAAAGGATTTCCATCCCAAGCGGTCATGCTCAACCATCATCTGAACCGATCCATTCTCGACCAGGCCCCCAAAGAGGCCGACGCCATCATCCATGTCATGGAGACCATTCTGCAATCGGAACACCCCTATTCCCAACGCAATCTTGACACCTTGGATCAGTTGAAAGCACAGGCGATGGAGATCCAGGACCGGATGGTTGCCTTTCAGGATTTTAAGGGGGTTTTATCCCCTGGGGAAGGGGGTCCGGGGAAACGCCCCGCCCCGCCGCCGTCAACCAAGCCGGTGGAAAACCACACCCCGTTCGCACCACTCGACCAACAGGGATCCAGGCCAACCTTCATCCGACGGCCTCCGGCCAATAAGGTTAAATGATGGCCATTTTAACAATGTTTGTTCGGTACTTGGCAGCATCACCGACCAGAATCAACGCTCAACAGAAGGGTTCGACTGTTCATGTCCGATAAAAGTATGCGATGGCAAGTCCTGATTGTCGATGACGTTGCCACCAACATTAAAATTCTCAGTGCCGCCCTGGGCGATGAACACGACCTGTTTTTTGCCACCAGCGGCCAGGAAGCCCTGGAGACCGCCAAGAGCCAGCCATTGGATCTGATCCTTCTGGATATCGTCATGCCGGGGATTACCGGATTGGAAGTATGCGAGGCGTTGAAACTGTCGCAAAAAACCAAGCATATCCCCGTCGTATTCATCACCTCCAAGGATGCCAACAACGACATTGCCAAAGGTCTTGAAGTCGGTGCTTATTACTATCTGACCCGGCCCATTCACCGGGAAACCCTCATGGCCATCGCCTATGCCGCCATTCACCATTATCAGCAACACCGGGTTCTCCTGGAACGGACACGGGCGGCGGCAAACACCCTGAAACTCCTGGATAAAGGTTTCTTCAGTTTTCAAACCCTTGCAGAGGCCGATTATCTGGCCGTCATGCTCTCCTGTCCTTGCAAGGATCGGGAAAATATTGTCATTGGGTTACGAGAACTGATGTTCAATGCGGTGGAACACGGTAATCTAGGGATCACCTACGAAGATAAATCGCAACTGGCCGACCCTTCCGATTGGGAAACGGAGGTGAAACGCCGAATGCTTCTCGAAGAGAACCGTCATAAACGGGTCCACGTTATCTACGAAAAGTCGGGGGGGAAAATTCTCATTTCCATCCGTGACGAGGGGGCTGGATTTGACTGGAAGCCCTTTTTAAAGTTTGATCTGGAACGGCTGTTTCATACCCATGGACGTGGCATTGCCTTGGCCAACGGAATCGCCTTTGAGAAGATTGAGTTTCTGGGGACGGGCAACCATGTCATCGCAACGGCCTGTCTGGATGACGATATTTTTCAATGTGAACAGTCTGACGTGGTTTAATTTTTGCGTGTCCACTTTTTTCGGTGGTATTTTTGAACCAAAGGCTCCAGTGGAGAGTGACGGATGTTTGAATGGCTCGCCAATCTGATCAACTTACCGGGAATCCCCTGGGGTGTTTCGGCCCTGATCGTCTTGTGGGGTCTGTTTTCCCTGGTGCGCTTGCGAACACGGGTCATCCCTATGCATCAAGGACTTCAGGATGCCATCGCCGCCCTCTCCCGGATCCAGTCGCCGCTGGAGTTTGCCAAAAACCTGGAGACCCTGGATACCACCCTCGCCAACAACGCCACCTTGACCACCGCCTGGCGCAGTTATCGCTCAACGCTGTTTCTCTCGGGAAAAACCGCATCTTTTCAATCATCCGACGCCGCCGGGAAGCACCTGAATCTTGAAGGGTTGGGTCACCCTTTTTCCGAATTGAAAGCCTTTGCGTCCATCCCCGCGCATCTGGCCAATACCGGGCTGGTTTTCACCTTTTTCAGCCTCATCGTCGCCATTCACATCTCCTCCGAGGATCTGCTTTCCAACACCGATGGTCCTTCCTTTCAAGCCATTCAACACCTGTTTCAGGTCGCCTCCTTCAAGTTTTTGACCGCCATCGCGGGTATCGTCTGTGCGATGACGCTCTCGGCGGTCATACGCAAACACATGTCACTGCTGGAAAATCGTCTCACCCACATGGCAGGTCTGCTGGATCGTTTCGTTCAAGAGGTTCCCCGAGAAGCCCTGGTGTTGGAACAAATCGCCAACGTCCATCACAACACGGAACTGCGGCAGGATCTCCGGGAACAATGGCCCCAACTGGCCGACTCTGTATCGGCCCAGTTGGCTGCCGACCTGGATCAACACCTGGGGGGGATGATCCAACAGGTGACACGTCAATGCGTTGACGAAACCCGCCGCGAAAACGCCCATCATCAGAAAACCCAGGAATCCCTGTTGGCCGAACTGCGCGAACAGATGGTCCCCCTCGCCCAATTGGGTCACGCTACCGTCACCTCCGTGGAAGCCTCCAACGCCGAAATGCGGCTCCACTTGCAACAGGCCACCAGTGCCAAAGCCCTGGTCGAACCTCTCGTTCAGTCGGTACACGAAGAACTCCAACGTATTCTTGAAGCAATCCGTCCCACCCCCCCCGAACCACCCGATCTGGATTCCGTCATCCATTCTATGCGCCAGGAGTTGCACCATCTCCAAGAATCGCTCACCGGAAGGATCCAGCAATCCACCCCCGAACAGCCCAACCTGCATCCGATCGAAGAGGCGTTGAAACGGCTGGAGGAGACGACCCGCCATACCCCCACCCTCATGGAACCGATGCTTCAGTCCATGATGGATGAGGTGTTCAAATTGCGGACGACCCTTCAGGTTGCCACCCTTTCCGATCACCGGGAGGAACATCTCCCCCAAGGGGAACCCGCAAGGATAGAACCTGTATTGGAGGCGTTTGGCGAAAAACTTCTGCAAATTCAGGAAACCGTCCGGCAATTATCCCTGAGTACACCCAATTTTGCGCCGGTGCTGCAATCGATCCGCGAAGAAGGCGACCAGATTCGTCAAGCCATCGCCCAACATCCCACCGCCGCCTGGATGGAAGAACATCTGACCCAGGGGTTGGCGCATCTGGGAGAGACCGTCCGCCATACCTTGGATTGGGATGGATTGCTTGAAAAAATTCGTTCCGAGCAGGAAAAAACCACCCAGAGTTTGAAAGCGACCCTGGAAGATATTCAGGATGCCATCACCACACCGATGGCGGGGGACCAACCGACGGTCGAACCCCCGCATGATACGCAAACCACGTTGGCTCCCATCTTCCAGGCCATCCAACAGGAAAGGGTTGCCCTGTCCCAACAGATGGAACAGTTTCAGGAGGCCCTTTACGGGCGGATGGCGGCCATGGAAGAGGATTGGCGCGCCGCCCTCACCACGCTCGAAGTGGCGACGCCGGACGACACCGGGACCACCCGATCCCTGGAGGCACTGCGGCAGGCATTGCATGATGAAAGTCTGCGGTTATCGGGGCAATTGGAACACGTTATGGGCATTATCCAGGGGGAGATGGCACAGGCTGCCGAAAATCGCCAACAGGCGGTGCGGGAGTTGCTTCAGGATACCACGGGTGAACTGGTGCAAAAGCTTTCGTTGGACCCCCTGTTGAACGCGCTCCAGGGAGAGGCGGAGAGGCTTAGCCATCTATTTGCCGAGGAACAGACCCGACTCCATGCCCGCCTGGATCGCTTGGAAGAGACGGGCCAGGGGATGACGGGGGCACTCGATGGCCTGGCCAACCACATCGATGAGACATCCCGGCTGACCCGCGAGGCGATTGCGACCAAAAACCAAACCATTCCAGAGATTCTGGAGGGGATGCAGCGGTTGTTCCGTGAAGAATTGGCGCAAACGGCCACCCATCAGCACCAATGGCTGCGGCAACGGTTTGGCGACGACGCTACGACATCCGAACACACCTTGGATCCGTTGCTCAAGACGCTGAACGAGATGAACGGCGGACTGCACCGGCGGATGGAAGAGATGCTGGCGGCACTCCGCCAGGAGACCGACCATCTCCGCGAGGCCCAGGGAGATCTTCTGAATATATTCCAACAAACCAATCCGGCGGTTGCAACCGTGAGGGGCGACCATCAACCGGCATGGGATGAAACGCTGGGCCGTCTCAACGAAAATCTGGGGCGTCAGATTGAGACCGTCGTGACGGTCATCCACCAGGAAGGGGCCGAAGTGATCGCCGCCCACGGGGCATTGTTGCAGCAGCAGTTGGAAAATCTCACCCGGCATGACGATCTGCAACAGACGATTTCCGCACTCACCCACAGCCTGGAAGGGCAACAATCCCAGACCATGGCCTATCTGGACAAGTTCAAGGAGGCGGTTGGCAACGAAGCCCGTTTCATCGCGGATCAACACCTGGAAGCCCTACGCGCCGCCTTGGCCGAACAGATTGAAAACCATGCGGAGCATTTCAGCCTGGAACCGCTCCTTGGGGCACTGGATCATCACGCCGCCAACCAGGTACAACGGAGCGACCTGGAAACAGCAACCCAAGCGTTGTCGCAAGCGGTGGCGACCCAGGGGGGGCAAGTGATCCAACATTTGGACCGTTCCATTCAGGGGGCGACACAACCCCTGGGCCACACCATCGACACCCAGGCGCAGCGGGTCATGGACCATGTGGGGATCACCATCGAGAATGCCACCAAACCCCTGTACCACACCATCGAGGGGCAGGGGGGGAGAATGGTGGAACATCTCAACCGTTTGCTCCCCTCGGCGACCCACCCGCTTTTGCACGCCGTGGAGACGCAAGCGGGACGGATCATGGAACATGTGGGGATCACCGTTCAGAATGCCAACCAACCGTTGCTCCATGCGGTGGAATCCCAGGCGGGTCATATCACCACCCATGTAGATCGTTCCATCCAGTCCGCCATCCAGCCTGTATTACGCACCGTCGAGACCCAGGCAGGGCGGGTCGTGGAACATGTCGGTTTTACCGCGCAACACACCAGCCAACCGTTGCTCCATGCGGTGGAATCCCAGGCGGGACGGATCCTGGAACAAATGGGACATACCATCCAACTGGCCCATCAGCCGTTGTTGCGCACCGTGGAGACCCAGACGGGGCGGATCCTGGAACACATGGACCGTTCCATCCAATCGGCGACCCAGCCGGTGATGCAAGCGGTAGAGGATCATGCAGGGCACATCATGGAACACGGTGCAATGGCCGTGCAAAACGCCACCCAACCCCTGACACGCGCCGTGGAAGCCCAAGGGCAGCGGATGATGGACCATGTCACCGATGCCGTCCAAAAGGCGACGCAACCGTTGGCACAATCGCTAGAAACCCAGGGGCAGCAAATCCGGGATCATGTCTCCGGCACCGTCCAGAACGCCACCC
>PEAO01000178.1 GCA_002753615.1 Magnetococcales bacterium DCbin2
AAAATCAAAACCCTGGGGGCAATCCCCCAGACCCCTTTTTTCTTTTAATCGTTTTTTTATCCTAAAGGATTGAATCATGCCGGAAAATAACATCTCCGCCCAAGTGATCGGTGCCGGACTCGCCGGTGCGGAAGCGGCATGGCAATTGGCGCAACGGGGGATCAAAGTCACCCTGCTGGAAATGCGTCCCCTGAAATCAAGCCCCGCCCACCGAACCCGTCTATGCGCCGAACTGGTTTGTTCCAACTCCCTGCGCGGTGGTGACCCCGAACGCAATGCCGTCGGCGTGTTACACGAAGAGATGCGGCGTTTGAACAGCCTTATCCTGGCCGCCGCAGATGCCCATCGTGTCCCAGCAGGTGGCGCACTGGCGGTGGATCGGGAGAACTTTTCCGCATTGATACATCACCAAATAGAAAATCATCCCAACATCACCCTGACTACCATGGATTGCCATGAGCCGCCTGTCGGCCATCCGTGCATCATCGCCACCGGCCCCCTGACCTCCGACACGCTCATCCCCTGGATGGAGAAAAATTTGGGACAGGATCGGCTTTTCTTTTTTGATGCCCTGGCCCCCATCGTCGCCACCGAATCCATCGACATGCGGCAGGCATGGAAACAATCCCGCTATGACAAAGGGGGGGATGATTATATCAATTGTCCCCTGGACCGCGAAACGTATCAGACCTTCGTCACCAGTCTGCACAGCGCAGCGACCGCAGAATTGCATGAATTTGAGAAAGATATCCCATTTTTTGAAGGGTGCCTCCCCATCGAAGTCATGGCCGCCCGTGGCCTGGATACCCTGCGCTTTGGTCCCATGAAACCCGTCGGTCTGGCCAACCCCCACGATGGCGGACGCAGACCATGGGCGGTGGTTCAGCTACGCCAGGATAACCAGTCGGCAACTCTCTGGAATATGGTTGGTTTCCAAACTCGTATGACCTGGCCCGAACAAAAACGTATTTTTCGGATGATTCCAGGGTTGCAAGAGGCTGAATTTGAACGGTTGGGGGCGATGCATCGCAATACCTACATCAACAGTCCACTGGTTTTGGACCCCTATTTGCGATTGCGCCATCGGCCCGAATTGTTTTTTGCCGGTCAGATTACCGGTGTCGAGGGTTATGTGGAATCGGCAGCTTCCGGGTTGCTGGCCGGTGTTTTCATGGCCGAGCAGTTGCGCCATGGCCAATTGCCCCAACGCCCCCCCCCAACAACCGCTATTGGTGCGCTTTTAAATCATGTCACCCAGAAGCCGGAGAAGACATTTGAACCGATGAACGTGAATTTTGGCCTGTTTCCACCACTGACGGATAAAACGTCAAAAAAGCAACGCAAGCCCCTGTTGGCACAGCGTGCATTGGCCGATCTGGAACCCTGGTTGCGATTAATTTGTAACAGAACCTTGACAGGGGGAATGAATTGCCATAACTGTTGACTCCTTTTTGCTTGGCGTTTCACTTGGGGAAGGAAACATCATTCGTAGCGAATTGTCAGGAATCTTTTCGTCGCTGAAAAAAAACGGACCCTAAATTGCATTATTCGTCAAAAATGCCGACCCACGGGGTTTATCGTCAAATTGGTGACTTGAAAAAAGAGGACGTATGCTTTCTGGACCTACAAGAATCAGAAACAATCGAACCTGCGCCACGAGGATCCGAACCAAACCTGTAAGGGTGGAAAAGCAGTCGCGGGAGAAGAAGTTCCCGACGTTGCTCTTCGGAATTGTGACCGTTGGGTTGATCGCGACGCACGGTGTCTTGAGTGCCAGTACCTCTGGGGGAGGGGGGACGGATTACCTCGGCTGGTTATTGCGCACGGAGTTATCGCATACCCAGATCCAGACTGACCCTGGCCATGCAGGGGAGAGTCGCGGCGCGGCTGGTGATACGTCTCCGACCGCTGCCCGGGCCGATGGCGGTGCGTTGTCGGCACAGGAGTCTATCCATTTAGCCTCCTTGCGCAATCCGTCGGTGCGCTTGGATCGTGCCCGTCCGTTGCTTCCTGAACACAACCAAGTCGTTATCGAGCGTATTTCCAGGGGAGATACTTTGTCGTCGGTGTTGCAACGGCAGAACATCTCGTTGAGGACGATTTATGCCATAGCGCGTGGTGCCCGGCCCGTTTTTAATCTTTCGGCCAATTTGCAGACTGGCAAACTGGTCAAGCTGACGTTTGATCGCAATAGCCAACTGATTTCGGTGGCTTATCCCATGGACGAGGGGGCTACCCTGGTCGTCAAGAGGATGGAACAGGGCGATTTCAAAGGTGCCGTTGAAAAAGGTGATATTGGCGTTGCAAGCTTGTCCAGCGACACGAGTGCCAGTTTGCCGAATTCTGATCAAAAAGTTGACGGTCAGCTTTCAGCGGTTATTTCGCCGGAGGCCAATGGTCAAGTTGCTGCGCAATCCCAGGGGGCGGTGGAGTTGGCGGGTTTGACCGAGGGTGACGCGAAATCGGCACCTGCCGGTAGTTCGATTCCCATCAAAGTCAAGTCTGGGGATTATCTGACGGGGATTTTGGCCTCCCGCAACATTGATGAAACCATTGCCATGGAGGTCGCCAGGGCTTCTAGGCCGGTGTACGATCTGGCCCGTATGCTTCAGCCTGGTAAGATTTTGAATGTGGATTTATCGCCGGAAGGTTTGCTCCTGGCCCTGTCCTACCCTGTGGACGACGAGAGCATCTTTTGGTTGCGCAGTGATGGCAACAATGGCTTTGTCCCCAAGATTGAAAAGAAGGTCTTTCACAGCCGTATGGAGACCGTTTCCGGGACCATCAGGACCGATGGTTCATTGTTTGCGGCTGGCGGTCGTTCTGGTTTGACGCATTCCCAATCGGCTGCCTTGGTGGATTTGTTTGAGTGGGATATCGACTTTGCTCGCGATATTCGTGCGGGGGACAGTTTTTCGGTGGTGCGCGAGGTCAGGTATCACGAAGGTAAACGTTCGGGTGATGGCCGCATCATTGCTGCGGAATTCATCAACCAGGGGAAGGCCCATCGCGTGGTTTACTATACCAGCCCCAAAGGTGAGTCGGGCTATTATGAGGCGGATGGACAGAGCATTCGCAAGATGTTCATCCGTGCCCCTGTGGATTTCCGTCGTATTTCGTCATTGTTCTCTTCCAACCGCAAGCATCCGGTTTTTGGGTTTACCCGGGCACACAAGGGTGTTGACTATGCGGCGGACATGGGGACTCCAGTACGTGCAGCGGCGGATGGTGTTGTGACCCATGCCGCGGTGAAGAGTAGTTTTGGCAAGTTGATTTTGATTCGTCACAACGGCAAGTATACGACGGCCTATGCCCATTTGCATCGTTATTCCAATGGCATACGACCGGGAACCCGTGTCAGGCAAGGTCAGGTGATCGGCCAAGTTGGGATGACAGGTGCTACCACGGGTCCGCATTTGCACTATGAAGTTCGTGTTTATGATAAGCAGGTCGATCCGTTGTCGGTGCAGATGGCCGCTGCCGATCCGGTAAGCCAGAAATATATCGGCGACTTTAGGGCCAAGACATCGCCATTATTGGCTATGTTGAAGTCGGGCGGCACCAAGGTTGCCTCTCTGACAACCGATCAACGTCTGCGTTAGTCTTCCCCTTTGAGTACCCCCGTTTGGACTGTCCGAAAACTGCTGCCATGGAGCAGTTCTTGGTTGGCCAAACGGGGCGTTGCTTCTCCGCGACTGGATGCTGAAATTCTTCTTGCCGATACCCTTCATTTCCAGCGCATTGGGTTGTTTTTGGATCCTGACCGTCCCCTGACCCAGGATGAACTCAGTGCCTTCAAGGTTTATCTCAAGCGTCGCGAAGCCCGCGAACCGGTTGCCTACATTGTCGGGAAGAAAGATTTTTGGAAAGAGACCTTCGTGGTCAATCGCCATGTTCTTATTCCCCGTCCCGAGACGGAGACCTTGCTGGAGAGCGTTTTAGGCCGTTATGTCCACCGGGATGAACCTTTGCGGTTTCTCGAAGTAGGGTGTGGTTCTGGGGCGTTGTTGATCAGCCTTCTCAAGGAGTACCCCCAGGCGGAGGGTGTGGGTTTGGATATCAGCCGGGAAGCCCTCGGTGTCTGCGTCCATAATGCGCAACGGTTGGCGGTTGATGAGAGAGTCCAATGGATTGAATCGGATTTGTTGGCAGCTCTTTCGGTGCCGTATGTTTTTGATGCCATTGTTTCCAATCTTCCCTATATTGCCCAGGGTGAACTGCCCGGTTTACAACCGGAAATTTGGCTTCATGAACCGCATTTGGCTTTGGATGGCGGTGTGGATGGGCTGAGACTGATCCGACGTATCATTCCGTCTGCCCGGGATGTTCTCAAATTGGGTGGGGTGTTGGCACTGGAGATTGATTCGCGCCAGGAAAATGCAGTGATGGCTTTGTTTCATGAGGCTGGTTACGTGGCGGTGGAAACGCTCAAAGATTGCCATCATGTTCCCAGAGTTGTCCTTGGTTTGTCATCCATCTAAAAATTATTAAAAGAAAAAAGGGGTCTGGGGGATTG
>PEAO01000179.1 GCA_002753615.1 Magnetococcales bacterium DCbin2
CAATCCCCCAGACCCCTTTTTTCTTTTAATAATTTTATTGAATATCAACACGCTCTAGGGTGTATTGACATTCACATCAGAATCGGAACGACAAACAGAAACACCTTGTCGGCCTTGCGGTCAGAAACGTGGTAGTTTCCACGGGAACCTGTCTGTAGTACCATGAGAAGGTATTCTATGGTGAAATTGCCACAAAGGAGGGTCTCTCATGCAGAAAAATACCGGCGTCACTCTTGGCCCGCATTTCGAGGGATTCATCTCTCGACAGATTGCCAATGGCCGTTTTGGGACAACAGGCGAGGCCATCCGCGCCGGTCTGTGGCTTTTGGAGAAGCAGGAGTTAGAACGATCCGCTTTGCAGCAAGCCCTTCAAGAAGGAGAAATGAGCGGTAGGGCAGATTATTCTTTGAACAAACTTCTTGAGGAACTCGATGGAGAGAACGCAAGTTGATGCTCGGTTTCGTCCTTACAAATCAGGCGTGGGACGACCTACGGAAGATTGGGCATTATACCGAACGCACATGGGGACGGGAACAGCGCAACCGCTACCTGCTGATGCTTGACCGATGCTTTCAAGATTTAGTTGTCGATCCACTCAAAGGGCAAGATTGTGGTTTCATTCGCTTCGGCTATCGGAAGTACCATGCTGGAAGACATTTCGTCTTTTACCGAGTGCTGACACAGGACCAAATTGAGATTGTTCGTGTTTTGCATGAAAGTATGGATGTGGAACGCCATTTTAATGAACGATGAACGAAGCAGCCCTGATCGTCTAGGGCGTGTTGATATTCAATAATTTATTGCCCACCAAAAAAAACTATTAAAAAGAAAGAAGGGGTCTTAGCCTTTTTTCGGAGTTATTTCGGGCTGCCATTGGATCACGCGGTTTCTACCCTGTGCTTTTGCCTCATAGAGTGCATTATCGGCCAACTTGAGAAATTCTTTCCATCCGACGCAAACGACCCCTGGAAATGTTGCGATACCAATGCTACAGGTCACATGGATTTCATCTTCAATGATGGTGGATTCCAATGTTTGTCGAAATCGGTTGGCAGCCAGAAAGGCTCCTCGTTCCTCTGTATCGGTCAGGATGATACAAAATTCTTCTCCACCATATCGGCAAGGGTAATCGACGTTGCGACAATGATCTTTTGCGAGCCGGCCAACCATTTCCAATACCTTGTCCCCCATATCGTGGCCGTAAGTATCGTTGAATTTTTTAAAATGGTCTATGTCGAAGAAAAGTACCGATAGGGGCAAGCTGTAACGGCGAGCACGGTCGTATTCTTTTTCCAATAATTCTTCCATGCGACGACGGTTATAGAGTCCGGTTAATTTATCGGTATAAGAGAGAAGCCTTAATCTCTCCTCCAAGCGTTTTTCCTGGGTGATGTCCCGAATCAATGCGGCACTGCCGATTGGAAGGTTTTGGCTATTATAAATCGTTGCTGCAAAAAAATTCAGTACTCGGTTTTTGTAAACCAAGGTGTCTGGGGTGCCCATTCCATTATGCGCAATAAAATGCCGCACATAATCGGGGTCATCAACAACCGAAAAAAATCCTTCATTGACCAATGTTTCCTGCGTCTTTTCCAAAATGCGCTCGGCAGCGGGGTTGATCAGGACAACTTTTCCTGCGGCATTAGTAACGATAATCGCCTCTTGTGCTGACCGGATCACTGTGGTCAGTTTATTCTGCTCCTCAGTGAGACGGGAATAGCCGCGAACAACCTCAACGGTCATTGTGTTGAAACTTTCAGCCATATGGACCAGTTCCAGTAGTCCGGTGACTGGAATTCTTTGCGTAAAATCACCATGGGATATTTTTTCCATGGCCACCGTGACCATTTTAATGCGTTGTACCAGGGACCAATGGATCAAGATTCCCACCACCAGGAGGCTACCAAGAACGCTGCCAACCAATATCAGGAGTGCCTGGGAACGGCTCGCCTGAATTGCCTCACGAACCGACAATAACGAGGTGGTTATTTTCAACACACCGCGTATCGGTTTCTGCTTGTCGTGACAGCGATAACACGCTTGTTCGGCAATGACGGGCAGCAGAAAGGTCAATTTGTCAATGCCATTCTCCTGGTGGGTGTAGGCTACCTGCCGCCGTTCCATGACGACCTTATTTAAATATTGATTTTCCTGAGGGAGAACATTAATAATTTTTTCTTCTTCACGGGTTTGGAATTCTTCTTTTCCTAACCGTTCATTCACCGATAAAATCGTTTGATTATCATGAAACGCTTCATTACCGTCAATACGCATAATGCGAAAATCTTCGATCATACTGACTTTTTTAAGGTTGTCGGCATAGGTTTGGGCAATGTCTGCATCACCACGTAACATGAGTGCCTGCAATCCCTGGGATGCTGTTTCGGCAGTTCGGTTCAAGCTTTTCTCATTTTGTATGAGAATGCTTTTTTCCTGCCGATCCGCATAGAAGGCGACCATGCCTGCCATACTCAGCATATTGACGATTCCGACGAGCAGCAGTATCCGACCACCTATGGTTGAAAAGAAATGTATCATAACTTTAGAATTCCATCGTGTAAGCTGTCGGGAGCCATATTTTCCGAAATATTGATCTCCATTACCATGGACTTCAATGCTGCTCGATGTGGTTTTTCAGTCAGTAACTTGACTCCGGTTACCAACCAGGGAAAAATCTTTCTGGATTGTCAGTCAACACATGGGTAGATTGTCCTGCGAAAGTATCTTTAACGTGACCATTTTTACCAAGCCACCGAACGTAACACCAGCATAACAGAAAAGGAAAGGAAAGAAAAACGCACTGGAAAGAATTGCCAACGTTGTATTTCTTAATGTAAATGACTGTTAATGGGAGATTGTTTTGATGAGCATATACTTGTCACCCCTATGGAAGCGAATTTTATGGACCATACCGTTCCTATTGGCGGTTACCATGGCCGAGGCCGCCCCACCCCCAGACCATCCCAGCGTAGATCAGGCAAACAGTATGCTGGGAGTATCCCAACAACCTCCTGGAAATCAAGGAAATGTTTTGGAAACATTTGAAGCCAATAATTATTCCTACATCCGTGTTTCTCACCCAACGGAAGGGGAACGCTGGCTTGCTGCCCCTCGCCTGGAGTTGGCGGTCGGAAATTCGATCCGGTACGGTGATGGTTCCCGTATGGAAAACTTCTTCAGCAAGGTGTGGAAGCGTACTTTTCCAGTCATCTATTTTGTCAACGAAGTCGTGCTGGAAAAGACCCCGTAAGGTTACTGAAATTTGAGTGCTTCTCCGCTCGCCGTCGAGGCCATTGACCGTTTAACGCTTCACGACATCTTTTTCCAGGATCCATTTTTTTCCGCCGCCGTTCACCTTTACAAGATAGGAGCCGTATTTGTGTAATTCCACGATCCCTTCCTTGATGCCGTCGGGTGTCTGAAAAGTGATGTGTTGTGCTTGAGGGTCAGCTTGCTCGGAAACAGAGTTCGTCTGTTTTGGGTCCAAAGGGGTCGGGGGTGCGGGTTCACTTTGAGGGGTGGACTCCAGGGTTGTTTCGACGGCCAACTCTGGCGGCGTTATGGGTCCCTTTGAGTTTTCTGTACTCAGAGGGAGCGCGGGTGCGGGTTCCTGGGCCATGGCCGGGGCGGTGGTCGGTTCAGGAGTGACTTTCGCGGCTACGGGAACGACTTCTTTGGGAAGGTTCTGTATCGGGAGGCTCTCAATGACGGTGGCAGAGTGTTCCATTGCTGGGTGCCGTGAGGCTTTCATCATCCGCTTTTCCTGGACGATGGGGTCATACAGAATCAGCACGGGTGCCAATAGGAGGACGAACACCAGGAACCTCAGGACCGTGCGGTCAGCGGTAGTTAACTGGTAGCGTCGGGGATCATCGGGAAAGCTGCCGGGTTGGAAGGGGAGCTTGAACAGGCCTATGGAGAAAATCGCCACGATCAGGTTGGTACCCATACTGACCAGCCCGGATAACATGGCAATCAAAGTCGATGAGATCAGGCTTTCGCTCCAGATGGTGAGGAGGATCAATCGACTGATCCGCCCTATTTGGATCAATACGACAATGAGAAACAAGACCAAAAACGAACTCCACAGTATGTCCCATAGTTCAGCCATCTGGCCCTCCGAAAAAGATAAAGTCATCAATCTGAGTGCGTCACTTGGAATTACCGCAAGTTTGACGCCATGTCTTCCTGACTACGCCAGGTCGGACGCTTGTTTCGGCCAATGAAACCATGCTCAAGGGCCGGAAAACGATTAAAAAAAAGAAGTGGTCTGAGGATTTTTTTCCCCATGGTTTTGATTCTAGACAAAAAGATCTCGTGCCGCCACTTTTGACCTTCGCTTGCTGGCTTTAGCAGAAAGGTTTCCCTGCTCCAAGTATTTTGTGATCTAAACCGCACCTATCTTGGGATGCGTAATTTTTCGACCTCTGGATCAAGGGAGTCTTTTACCCAAAGCCGGTCTGCAATTTTGCATGGAGT
>PEAO01000180.1:0-488 GCA_002753615.1 Magnetococcales bacterium DCbin2
GTGTGGAAAGTGAAATATCGGGTTTTGGGAAAAAGTAGTGGCGCACTGGCGCAGCTGGCGCACATTGGCGCAGCTGGCGCAGTTGGGATCAAATCTTAAATATCAAGGGGAAGATAAGGTGATTGATAAGATGGATGTACTACGACAGAGGAGGCTCATTCCCTATAGGCCATTCTGGCTTACAATAATTCAAAGACAACATGAAACATTCTGAAGCAATCAAGCGGGTGACGGCGTCGTTCTTGGCGGGACACCGCCGTCACCCTGACCACATCGACCCATTGGAGGTAGACATGGCTGTGACAACTTTGCCCCACGCGGGTGCGGTCTGGAAAGGGGCGATCCTCGCCCTGGACCTGGGATCCAAAACTGGTTGGTCGTTGCACCAGCCCGACGGCACCATCACCAGCGGTGTGATGGAGTTCCGCCCCGGTCGCTTCGAAGGCGGCGGCATGCGGTATCTGCGCTTCAAGAACTGGCTCGCGGAG
>PEAO01000180.1:543-4436 GCA_002753615.1 Magnetococcales bacterium DCbin2
CCGCCGCCCACGCCTACGGCGGGTTTATGGCGACCCTGACCACCTTTTGCGAACACCACGATATTCCTTACCAGGGCATACCCGTCGGGACCATCAAGCGGCACGCCACAGGAAAGGGCAACGCCTCCAAGGCCGAGGTGATGGAGGCTATGCGCCGGAAGGGACATCATCCGGTGGACGACAACGCCGCCGACGCCCTGGCCATTCTGCACTGGGCCATCGAAGAGGAGGTTGTGCCATGAACATCGGACCTCGCCCCCCTCGTTCCTGCCTTGCCCGGTTTCAACCGGTGGGGATGGACATTGAGCGGGAAAAACGCACCGGCTGGCGCGATTACGGCATCCTGGTAGTCGCTGCAAACGATCCTCGTCTCGGCTGGCCGGAGCGGGAGATGATCAATCATCTGGCCAAGACACTCTTCGGCCAGAAAGCGGTAAAGGAGGTCTCCCATGGCTGAGAAATGGACGGCAAAGAGGGTGACGGTACGTTTGGAAGAAGCGGCCAACACTCTGAGGCGGCTCAGGGTGTCCGGCCTGAAACCCAAGGGGTACGGCAGTTCGTGGCCCGATGTCATCCACGAATTCAGCGAAGCCTACGGCTACAACGATCTGGTGGTCAAACTGGGGCCTCCCACCGCTGAGTCTATCACCCGTATGGACGAAGTCATGGAATGGCTTCTTTGGCTGGAACCCGACCAAGTGCGACTGGTATGGCTCCATGCCGAGAACGTGCCACGCAAGGTGATCATGGCTAAAATTGGGGCTAGCCGGGACAAGGTGTGGCGGATGTGGGCCAGTGCTTTGATGACTATTACCACCTGCCTGAACCTCATGGAAAAGAATCTTGTTGCGACAAAAGTGTCGCAACATCAAGTCGCAAGACAAGAAAGACAAAACGTGACATAATCCGCATTAGACTGGGAAGACGTGCGCACGGCAACACACCTCATTCGATCACCACTTTCAACCCGCCCGGGGCAACCCGAGGGGGGTTGTTTCATTCATGGGAAACGCGACATGGGACTCGACCCGTATCAACTCCGGAATTTGATCATTTGCCCCACCTTGCAGCGTCTCGATCTGTGGAGCGAGGCCGCCGAAGAATTGGTCCTTGGCATCGCCATCCAGGAATCGGATTTGCGCTATTTGCAGCAGGTTGGCGGTGGTCCGGCACGGGGCCTGTGGCAAATGGAGAAGGCCACCCATGACGATATCTGGGAAAATTTTCTCAAGAGCAGAATCAAACTCGGCATGAAGGTTTTGGGACCGTACTCCAGGTATGATCATCACCGGTTGATGTGGGATCTGGCCTATGCGTGCGCGATGTGCCGCATCCATTTGCTCCGTTGCCCAAATATTCTGCCATTCCCCGGTGACATCAAGGCCCAGGCCGAATATTGGAAAAAGTGGTACAACACGCCACTCGGCAAGGGCACCGTCGAACAATACCTTTCCAACTGGCACCGGGTCATGGGCCGCGCCTGACGCCACGCGCAACATCCTCACCGACACACGCTACCACCGAACCCGCACCGGGAACACCGCTGCGGGGTTTTTGTTTCTGGGAGAAGAACATGAGCTGTATTGCCCTTCAGGTTTTGAACCTTGGCCTAGCGATATCGATCATTTTTGCCATACTTGCCGGAGTGGTCGGTCTCATCACGACCTCCTTCAAGTCCAAATAAAGGAAGGTGCGCCATGAATATTTTCCTCAACCTTATTGAGCGTTTGCGCGAGCCATCCTCATGGGGTGGTATCGCCGTGTTGCTGACAGTCTTCGGTCTTTCGCAGGATCAGGCCGGAGCCGTCACCGAACTTCTGACCGCAGCAGCCGCTACCGCATCGATCTTCATGCATGAGAAAGGACGCCGGTGATGTCCCTCTGCGATGATCATTCTGAACGGCAAATTCCCCACGATTATACCCGTTGCCCCATCAAGGAAGACCTCGACGATCTCAAGGGTCAAGTTACGGCTCTTCGTGCCAGTGTGGATAACCTCCTCATTGTCTTCAATGGCGCAAAAGGCGTTATTGTAACTTTAAAATGGCTGATCGGAATCGCGGGTGGGGTAGCCGCACTATGGGCCTCAAGCCATATTGACAAACCGTGATCCGGATAGAGACCACCAGCCAGATCCAACAGGCGTTTGGTGGGCTGGATAAGCAGGTCCGGTACGCCATCGCACTGGCTTTGACCAACACAGCAAAGGATGCTCAGGCCGAGTTACGCGGACAGTTACCACAGCGATTCACCATGAGAACGGGATGGGTGGCAAAAGGCATTCGTATCAGTTCTGCCAACAAAACCGACCTGAAGGCGACGGTGATGGTCTTGGACCAGTTCATGACGCTGCAGGAAACCGGTGGCGACAAAACGTCTCCCTTTGGTGACGCGCTGGGTATTCCGGTGGGAGCACGTCCCACTCCGACTTCCGTAACTCGGCCTGGCAGTTTCCCCGGTGCTTTGCTGCAAAAGAAAGGCTACTTTATCGCTCCCATCAGAAAGGGGTCGAGCATCAAGGGCGTTTGGAAGCGTACTGGCAAAGGCCGCCGGGTGAAGATGCAGCTGATGTACGTGTTCTCTCGGCATGTCAGGATCAAACCTCGGTTTGGTTTCGTAAATACCGTGAATAAGGTTGCAAAGGAAAGGTTTCCCATGCGGTTTGTCGAGGCGTTGCAGAGGGCGTTGGCGACGACTCGGTAATCGGGTTCGGAAACGGAAAACCGCCCCATCTCCGAGGCGGTCCATGGTGTTCGGTGGTCGGTTACTCGGCAAAATAGGTCGTGAAGGAACCGGGTGAACCCTGTTGGTTCGGGCCAACCATCTTCAACCGGTTGGTGGTTATTACCAAGCCCAGTTTCTTTTTGGCGATGGAGAGGAACCCGCGAATCGTGTGCCCCTGCCACCCCGTCGCTTCGGCGATCTGGGCGGCGGTTGCTCCTTCGGGACGTTTCAGCATCTCAATGACCTTCGCCTTCTTGGTGTTGTCCCTGACCTTCGGTGTTTTGGCAATGGCCTGTTCGGCAGCGATGACTTCAGTTTCAAAGTCGTGTGGTGCTGTCACCGATGGTTCGCTGTCGATGGTGGTGCTGGGAACCTCGTCAGTTTCCAGGGCCGTGGTGGTTTGCGGCTCGTTGGCCTGGCCCGGCCAGTCCCAGACCATCCCCTGTTGGTTTGCGAAGGCCTCGGCATCTTCCTTGGTCTTTTGTTCCGCATCAATGCGGTTCAGGTATTGGCCTCGTGCTGACTTTGAGTCGGGATCGAGTATCATCAAAACGTGCATCGGTATCTTGTCGTCGTTGGTAATCAGCCCCTTGGCTCGGAGGGATGCAAGGACCTTGTTGATTGCGCCGCCCTTGATGTGGTCTGGCATTGGGTAGATTGACCCATCTTCGCGGGTGGTTGCTGCTACGAGGATGGTCTCTTGGGTCTTGGTCAGGTCGTTCATGGTTTGTACTCCTGATGGTGGTTGTTTCCGATGGCCCCATGAAGCCATCACTGGCGCAACCTTATCAAGCTCTATGTTGTTTTATATCAATGATTTTAAATATTATTTTCCTTGCAATGACCGACACGGATCGGGTTGATCGGTTGTGTGGAAGCACGAAATGAATTACAAAAGAAAAATAAAACAAGTAAACGCAACAAAAAAGTCCTTGACAAAGGCGTTTCATCAAGGTTTTCACCCAATATTGGTAACCAAAAAGAGGGTAAAAACGTTCTATGATGACCAGTTATTCCAATGGTTATTGTTAAAATATTCAATAATATCAAAATTTTGGTTCCTTCCTGGGCCTAAAATCGGCGGGTGCCGCGCGACCCCGGGAAAAACGCAGGCACAGACTTAAAAACGGGTTGCCAGGTTGCCAGGTTGCCACTTTCGACAAAAGACA
>PEAO01000181.1 GCA_002753615.1 Magnetococcales bacterium DCbin2
CAGGAACAACAGGAACTTCCACGCGCACCTCAATGCCAACAGGCTCCAGCAACACTTTCAGCGTTTCGCCGACCAAGCGGTGCCAATAGGTTTTTCCCTCTTTTTCCAAGTGGGTTACCTTCTACGTCTTATGGTTTATAAACCGATCTGCCAAACGGCTTTATTTTAAGAGATCAAGCCATCCAAATTTTCCCTCACCCCAGATAGTACACCAGCCCAATCATCCCTGGAAGTCTGCCAAAACGCATCCCGGAATTCATGGGTCAGGCATACATCAATCGCCCTTTTGGTTTTGGAATATCTCGCCCAAGAGATGTTGCGGTCTCGATCCATTCATCCATGATTTGTTCTATGTTTTCCATGGCCTGCTGACGGGTAGGTCCATCGGCCATGCAACCTAGTAGTTCTGGAACCTCAGCGATAAAAGATTGATCATCGTCGCTCCAGTACAGGATGATTTCATAGCGTGTCGTCATAAGGCATCCCCAATTTGTATTTAAGTATTAGGCTGCGTACTTGCTTAACTTGGTAAGGTTTGGCATCTCCGTTCCTGGGTTGAAGATTCAAGATTTCCAGTATTCTATCATGATTGAAGACATGATGGTCACCTCGAATACGCTCTTTGAACTCCAGAGAAAGGAGCAATCCGCGCAAATCCTCAAACGACAGGTTGGCATCAGCACGTCCGCTTAAAATACGCCAAAGCGTTTTGTTATGTTTGCCCATTCGTCGCTCCAGAGACGTGACTTTGTGTTTTATCCATCTAGCGTAGGGCAATCAGGTTTCAAATTGGTCAAAGAAATCCTTCATATTGAAAAATTTTTCTTTATCCAGAGGTTAAGCTATCCAAACTTTTTCTTACCCTCGATAGTACACCCGCCCAATCACCCCTGGAAGTCTGCCGAAACAAGCGCATGGTGGGATACCATGGGCTATCATCCCGGTCCAAAAGCCAGCGCCAATCGGCAACCTGTGGCAGTAGTACCCAGACGCGCCGTCCCATGGCCCCCGCCAGATGGGCGACCGCCGTATCCACGGTGATCACTAGGTCCAGTTGTGCCACAATGGCCGCCGTATCGGAGAAATCTTTCAAGAGTGGACTACAATCCAGCACCTGGGGGCGGTCTGCAAATACGGATAAATCCTGGGGTGAGGCATCCTTTTGGAGAAGGATGAAACGCCAGGGTGTCATATCCAACAATGGTTGCAACCATACCGGATCCATAGAACGGTTGTGATCATTCTGATGGGTTGCATCCCCACGCCATACCAAGCCAACCTTTTTTCCAACACCCAGATGGTCGCTGAAAGAACGGTGTTTTATGGGATCGGCATACAGATAGGGGACCGGGGTTCCAAAATCATCCTCGGAGATGGGGAGCATCGCGGGGAGACTCATCAAGGGGATGCGAAAATCACAGGCTGGCAATAAATGTGGCCACCATTCCACTTGGTCGATGTCCGCGACACCTCGGAAAAGTGTCCCCAACGCTTCGGGACACAAGACGATAACTCTGGCACCACGCCGTTTTAACCAGGGGGCAAAACGGAGAAATTGGATGCTGTCTCCATGGCCTTGTTCACAATGGAGCAGGATGGTGCGTCCGCTCACGTCGGATTGGTCCCATAATGGATGTGGTAATCCAAAGGCCCTGAACCCTTCCGCCCGCCAACGCCACTCAAATTGGGACCAACCGATGTCAAAATTTCCCCGCTTCAGATGAATCAGACTCTCATTATAAATGGCGGTGGCAAAATCGGGTTGCATCCGTACCGCTTGGTGGTAATCAGCCAATGCTTCATCGAGTCTTCCCAAGGATTGCAATACGTTGCCGCGATTTAAAAGGGCTTCGGGATAGTCCGCCCGGAAATGCAACGCCCGATCCAATGCCGATAAGGCTTCTTCCAACCGTCCCAGGCTCTCCAGGACCGTTCCCAGGCTGCACCACCCCTGGGGATTGTCAGGATCATGGTGCAACAGGCATTGGTATTGGGCCATGGCCTCCATGGGGCGATCCCGTCGATGCAGGGTATGGCCCAGATTCAGCAGGGCATCGCGGTGATCGGGCTGGTAGGATAACGCCTGACGAAACAGGGTGATCGCCGATTCCCAATCCCCCCGTTTTTCCAAAACCGCCCCCAGATTGGAGAGCATACCCGGATCCGCAGGGTTGCGGATCAATCCTTGGCGATAACAGGATTCTGCCGCATCCAATGTCCCCTGTTCCAGATACAGATGACCCAGATTGGCCAAGGTTTCCATGGAATCGGGGGTGAGCGTCAAAAGCTTTCGATAGCCAGAGATGGCCTCTTCCCGACGCCCCTGTTGGCGTAGTGTGTCGGCCAACCCCTGGTGCGCCGATACATGGTTGGGGAAATGTTGCAAAACCCGGCGAAAACACCCTTCCGCCTCCTCGAATCTTTTTTCATCCCCTGCGATGTGCCCCAGATTGGCGATGGCATCCAGATTGCCTGGATTGGCTTCCAACGCCCGTCGATAACAGGAAGCGGCCGCGCTACGTTGCCCGCGTCCGTGCAGAACTGTCCCGAGACCGTTCCAGGCATCGGAAAAGCCAGGGGTGATGGACAAAGCCTGTTCAAAGGCCGAGGCCGCTTCATCCACCCGTCCCAGGAGTTGCAAGACAAGCCCCATGTTATTGAAAACTTCGGCAAATGTGGGGCGAAAAACCAACGCTTGCTGGTAATGGGCCAACGCTTTGTCCCATTGTCCCATCATCTTGAAACCATTGCCCATATTGTTGAACGGTTCGGCAAAGCCATGCCGGATGGTGATGGCTTGGGAAAAACTGGCCATCGCCTGGTCCCAGCGTCCCAGCGCCTGCAAAACCAAGCCTCGGTTATTCCAGGCTTCGGCAAAGTCGGGCTTCTTGGCAACCGCTTGTGCCATCAAGGTTTCCGCCTCTTCAAACCGTCCAGTTTGGTGGGCGATGACCCCTAACAGGTGTAAGGCATCGGGATGGTGGGGGTCGTGCCGCAGAATCCGTTGGTAAATGTCTGCCGCCTGGGCTAATCGTCCCCCCTGGTGATGGGACAAAGCGAGAGCCATGTCTTGTTGTGTGTTTGCTTGCATTCGGTGGGTTCCACTCCCGTTATCAAAAACAATGGGGCGGTTTTTCCAGCGTTTGAAGGGTCTCTTCGTTGTCGGAAAATGTTAAGGCGATCTTTTGGAAGGATGGGGAAATCTCCAGAAAGGCGTCTACCACATCGGGGTCAAAATGGGTTCCCCGACCTTCACGAATAATGGTCATGGCCGCCTCATGGGTAAAGGGGGGCTTATAGATCCGGCGGCTAATCAAGGCATCGTACACATCTGCGACCGCCATCAGGCGTGCCGTCACGGGGATGGCATCCCCTTTCAATCCCTCGGGATAACCCGATCCATCCCACTTTTCATGGTGTGAATAGGCAATCTCCTTGGCAAATTGCAAAAAATTGGTCGCCTGAGAAATACTCCTTTCGGCAGCGGAGATGGCATGGCGGCCATGGTCGGGATGCTTTTTCATCTGGGCAAATTCGTCTGCGGATAATTTCCCAGGTTTCAACAGGATATGATCGGGGACGCCAACCTTTCCAATATCATGCAACGGCGCAGACTTGAACAGGATGGTGATGTTTTCGGGGGTCAGTACCTCCCGGAAGCGGGGGTGATCTTTGAGATGTTGTGCCAACGCTTTTACATAATGTTGCGTGCGGCGAATATGATTGCCGGTTTCAGGATCGCGCGCCTCGGCTAGGGATCCCATGGCCACCATGGTGACATCCTGTAATTCCTCCATTTGCCGGGTCCGCTCGACCACCTTCCTTTCCAAGTCTTCATTCTGGAAGCGCAGGATGTCTCGTGATTTTTTGAGTTCCAGGTGCGTTTTGATCCGCGCCAGAAGAATCGGAGAACTGATCGGTTTGGTGATGTAGTCCACCGCGCCAAGGTGTAACCCTTTGGCTTCATTTTCAACATCGGTCATCGCCGTTACGAAAATGATGGGAATCTCACGCCATTCTTCCTGGGCCTTGATGCGTCGGCAGACTTCATATCCATCCATTTCCGGCATCATGATATCCAGCAGGATAAGGTCGGGTTTTCTCCTTTCGATGATTCTGAGGGCGGTCTGACCATTCAATGCCACCTGGACCACAAAGTCGTTGAACAGGATCCCTTTGATGACATCAATATTCGCCGGTGTATCGTCTACCGTGAGGATAATGGGTTTTTGCTTTTCTGGAATCATTCCTGGCTTTCGTTATATCTTCAAGCTGTGATACGTCATACCGGGATGATACCCACACACACCGCCACAATCGCAGCATACCTGATTTCCTCATACGATTTCCAAAACTTTTTCGGTTCGCGCGGTGTTCTCCACGTTTGTGGATGGCAAAGATTGCCAAAATAGGCTAGGATGGTCTGCAAGGTGG
>PEAO01000003.1 GCA_002753615.1 Magnetococcales bacterium DCbin2
CAATCCCCCAGACCCCTTTTTTCTTTTAATAATATTATATTGGTATCAATATGTTACGTAATATCAATACGCCATGGTGCCTCAGAAATTTCAAATGCGATTGCCCTGTATAGTACTCCCCAAAATCTAGACAATGGTGTAAGCTCTAATTCACACTAAATTTTTAAGAGAATTATGAGCGTGAAACGAAAACAGTACAAACCATACCAAGTCAAGCAGGTACGCAACCTGATACTCAAATACAAATTGGGGATGCCCTATGACGACACGCTATGAAATCATTATGTACTGGAGCGACGAAGATCAATCTTTTATCGCTGAGGCTCCAGAACTGCTAGGTTGCATGGCCGATGGACCTACCCGTCAACAAGCCATGGAAAAGAAACCGGGCGTATGCTGGGTGGATGGATAAAACAGCAGGAGGAAAAGCAATGACCATGGACCTTGTCGAAGAACTTCAACTAAAGATTAGCAACCTGCCCCCACTTCTGGCCAGAGAGGTGCTGGATTTTATCGGCTACCTGGAACACACCCATAGGCAAGATCAGGAACGAGATCCCTTGAGGTATGCGCAACTGGTCTCCATGCGCAAGGTTTGGGACAATCCAACGGACGAGGCCTGGAATGACATGTAAACCTGGTATGCTGGTCATGGTGCCATTCCCTTTCGCCGATTTGTCCTTCAGCAAAAAACGCCCGGTGCTGGTTCTGACTTTCCCGGACAGGTATGGAGACTTTATTGGGTTGGCCATTACTTCCGTCCCCAAGCAAGAAAACGCCATGCACCTTGAGCCATCTGACTTGATCAGTGGTGCGTTGCCCCTGCCGAGTTGGGTACGTCTGGATAAGGTGTATACTCTTGGGACAGAGTCTATTACCCGCGAATTGGCAGAAGTTCGTCCCGATGTCCTGGTCCGCATCATTCGTGGCACATGCGTGATTGTTGGTCTTGCATCGACTGTCACCCCGTCTGGGGAAACAACATGCACGCCTTCATGACCCATCACGCTTCCCTTCTTGCCTCAAGTCCAGATCAATCCGGTAAGATCGAAAGCATACGCCGCATCAAAGGCGTATACGCCATCCCAGACACACTGATCCTTGTCGTACAATGGAAAGATGGCGCGGAAGACACCGTTGATATGACGCCGATCATTCAACAATCGGCACCCTTCGGTCATCTTGAAGTTCGGTGCCGATACCCTCAACAAATGGGTCAACACACGTCAACCTCCTTGGTCACAGTCACGATCCAAACGGGTGATTGCGTCTCCAGACGGTTCATGTTGAGCAAAGGCTGGCTGAGGGAACAGCCGGTCTGGGTTATGGACCAGGGCTGATGGTGGTGATCCAGGTAGGCCAGGGTTCGGGTCAGATTTTCCAAAGCGACCAGATTGATCACCAAACGTCCCCCCCCCTTCAATCGTGATAACACCAGTGCCATCAATACTTCCAGATTACCGCCGCTGCCGCCGATAAAAACGGCATCGGGATCGGGCCAAGCCTCCAAACCCTGGGGTGCCAATCCACAGGCGATGCGATAATTAAAACGTCCCAACCGGGCGCGATTGGCCAGGATATGGTGTATCGAAGAGTCGTTTTTTTCAATGGCCCAAACTTGTCCATAGGGGGTCAAACCAGCCGCCTCCAACCCGACGCTACCCGATCCGGCACCGATATCCCATACCGTATCGCCATCGGTAATGGCAAGATAAGCCAAAGAAATAGCCCGAACCTCCCGGCGGGTGATCAACCCTTTTTTAAACACTTTTTTTTGATAAAAATCGTCCGGCAAACCAAAAGCGGGCCATCGATCATACGGGGAGGGGGCAACTTTCTGGAGGATGACCACGTTGGGTTCCAGAAAGGTGCGCGCCACGCAGTCACTCGGTTCCAAGTCCCGGTCCACTCTTTCATCCTGCTGGCCCAACCGTTGGCAGACCGTCATTTTCCAGGTATTTTCCAAGCCCAACAAGGTCAACATATGGGCCAACCGGGAGGGGGTGTTGGCGGGACTGGTCAATACCCCCAAAAGGGCCGCCGCGTTGAGTGCCTGCCAGAAGGGATACAGAGCATGTTCAAAATCGGCTTCCGGGTGCCAATCTCCGCTGTCACGGGCATGGAGCGAAAGCCATCTGGCCTCAGACCAAGCCAGAGGAATCCGGGAAAAGGCAAGTTGCAAGGAGGAGACCTGACCGTGAACCTCAAAACTTCCGGGGGGGAGTTTTCCGGTCAGATACCCGGCCAATCCAAAAAAAAGGGGATCCCCCGTGGCCAACACCACCACCCGCCGTCCTTGGGTTTGCGCCTGTTCCAACCAGTGGGGCACCTGGGCGATCTGTCCGGTAAAAGGGCGTTTTTCGGCATCCTGGGCCATCGCCGGGGCATAGAGTTCCAGAAATCGAACATCCCCCAGAACCAAATCGGCCTGCTCCAGACGGCAACGCCCCGCGTGAGACAGGCTCTCCAGGCCCGAATCCAACACCCCCAGAATACAAATGGCCGCCGTCATGGCAAAGGTTTCCCGGCCCAGGTGATGAGCCCCCCCTCAAAATCCAGGGCCAAAACCGTCGCCTCGGTCCCTACCCCCAACCAGGGTTGCACACCCGTATGGGCCGCCTGGGCCAGTTTTTGATAGAATGGCATCTGCAATGCGACCTGCGTCAACGCTTCCACGGCAAACCGCACCGTCGTCCCCTGGGCAATTTCCGCCACCATCGATGCCTCTGCCCCGACCGATGCCGCCAGTTGCGCTACGTGATCCATGTTCAACGCTGTTTTATGGGCGTGGGTATTTTTAAGCCCTTGGGCCATCTTGGCCAGTTTTCCCCCCATGGCGACGAGGACCACCTGTTGGATTCGGGCCGCCGTGGCCGCTGCCAACGCGGCACCGACAAAATCCCCCATCTGCACAAAAGCCCATTCCGGCCACTGCGGAAAATGGTTCATGGCAAACCGTTCGGTACGCCGTCCGGTGGTCAAAACCAGGGTTTTCAATCCTGCCGCCGCCGCCCCATGAATCGCCTGCACCACCGCCGCCTTGTAAGCGGCAGTGGAATAGGGATAGACAACACCAGAGGTTCCCAAAATCGAAATCCCCCCCAGGATGCCCAGGCGTGGATTGAGTGTTTTTTGTGCCAGTGCCTCGCCACCAGGAACCGAGATGGTCACCGCCAAGCCATGGGACTCCAAGAGCGGGGGAGCGACTTCCAACACGTTGGCGATGATATTTTGTCTGGGGACGGGATTGATGGCCGCCTCCCCCACCGGCAAGCCGAGACCGGGCCGCGTCACGGTCCCCACCCCCGCACCGCCATGCAACATGATCTCTCCCGGATGATCCAGCCAAGGTTCCACATGGGCCACCAGATGGGCACCATGGGTGCAGTCGGGATCATCCCCCGCGTCTTTGATGACAGCGGCCCACACCCCATCCCGATCTTTGGACCATTCGGCGACCGCGAAAGCAACCCGCTGACCATTGGGTAACAGCGTTTCGACCTGATCGGGCACCTGTCCCCAGCGCAGTCCTAGCGTTGCGGCACGGGCAGCGGCGGCGGAACATGCCCCGGTGGTCCAACCGGTCCGCTTGCCCCGATCACCTTTGCTTTTTGGATTCAACCGCGCTTCCCCAACGCCAGATCCATCACCGTATGCAATGCCGCCACCGCCAGGGTCGATCCCCCTTTGGTCCCATAGGTGCTAATCCATGGGGGTTCTTCCAGGGTCATGAGAAGATCCTTGGATTCCACCGCCGAGATAAACCCCACCGGCACGCCAATGATCAAGGCGGGACGGACCCCTTCCTCCTGGACCAAACGAATCAATTCCAGCAGGGCGGTCGGGGCATTGCCGATGGCCACCACCCCATGATCGAGCAATCCCCGACGCCAAGCCAGACGCATGGCCTGAACGGTGCGTGTGGTGCGCTCTTCGGTCGCGAGCTGAATCACTTCGGCGTCGGCATTGAATTGGTGGATACGAACCCCCAGGGGTTGCAAACGGCGGGAAGTGACCCCCGCCTGGATCATGCTAACATCCACCACCAGGGGACACCCCCGCGCGAATGCATCCCGTCCCGCAGCCATCGCCTGGGGATGAAACCGGGTGAGACCATTGAACTCAAAATCGCCGCTGGTATGGATCAAACGCCGCACTAGAGGCCATTGTTCGGCGGTGTAATGGGGATGGGGACCGATATGGGTATCGATATAGAGGAAGGAGGCGTTTTCGATATCCATACCAGCAGCAACGATGGGCGGGGCGAGATGACTCATAAAGCTCCTGGTGAGACTCTAGTGGTGATGGTCGATGCCATGTTCGTGGGCAATTTCCCGGATCCGGCAGCCATCGCATTCCATCATGGAGACCGAATGTTCCCGCACTTCGGCCAGACGCGATTCCAGCACCTCCACCACCCGATCATTGATGCCCAGGTAACCGGCGAGGGAGAAGGCAATCTGCGGATATTGCCGAGTCATCCGTTGCACTTGATTTTCAATCCGTTTGATCAGACGCCCGGTGAAGAGATAATAGGGGGCGATGATGATCTGCATGGCTCCCGAGGCGACCTGACGCGCCACCACGGTTTCCACACGGGGATAGGTGATGCCGGTAAAGGCGTAATCCACTTGGTCATGACGGGTGGTTTCAAAGACCCACCGGGCCATTTTAGCGACTTCGCCATTGGCGGACATATCCGAAGACCCCCGCCCCAGGAGGATGATGCTGGTGGTTTTGGGATCGGGCATATCCAAGGTGACCATGGCACTGTGGATGCGCATACGGACGAGTTTCAAGATCCGTTCGTCCACCCCCAGATGCCGCCCCATCAAGAACTGCACTTGGGGGTGACGTAGGCGTGCTTGTTCAAGATATTCGGGGAGTTCCATTTTAACGTGACCGGCGGCGTTAAGGATCAGCGGCAGCAGGATCACCCGATCACTCCCTTCTGCTGCCTTATCGAGACCGGCATCGGGGAGGACTGTCGCATGTTCGATCCAGCACACTTCGATACGCCAATCGGGATGTTTGGATTGCCAATACTGCGCAAATTCATCGACCTCGACATTGCCTTCCTCATCCCGCGATCCATGCCCCACCAACAAAATGGTTTCCTTCATGAAGATTCCTTTTTTAGATTTTTTCTCTACCGTCCGTTTTGAATCCGACGCAAAACCACCTTAAGGAGTGTACCCGTGGCTGTCAAGTCGGGGGGTGACCATCCCGATCAACCGTTGAGACGACCACAAAAAAAACAGGTATCCTCGACAATATTTTTCTTAATCTTGAAACAAGCCTACAAATATCATAGGATCGGATCTTTAAATGACAAGAGTATATTTTATTGATTTTTTCCTGAGGAGGCTGAAATGAACGACTGGGTTGAATTCGCCAAAGGGGCTGGAGCCATTCCAAAAGAGCTTTACGACGATGCTGCTAAACCAATAATCCAACCTCTTGGGAAGGGGCTTGGTATTCTGGCAAGAGTTATTCCAGCCGTATTACAACCCCTTGAGAGGTGGGTTGACAAAAAAGACCACGAAGCAGCACAGAGGAAAATCGAGTTGTCACTGAGCGAAAAGTTAAAAAACACACCCAAGGAAGAGTTGGTTTCGCCCCGCCCGATGATCGCCCAACCAGCCTTGGAGGGGATGGCACTGACCCTGGATGAGGAGGATTTGTTTGATTTGTTTTCAAACTTGTTAGCCAAATCGATGATCAAACAACACAAAGACACGATCCACCCAGGTTTCATTGCAGTACTTAAAGAAATGACGCCCCTCGAAGCACGACTTGCACGATGGATTTTTGAATATGAGAAAGAGTACGACTCAAGATCTATACCATGCATTGGAATAAAAGCTGCTGCGAAAAACAAGAAAGATGCATATTATGAACCACTTCAATATTATTTTGGAGAGGTGCCTTATGGCATATTCAATAATAACGATGAGATATACTCAGCAAGCCTCAACAATTTGGCTCGATTGGGAATCATTTTTCTTCCAAAATTAGAGCAAGCTCACGTCATAGCCGATAGATTCCCCCCACTAGAAAATGATGTACCGATCAAAGAACTTATCATTTCAATAGAAAATCATCAACTTCTTTCAAATTATTCTATATTGAGAAACTATACGATAATAACGAAATTCGGAGTTATTTTCCTCAGGGAGTGTCTTGTGCCACCAAAATGAGTAGAGGTGACCCGATTGTATTGATCATCTCATAGCCTGACATGTATCATGAACAATTTTCGTCGATCTTGTGGGAAGCTTATATGATTGCCGCGCAAAGCCGCATAATTGGCATCGGGGATTTGCGGCATTGAAAAGTTTGCATGGTCGCTTGGCGACGGTCAGTCTTGAGGAAGTTCAATTCATATTCGGCCCATTGCTTGACGGAATCACCGTCATGATCGGAAACACCCATGAAAGATCTGAAATTATCTCCCAGTAATACCATGCGCTCTGCGATCATTGCCGCTTTACCCGCAGAAACAACTTCCTTCGGAAACACACCTCTGGCCAAAGAAGTCTACATTCCCGTTTCTCACATCAAGGCGTTGCGCCTGGAATGTAATCTTGTCATTGGCCATCGTGGTGTCGGCAAGACGTTTTGGAGTGCCGCCCTGGGCGATGCAACGATCCGCAAAATACTGGGGAAAGAGATCCCTGACCTATCCCATGTGGAGGTCCATACAGGATTCGGGGATAAACCCAATGTCGCTCACTATCCCGATGGGGATTTATTCACATCCTTGCTGAAAAAAAAGTTTGAACCCTATCCAATTTGGCGCGCCGTCCTTGCCCGTTGGTTGGTAGCCTTTGATGCTTCGGTGAACGTCCCCACCGATTCGTGGGAAGCGACGATCACCTGGGTTCAGGACAATCCAGAATCCTTTGCACGCCTGCTCGAAAACGCCAACGCCTATTTTTCCCGCAACAACAAGCATGGACTCATCGTATTTGATGCCTTGGACCGCAGTAGTACCGATTGGCAAAACATGGATAGTATTGTACGCGATTTATTGCGGGTTGTGTTATTACTCAAACGGTTTTCCCGTTTGCATGGAAAAATATTCCTCCGCTTTGACCAATTCAGCCGCCATGCCATCGCCGATTTTCCCGATGCTTCCAAATTGCTCAACATGAAGGTCGATCTGACATGGAGACCCCGTGACCTCCACGGTCTCCTTTGGCAATACCTGTGTAATGGACCGGAAGATTCTGGAAAAATCATGCGCGAAACCTTCAAGATGATCGTCGGCTCGGACCCGCTATTGCTTGAAAGGACCATTTGGTCGATCACCGGCGCGGCCAAAAATGATGAGACAATCCAACGGCAACTTTTCATCGAACTGGCGGGTGCATGGATGGGAAGAGACCGGCGTCGGGGTGTCCCCTACACCTGGGCCGTTGGACATCTCTCCGATGGACACCAACAGGTATCACCCCGTTCATTTCTTGCCGCCATTCGTGCCGCCGCCGAGGATTCGGGACAACGGTATTCCGAACACCCCCATCCCCTGCACTATGAAAGTATCAAACGGGGCATTCAACAAGCTTCCCAAATACGTATCGCCGAACTGGCTGAAGATTATCCATGGGTCAAAACACTCATGGAACCCTTATCCGGCATCAGCGTCCCTTGTGAATTTGAGGTCATCCAGAAATGTTGGGACGATAGCAATACGCTCACCGCAGTAAAGCAACTGACTCAAAAAAAATTACCGCCTGAACACATCGATAACGGGTGGAACGGAATGCGTCTCGACCTTGAAAATCTTGGGATTTTTGATAAGTTCAAGGATGGACGTGTCAACATGCCCGACCTCTACCGGGTCGGATTTGGATTGGGTAGAAAAGGTGGAGTCAAACCCATGGCCAAAATAAACAATCAGTAATTAATGTTTTTTCCGCGTATGATCCCGCTATGTCCCCGGCGTGAAAATAATCTAATTGTGTTGATCATCCCTGGCCTGATATGTATGATGAACAATTATCGTCGGTCGTGTGGAGAAATTAAACAATTGTAGCGCAAAACCTTGTAGTTCACCACTTCACAAGGAACAAAGGTAGGGGGGCCAGAATTTTTATGAAGGATACCAAGAAAACGGCAAGCTTTGGCGTCCGTTCCGCTTTTTTGATGATCGGTCTGGTTTTGCTGATCATGGCCACGCTGTCCGGTCTTTCACTCTGGCTCTCCACAGAACTTGAAAATCGTGACGCCGATACCCTTGATCTTGCCGGACGGCAGCGGATGCTGTCACAAAAAGCAACCAAAGAGTTTTTTATCTATCTGGCTGAAGGGTCGCAAAAAACACGGGATTCCCTCGAAACGACCCTGTGGGCCTTTGACGCCACACTGACCGGTCTGATCCGAGGGGAAAAAGCCCCCCAAGCCCTGGATAAAAACAGCCCCCATCTCCCCATGAACCGCCCGTCCGCAGCGGTCAACCAACAATTGGTCCGGGTAGCCGCCATCTGGGAACCATTCCGCAAGGATATGGAATATGGATTGGGAAAGCCTGAAGATCTGGAAGCGGTCAAAGCAAGATTGATCGACTCCAATATCGCTTTACTCTCCGAGATGAACAAGGCGGTCGGTATGATGGCCGAGGAATCATCCGAGCGGACACAACACGTCGTCCGTTCCCTCACGACCGTCGTAGCCATCTCCGTGTTGGTCGTCATTGCGGGTCTTGTACTGCTCCTGATTATTTTTCGAAATATCTTCCGTCAGTTGGGTGGAGAACCCGCCGAAGTGACCGCCCTCGTGCAACGTGTCGCCCGTGGGGATTTATCCATCGCCTTCGATGAACGCCGCGCCCGAACAGGGGTTTATGGGGCCATGAAGGAAATGGTCGATAACCTGAAGAAAACCGTCCATTCCCTCATCGAGGTTGGGGAAAATGTCGTCCAGGAAAGCGGCAAGGTCAATACATCAGCACAAGAAATTTCCGAAGGGGCCACCGAACAAGCCGCCTCCGTAGAAGAGACTTCCGCCTCAGTGACCGAAATGGCGGCCAGTATCCAACACAACACCGACAATGCAGTCAATACCGAACGTCTGGCCCGAGATAACGCCGGAAAAGCCAAAGAGGGTGGCAAAGCGGTGGCGGGTGCGGTCACCGCCATGAAAGAAATTGCCCAAAAAATATCCATCATTGAAGAAATCGCCCGCCAGACCAATCTTCTGGCCCTCAATGCCGCCATCGAAGCCGCACGCGCCGGCGAACATGGCAAAGGGTTCGCCGTAGTCGCCGCCGAAGTGAGAAAACTTGCCGAACGCAGTCAAACCGCCGCCGGCGAAATCAATCAAATTTCAAAATCCAGCGTCGCCGTGGCGGAACAGGCGGGAAATATCCTGGCCAACCTCGTACCCGATATTGAAGAAACAGCGCGTCTGGTACAAGAAATCGCCGCCGCTTCGCAGGAACAAAATCAAGGGAGCGGCCAAGTCAACCAGGCGATTCAACAGCTAGACCAAGTGATTCAACAAAACGCCGCCGCCGCTGAAAGAATGGCGGAATCCGCCGATCATCTGGCGGTTGAAGCCAACCGCCTCCAAGGGGTCATCGCCTTTTTCCAACTCGACGATTCCGGTTCCGATGCCGTCCTCATGCCGTGGTCCGACAAGTTATTGGTCAACATCACCGAGGCGGATCGCCAGCATCGTCACTTGGTAGACTTGGTAAACAACATTTATCGGGCCGTCAAACAGGGGCAGATCGAACATGGTCTGAAAACCCTTGTGCCGGAATTGGTCGATTATACCGTGAAACATTTTAAGTTTGAGGAAGACCTTTTCGAGAAACATGGCTATCCCGAAGCGGTCCAGCATCAACAGGCCCATAAAAAATTGGTGCAACGGGTCGTCGATTTCATCACCCAATTGGAAAAGGGGGGAGACCACTCCATCGCCTTTGAACTTTTGGGGTTCCTGAAATCGTGGCTCATCGAGCATATCATGGGGACCGATACCCGTTATGGTCGTTGGCTCAATGAACGTGGCATTCATTAGGGCGTGTTGACATTCAATAAAATTATTAAAAGAAAAATTGGGTCTGGGGGATTGCCCCCAGGGTTTTGATTTTAAATAAAAAACTTCCATTTTTTCTTTTGACTTTGTTTTCGTCATTAAATAAAAAGCTTAAATGCGAAAATATTTTTGTTTAAATTCAAAACCAAAGTCAAAAGCGGAACATGGAAACCTTTTTATTTAAATTCAAAGACAACAATCAAAACCCTGGGGGCAATCCCCCAGACCCCTTTCTTCTTTCAATAATTTTCTAGGGGGTGTCAATTAATTATCGAATGTCAACACGCCCTAAACCGCATCAAAAACAAGTCTTGAAGCATGGGGGATTCATGATAGAGTGATGGGGTTGCTTTTAAGTGCGGAGTGTTCCCCAAACAGGCAGAGAATTCATCCCCTATGCTCATAAAACGATCATCCATCCTCACTTGGGGATGGCTACCGCTATTGTTCTGTTTTTTTATCCAACCAGCCGCAGCGACCGAAGCCCTTCCAGAAAAAGATCTGGAGGTTTTTCGCCAGTATTTTTCTCTGCTGGAGAAAGAAGGCCCCAGTGAGGCACTCCTTGACCGTGCCACGTGGCCCGATAACGATGGTCTGGCATCCTACCTGGAACTGGAATTATTACTCCATCCCCGCTATGACGCCACGCTGCCACGTCTCCTCAGTTTTCTCGAACGTTGGCCCAACCATGCCCAAAAAAAACGGATCGAAAAAAAGGTGGAAACCCATCTTTCCGAATCCATGCAAGAAGATGAAGCCTTGACATGGTTTGACCAACACCCCCCCGTGACCACCGCAGGTCGCACGTTTTACGTCCAATTGCTATTGCAAAAAAACAGGACTGCCGAAGCCTTTCCCCTGTGGAAAAAACTTTACTTGGCGGGAATGGTTCTCCCCAGAGATCTGGCCGACAAAACAGGTCACTTTGAACAGCAACTCAGCATGGCCGACCGGGAAAAGCGTGCCCGCAGCCTTATCGGGAATAAAAGCTACGAAACATTACAGGATTTCCTGCAAAGCTTTCCCAAAGTCCGACGTGATTATTTTCTGGCCTTACTCGCCGCCTCCACGGGCAATGAAAAACTTTTTGCCGAATACCGTCGCCGCCTTCCCAAAAAAGAGGCCAATAAATCGGAACTCTGGTATGCCCGTATTGACTGGCTGCGAAGCCGTGATCGGGTGGATGAAACCTATGCAATGCTCATGGGACCGGAAGGTCGGCATCTCAACGTCCATGATCGCAGTGTCCTCCGTTATAAACTGGGAAAATATTTTTATGGTTATGACCGACTCAAAGAGGCCTATCAATTACTCAATTTAAATGCCACCGAAAAGGGAGCCGAGCTGGAAGATTCCCTGTGGCTGGCCGCGTGGACGGCCCATCGGTTAAACAAAGACAAACGCGCCTTGGAATTATTCAAGTTATTGGGGAAAAAGGCCCCATCAAGCAGCCGCCGTTCCCAGGGGGCATGGTGGGCGGCGGAATTGTCGCATTCCAAAGAGGATAAAAAGAATTGGATTAATCAAGCGGCCAAATTCCCCGGTAGTTTTTACGGCTTGCTGGCCATGGAAACCCGCGATGGTCGCTTGCCCGACTTACGCAAGACCCCATTGCAATGTGGTGTCATCCAAGACCCACGTTTGCAGGAAGATGTTACCAGAATGCTTCTGCTACGGGCTGTAGGCCGCGATGTGTACAATGGCCGCGAAGCGGAAAACCTTGCCCAACGTTACCAACTTGGGATTGAGGAACAACTGTGCCTGGTACTCAATGCCGGGGCCTATGAAAATGCCATTCGATTGGCTTCGGGGAGCAAACACGGAGGTGGTCGCTATTGGCAGGCTCTCTATCCTATCCCCCACTGGCAACCGGGCTGGGGTTGGCAGTTGGACCCCGCCTTGATCTGGGGCATCGCCCGGCAGGAAAGTATGTTCGACACCCGCTCCCACTCCAGTGCCCAAGCGGATGGATTGTTGCAGATCATTCCCGCCACAGCTGCGGATGAAGCGCGTCAAAGTTCGTTGCCTCCACCCACCCCCGCGCTCATGCAAAATCCGGCCTATAATTTGGCCTTGGGACAGGCTTATATGAAGCGTATGCTGCTCTCCTTCGGTGGCGACCTGGTGCTGGCCTTGTGCAGTTACAACGCCGGCCCCCACCGGGGAGAAAAATGGCGCGAACGCCGTCAAGGCGATTCAGCCATCGAATTTATCGAAAATATCCCTTTCAAAGAGACCCGCAACTATGTCAAACAGGTGATCAATGGATTTGTTCATTACCAATTGCTCATGTACGGCAAAAGTTCCATCCTGAAGATGATCCATCCCGGTGAACCCGGTATGCAAAGCTTGGTCATGTAGGGAGTTGTGATCGTGGCCAAAATGGGGACACCACCGATCGGCGAACGGATGAAATTTGGCATGTGGATCATGGCAACGGGCCTGATGCTGGGTACGGGGCTGTTTCTCATGGCCGTTTTTGATGTCGATCCTTGGAAGGATCACCGCTACAGCTATGCCCCCCCCATCGCGGCTGGGGCACCCTCCCCCCATCCCGATGATCGCACACACCGGACCTGTTCCAGTTGTCACCAAATCATCAATCAACAAAGAGACTTGGCCATCCCCATAGCCCCACCGACCCCCGCTATCGCCAGCGGTGTCCCCTCCCCCCATGGCGATAACCGGGATAACATGGCCTGCTCTAAGTGTCACCGCATTTTGGCCCAAACAACAGTGCCCACGCCACCGGCAGCCCCTCCCCAGGTTGTCGCCCCGCAAACGGCCCAAGGGATCGCCGTGGCCATGATGACCGCACCCTACCCACTTCTCCCTGCCGCACCCACCGTCACACCACGCGAATGGCATGAAAAATTCCAACCGGTCCGTTTTCAAGGAAAGATTCTCGCCGTGGTTGGCAAAAATATCCGTTATGGTCGCATCAACGTCAATATTCTGGTCAATGATGGGATCAATCAACCTTCATGGTATAATCTGGCACCGGAGTGGTATCTCCAGGCAAAACGGTGCAACGTCTCCACGGGATTTTATGTGAAAGGGACCTCATTCAACGAATTGGGACAACCCAATGCCCTGCGCTATGGCCAAAGTCTGTCGGTCAATGGTCAGTTTTGCCAACTCCGCAATTCCCACATGGAAGGTTTGTGGAATCCAACCACCCGACATCATGCCCCTGGACATGACGCCAACGAAGAAGCTGACCTGGAATAATGATCACTCCCGAAAACAATTTCCTGGCGAAAAATCCGGGGATTTTCTATCTGACCAGTGCCCTGGGTTCCCTGGTGATGGCCATTACCGTCGGACTCCAACCACTCTTCCTGGACGAATATTTCAGCATTGCCTTTGAAGAATCGGGGACCATCAATGCCCACCTCCTAGTCATGACCCAATTGGTGGGACTGGCCCTGACCATCTCTCTGGAACCCGTGGCCCAGGCCACCAAAATCAAAGCCTTGCTGACGGCATTTCTTTTTGTCTTCCTCGGTTCCTTACTGGCCCCATTCAGCCATCTTTTTGGCGTCACCATTGGACTCGGTGGATTGCTGGTCTATTACATCAGCCGCGTCATGGTCGCCTACGGCGCAGAAATGTCCCAGTGGCAATTGGCAACATTGGTTTTGGAACGCTTTGAGTGCCAGACCCATACCCATAAACTGCTGTCGTCCATGATGGTTATGGTCGTGGTTGGAGCCATGCTGGTCTGCGGCATTCTCCTGCAAATTCCCCTGACAAAAACAAAATTGATTCTGGTCATGGTGGTCCCCATATTGGCCGCCCTGGCCGCCCTGGGGATGATTTATGCGGCATCGCGCCCTATGATGCCATCCGATCCCCCCCCGCCCGCAAAAAACGGTGGCTTCGACAAGGTTATCGATGTTATTTCTGCCGATGCCCGACTGCAACTCTCTTTAGCCACCGCCTTTTTTGTCCGTGCCGACTTTATTGCCGTCAACCTTTTTTTCTCCCTTTGGTGTATTTCGTTTGCCGATCTTCTGGGCATTACCCGGGGTGCCGCCGTGGCCCATGCCGGATGGTTGTTGCTGATCACCGGCTTTGCACTCCTCGGTTCCATCCCTTTTTGGCAATCGTTCATGGCCCGATCCAGCCGTATCTCCGCACTGGGGATCGCCCTTTCCATTGGAGCCATGGGTTTTTTATTGCTATCGCGCATCGCCGACCCCTTTAATGGACCCGTCTTGATCCCCCTGATCATGATCGGCGTTGGACACTCCGGTTGTTTGATCGCTTCCCGCATCCTGGCCGCCGAACTCTCACCCACCACCCTGCTCGGCCCGGTGCAGCGCGTATTTCAACTGGTCGGTGGACTCGGTGTCATTTTTTTGGTCCAAAGCGGTGGCTATTATTTCGATGCCGTCGGTCCACAAACCCCCTTTACCCTCCTGGGATCGGGATACCTGTTCCTCACCATGTATGCCCTATGGATGGTGACCCATGGGATCGATGAACAAGCGGATCATACCCTGATCAAACATCAACGCCTGGACTTAAAACCATTATTTTTCATGTTTTGTCTCCTCCCTGTCACCTGGCTGGTGGGACGGGTTTTGATCACCGGCTATTCCCCCGGAAGCTCCGTGGGGCAGATGCCGGTTGGCTTCATCAATCGTTATCTGGGGGACTGGGCGTTCAATTTTTTGCTGATTTCGCTGGCGTGGCGTCCTTTGAGCGAATTGGCCCGCCGCCGTTCTCTGCTGCGCTATTCGCGGATGATCGGCCTTTATGGATTTTTCTACGCCACCCTGCACGTCATGACCTACGTGTTCTTGGAATGGGTACTCAAATGGGATGACATTGTGGCGGATATCCACAAACGTCCCTTTATTTATCTGGGATTGGTCGCTTTCGTACTGTTGATCGCCTTGTCGGTGACCTCCATCTATTCCGTCAGGAAAAAAATGGGACAAACCCATTGGAAACGGCTGCACCAATCGGTTTTTTTGATCAACATCCTGGTAGGATTGCATTTCTTTTTTGCCGCATCCCACGATAATGGCGAACCCTACGCCTATATCGGGTTGGTATTGATTCTCATCGCCTACCGCATCCGCGAACAAAAAAACAAAAAAACGATCCCGGATAAAAAATCCCGGCACCGCCGTAGCGTCGGATCAAAGCTTACAGGCAGCAATCCGCACAAAAGAGCTTAAGCGGTTCATTTGCAGAAAGGTTTGCAGGTTATTGAATGTTTGCTCATCCCGAAAGTGCAGCAGATATTCCCAAAAAGGTTCCACAATTTTTCCACGCGCCGCAGCCATGGCAGACCGGACGATTTCAACATCCAATCGACCCGGGGTACTCAACTCAACAATTTCAAAACCCGCCGCAACGATCTGATCGGTCAACGCTTCCAAAGACAGGAGGTTCATCCGGTTGATGGGATTGATATTGGACGCATGTTCACCCAAAACCTGATACTCAAACCCACTGCATGTGGTGGTGGTCAGCAGCAATAATCCATTTTTTCTGCAATTCTTCCCCGCCCAGGTAAAAAATTTCCGACAATCGGCCATCCTTTCGATACTGTGAAAGGCGGTAATCATGTCAATACCATCGGGAATGTCACGCCACTCCGGCATAAAAATAATGCCTGACGGTGCCAGACTCTGGCATTCAAAGAGTTGTGGCCGGAAAGAAACAATCGCCGACAACGAAAACTCATCCATAGCCCGGTTTAAGAAATAAGGTGAGCTACTGCCATAATCCAACAAGGTGGGGGAAACTTCAAACCGCTCATCCATCAATTCCGACAACCATTGAATGTTGGGACCATGCAGATGATTCAACTGGATTTCGGTCAAGCCCAACGTTTCCCGCCGCCCATAGCGGCAAGCGGAGGAGGATCTGTTAAATTCATCCAACACAACCTCATCGGGGCGCGGATTGACGAAGATGGAACCACAACCTAGACATCTTTCAAAAGCGAATCCCATCTTTTCATACGCCAAAGTCAATTCCAGGCCACCACATCCTGGACACGGGACTTTTTGAAACAGCGTGCGATCCTGAAAATAATTGACAATGTCCTGGACCAGAAGCTCCACATACCCGCGATAGAACCGTCCAGCCCCCAGATTGGATGATTCCAAATGTTCAAGATTAATCGCTGATCTCATATTATTAAAATCCTTCATCCCGCAATATTAGAGCAATCTTCTTTCCAAGATCCCAACTTTAGCGTGAAGAATCATTTTGATGGTGGCTTTTGTCTGGATTCCGGTAAAAATGGTACCAATGTTTCCGGTTTGATTTCATGACTATACCGAGTCAAATAACGGGTCGCCTCGGCGATGGCAGCCTGATATTGGCCAAGTGTCATGGATTCAAAATATTTGACACATTGGTTGATCTCCTCAGGCGTTGCAGCACTCTGCTTCAGTGGCGACGCAAACTGAAACAGGGGATCATCCTGCAAAACTTCAGTAATTCTCATATGGATCAGTGGTATTCCGTAGGCCAGGGCGGTAAAAACCGCTGTGGTCGAAACGTAAAGGACCGCATCGGCCTCTTTCAAAGCCTGATGCAAATCGGCAGGTCTGCTCGCAATAATCGGCCCAACACCCCCAAAAAGATCCACCCCTGACATTCGCGCCAAGATCTTGTTGGTATATTGTTCAGGATGACCACGAATCAAGAATTGGTAATTTTCCAATCGAGCCACGTTATTCGCCAAAAATTGAACCACCTTGGGCGCATACGGCATCCCTTCCAACAACACGATGATGCGATGGATCTTCTGTGGTAATCGATGATGTGGTTGCATCGAAGAAAAGTCTGGCCCGCGCAACCCACAACCACTGAAAACTGTGGCGGGCGCTTAGTGCCCCAACGAAAGAAAGATTGTTCGCGCTTCCTCTCCAGTACTGACAATTCTACTCGGACCTGGACGCAACCCCTTTTCCTCAACCGCAATATAATTTTTCACATGGCATTCCAACACTGCGCAATGATGAAATCCGGTTACATCACGGGGAGGTGTAGAGCATTTCGCGGCCCAATCTACCGCCCTTTCCCAGGGATTGTTCTCATACATGTGAATCACCCGACAGTTGGGATATTCCCGGAACAATCTTCTGGATGCGTATTCCAAGCTGAAACCAAAAATAATGTCGGATGCTGCCCGGCGGCGAAGATCCCACCGAATCAATGCACGAACATCACCACTGGACGCAAATGTGATTTCAGGAATTTTTATGTTGACCGTCAAACCTTTCCAAAAAGATTGCAAGACTTCCCAATATGTCAGGAAATGGCCATAGGTAAACAGGGGAATGGCCGTTATTTTCTGCGCCGCCCGGATTGTTTCATGGAGCTTGTTGCCCGGAATCCCACAGAGAATGACCTGCTCCCCCCTTTGCGTCAAAAATTTCGGCAGATCGCCAAGGTAGGTATCATGAAAGGAGTCATGCCCCGCCTGCTTTTGCAAATTAGCTTGATGAATGATAGAGATGATCGCCACATCGGCATGGGTTGGTTTCTCCGTAGGCCAGCCCGCTTCCCGGCTTTTATGAACCAAAAGGGTCGTGGAAGCCGCACGAACCAGGGCGCGTCTAAACCCCTTAACCCCGATCACCAGATATCGCAGAGACCACACCAAGCGGTCCAAGATGCCTGACTGAACTTGCCATCCATGACGCATCGCAATATTCTTAACCATAACCGCCACTTCAGGATCTTGACAAATCCAATACAGCGGCGCACCGAGTTCCACTTGATCCAGGAACTTAGAAAAGCGCAACGCCAAAGCCAGAGAGTCCAACATGCATGAATTATGACGATCCCGCGATGACAACCATGTGTACCACCATGCCGGTTGATCGGCATTAGCCTGACTCATTCTTGTCACTAAATGCTTGAATTCCAAAACAACTTGTTGTGCTTCGCTCCCCTCCAGGATCGGCAGACTCAGGCCATTGTCTCCTGTTCCACGACCTAGGTATTCAGAATCGGCGATTCGTCGCACCCCCTTTTTAATAGACAAAGGGGTTCGAGAAAACAAAAAAAGCGTTTTCATTGGCTTTGACACAGGAAGGGATTAAAAAACATTGGGCAATGATCCAGAAACCACCGATTCCGACACCGTTCAGAGATCAAAATCCACCGATAGGTTCCTGGACTTTGCCCTTCGAGAAGGCGATAGTGTCGTTTCAGCATCATCGGATCCCTTAGATGTGACCACAGGTAGGTTAAAGAAACCCACCCGCACCCAGATAGCACACCATGCCGGAGAAAATCAATGAACCTGAAAAAAAGATTACAGGAAGGAATTTTGAGTGTTGGTTCCTGGATTTCCCTGGCGCATCCCGCCCATGCGGAAATCATGGCCAAATCTGGGTTCGACTGGCTCGCCCTGGATATGGAACACAGCGTCATCAGCCTAGCCGAGGCGGAAGCGATGATTCGGATCATTGAACTTTGCGGTGTCACACCACTGGTGCGACTCACCGCCAACGATCCCAATCAGATCAAACGGATCATGGATTCCGGTGCCCATGGCATCATCGTCCCCATGGTAAAGAGTGCCGAAGAATCCCAAGCCGCCGTGCGCGCAGTCCGTTATCCCCCCCAGGGCAATCGCAGCGTCGGCCTAGCCAGGGCACAAGGCTATGGGGCACGGTTCCACCCCTATCGGGAGTGGCAGGCGGAACAGTCCATCGTGATCGTACAGATTGAACATATCGATGCCATGAAAGATCTCAAGGGGATACTCTCCGTGGACGGCGTGGATGGTTATTTCATCGGCCCCTATGATCTCACCGGATCCATGGGGATCACCGGACAGTTCAATCATCCCGATTATCTGGCCGTCGTCAACGAAATCCAACAAACCGGAAAAGCCCTGGGCAAACCCGGCGGCATCCACGTCATCGAACCAAACCTGAAAGAATTGCGCTCACGCATTGAGGAAGGACACCGTTTTATCGCCTACAGCGTCGATTTTCGTATCATGGATGTCGCGTGTCGCGAAGGGATCGCTGTCGTCCAGTCATTCCGCTGAAAAAACCGGAAAATGGCCAACCACCACGGACACAAACGATTCCCCAGCGTCCGTGGTGTGCCACGCCCCATGCTTAAATCACGTTCAACCGACCATTTTGAGCCGTAACGTGAAAACGATGCTCTGCCAAGTTGGCCTCTTCCATCGTCACCACGCCACCCGCCGCCTTCACCAAAGCGCATCCCCCCGCAACATCCCACAGGCGGATGTTTTCTTCTTGGTACACATCCATTTTCCCACAGGCCACATAACACAATGAGAGTGCCGCACTCCCTAACCAACGGATTTTTCGGTAGCCTTGAATTTTTCCGATCAGATGGGTCAACCCTTCCATGGAAAAATCACTCTTCACCGGAAATCCTGTCCCCAGGACCGCCGCGCCAATCTCCGTCGTCGCCGAAGGGTGCATGGGAACATGATTCAACCAAGCTCCGGCAGCGATCTGCCCGCTGAACAGGGCATCATGATTGAAGTCGTACACTACGCCCAAAATCGGTTCAAGGCCCTCATAGAGGGCAATGGACACGCAGCACATGGGGATCCCCAAGTGATAATTCAGGCTGCCATCCAAAGGATCGACGATCCAACGCCGCTTTTCCCCCACCCCAGCACCGATGAAACCGGTCTCTTCGCTCAGAATGGGATGATCACTCCCCCTTTGCAGCAGGGTGACGATCATCTCCTCGGCCATGCGATCTGCCTTGATCTTGACATCGTGGCCCGCAGCATTCTCGATACCCGCCCAAGCACTACGCCGATCTTTAAGCGCGTGACCCGCCAATAGAGCCGCCGATTCCGCCAGCCGCAACATTTCCATATCCATAACTTCTCCCGGTCTCAGTGCCCCACCCTCAAGCCCCGCAGCAGATTGGCCACCGTTTCACATTCCATCCGCACACGCCCTTCATGGGTATAAGAGGCAACATGCGGAGTCAACAAGACCTGTTCATACCCGCACAGAGGACCAGAATAAGGTTCGGTCACAAAGGTGTCCAACCAAGCCCCCGCCACCGTTCCACAATCTAAAGCTGCGATCAGTGCCCCTTCATTCACCGCTTGCCCCCGCGATGCATTCAGCACGAACATCCCCTTTTTCATCCGCCCAAACGCCTCGTGGTTCAAAATTTCATCTTCGCCACTGTTATGGAGAATCACGCCGTCACACGCAGACAATGCCTCCCATAAATCGGAGACCAAAGGGGCCTCAGGATCATTCAACTTGGGATCAAAGGCGAGGATCTCCACCCCCAACCCCTGCAACATCCGCGCTGTCGTCCTGCCAATGCGACCATAGCCGACGATCAAAATCTTCATCCCCTGGAGTTGCCGCCCGGTCCGTTTGTCCCACGCCTTGCGGTGCAAAGCGCGGTCCATGACGGTGACCTGCCGGATCAGGGTCAAAAGACACCCCACCGTCAATTCGGCCACCGCCAGCGTCGGCCCATCCGGGACGCCATAAACGGCAATCCCCAACTCTTTGGCCGCCGACATATCAACGTTGGCCATCCCCGAACCGCAACGGGAAACCACCTTGAGGGTTGATCTTTCCAAGACCTCCCGATCTACCGTTTCCAAACCGGCGATCAAGCCATCCATCCCCTGCAACAATGGCAACAACTCCGCTTTGGTCAATTTTCGACCCAAAGGGTTGAGGGTGAATGCAACCCCCGCCTCCCGCAACATGTTCAACGGGGCGGGATCGGTGGCGGAAAAAGAGGAGGTGCCAATCAAAATTTTAGGGGTGGTCATGGTCGCTCAACCCTTCAGTTTGGCGGTCAAAAACGTGGTAATAACATGATCCAAAATCAGATGGGCATCTTCCACCGGCCCATACTCCCCCTTGGGGGTACTGACCTTGAGGACATGATGGGCCATTTTCCCCAATTGACCGCCATCAAACCCCACCATAGCGATGACGGTCCCCCCTTTTTCCAGGGCAAGTCGCGTAGCCGCAACCACATTGCCGCTGTTTCCACTGGCAGAGATGACCACCAGGAGATCCCCCGGTTGGAAAGAAAACATCATCTGGTTGGTAAAGATTGCATCAAAGCCATAATCATTCCCCGCCGCCGTAATATAAGAAACATTGTCGGTCAGACTCAGGGTGCGAAACCCTTCGACCTTGGCTTTGCGTCCCACCTCGGCCAAATCCTGGCAAAAATGCGACGCAGTCGAGGCACTCCCTCCATTGCCGGCAAAAAAGATGGTCTTCTTTTCTTTTCTCGCCCGCAGGAAGGCATCCGCCACCGCCTCCAACTGCCCCAGATCAATGGTACCCAAACATTGAAGCAGATAGCTTGAATAGCCAGTATAGAATTCAGTCAGGCTGGACGGTTTTCCAGAAAGTCGGGCAATAGGGCTTTCCATAGTTTCAATTCCTTGTATTCATTCACCTTCAGGGGAGAAATTTGGCGTTATCCTGGGAGTAGATGCGATGCACCGCTTCCATAGCCGCCAAAGCGTGGTTGGCATTGCAATTTTCAACCGGGCGGGATTCCAAGATGCAGCGGACGAAATAATCCACCTCTTTCATCCAGGAACGATCTTCGGTGTAATAATAGATGGCCTCCTGGGGGTTGGGCAACGGATATCCCTCCGCATCATAAACACAATGGGCCACTTTCAAGGATTCCGAACCATAAGTCATGGTCGAGGAAAGAATGCCGTCCAGGGACAAATACCCCCGTTCCAGACACACGTCCAACACAAACTTATGGCGCCACTGGGTCGCCGACGAATGAATCATGGCCATTTGCCCCGCGTCATTGCGCATAATTCCCATGACGTTATCTTCCACCGGGATTTTCCAATAGGTGTTGCCCACCATGCTTTTCACATCGGGAAAAGGGCCGCAAAAAAAGTGCAGCAGGTCGATCATGTGAATTCCCTGGTCAATCAGGATTCCCCCCCCAGAGCGGACAGGATCGTTGCGCCAGTTTCGATCATAGGCAGGACCGCCCGCCTTGCCGTAAACACCGCGCATCCAAAGAATTCGACCCATGCGCCCCTTATCAATCAGGGCTTTGGCATCCAGCACCGCCTGATGATACCGATGGTTAAAACCAAAATATAATTTTCCCCCTGGACCAGCCCGTTCGGCATCCGCCATACGGCGCACATCGGCCACCGTCCGCCCCGGCGGGCTTTTTCAAAAGGCATGGATCCCCAATTTCAATGCCGCCACGGTGATTTCGGGAATCGATTCGTTGGTGGTGCAGACAAACACCAGATCGGGCCGGGAATCGAGTACCTCCTGCCACTCCTGAGAGACCAAGCAACCCATCCCTTCTTCCGGGTTTATGGCGTTGATATCGCATAGAGCGGTCAATTGCAGGCTGGGATGGTTTTCGACACACTGGCGTCGGATACGCCCCACTTTGCCATATCCGATGATGGCGACACGGAGCGACCTAGCCATGAAGCGTTCTGTATTCCGGGAACAGTTGGTCTTCCCGCATCAGGGTTTCCGCCTGGATTAAATCCTGGGGGGTATCGACCCCGGTGACCGGATAATCGGTGGAGACCATCAGGACGGGAAAGCCATGCTCCACTGGACGCATCATATCCACCGATTCCGAGATTTCCAGCGGTGTTGCGGGGAGCCGGACAAAATGTTCCAGAAACTTTTTACGAAAGGCGATGACCCCCAATTGTTTGAACGGTGCCCCAAACCCAGCCTTTCCAATGCCGGGATCGGGTATGGGTTGGCGGGAGTAATACAAGGCATGCCCCTTGCGGTTGCAGACAACCTTGACCACATTACGGGAGAGAAATTCCGATTCCAGCCGAATGGGGGACATCAGGTCGGTACAGGGAAGTTCGGGATCGGCCAGCAGGGGAGCGACCAATGTTTCCAACATTTCAGGCCGCACCAGGGGCATGTCCCCCTGAACATTGACGACGATATCCACCGCCATGGATTGCGCCGCCTCCTCCACCCGCTCGGTACAACGGACGTGGGTATCGGCAGTCATGACCGCTTGGCCGCCGTGACGGGTCACCTCATCGTAGATCACCTGATCACAAGTCGCCACGATCACCCGGTCCATCATCCGGCACCGCCCGACACGCCGACGAACATGTTCGATCATACTCAAACCAAGGATTTTTTCCAACGGTTTGCCGGGAAAACGGGAGGAGGCCATACGGGCGGGTATGATCGCGCAAATGACGGGCATGGTGGTTACGTTCTTTTTAAAATTGCGTTAAAAGGCCTTCTGACCGCAGGACATGGCAATCAAAAAGTGTAAGATCAACCTTTTATGCTGACAAACCACCCATCGTCAAGAGCATTTTTTCCACTGGACAACCCGACTGTTATTCAAATTATTGAAATATAAGGCCTAAATTGAGGACTACTAAAACTAGCTACCAAATCAAAGAGATGCTTACCGAAAATATCCCAGGGCGATCACCCGAAAAATCATAGGTTCAGGAATCTTGGAAACTTCTGGAAAGAAATGATATGGTGCCATTCAGTTTGCCGTAGACATTTCAACGAGATGGAAAATCCTCATGACCATTCAGGCTCAGATATCCGGGCAAATGCCCATCCTCACGTTTTTATTGCGTCACTATAAAAATTTCAACGCCCGAGCCACCCGGGATGCCACATTGGCTTATTGGCGGCACATCGCGGGGGGGGGGCAGATGTTTTGGGCTATGGCGGGTGCCATGTCCTCCGCACAGATCGGCATTTCCCTCGCACCAGCGATCCGGGCCGGTTTGGTGCATGGCCTCTCGGTAACCGGGGCCAACCTGGAAGAGTCGCTCTTTCGCTTGGTGGCCCATGACCATTATCGGGATTTTCCTGATTATCGTTATTTCAGTAAAGAGGATGACGCCCGTATTCTTGCAGCCCAGATGCGCCGCGTCACCGATACCAGTATTCCCGAAGACGAAGCCTTTCGTGTCGTTGAAAAAATTCTCGTCCCCATGTGGCTGGAAGCCCACCGGACAGGGCAACGTCGATTCTGGCATGAATATTTTTATCAATTGGTGCAGGCGATAGAACCCCGTCTGCAATCGGGATCTCCCGACGCATGTTGGCTGTTGGCTGCCGCCCAGGCCAATCTTCCGATTGTTGTCCCTGGCTACGAAGATTCAACATTCGGTAATATTTTTGCGTCTTATGTCAGGACCGGCGAATGTCCTGCCAGTATCGTCAAATCGGGCATTGAAGCCATGGCTTGGTTTTATGATGAATATCGCCGGATGTCGGTGGATCCCGGGGTGGGATTTTTCCAGATCGGTGGTGGTATCGCCGGAGATTTCCCCATTTGTGTGGTCCCCTCCATCAAGTACGACCTGCAACAACCGGTCAAACCGTGGGCCTATTTTTGTCAGATTTCCGATTCCACGACCTCTTATGGTTCCTATTCTGGGGCGACCCCGAACGAAAAAATCACCTGGGACAAACTAACGCCCCAAACACCCATGTTTATCATCGAGTCCGATGCTACCATTGTGGTCCCCCTGATGCTGACGGCACTGCTGGAATGCCAAAGCAACCCCTCCGCAGCCAACGCTTTGATTGCCGCCGCTCATGGCCAATGAATTATCCCGCATGCGAAAAGAAACACCCAGGGATGCCGGCTTACCCAAAATAGCACCGCAAAAACCGGCATCTCGTTGTCATGCAGACGGTTTTACGTTGATTGAATTAAGCTTGGTGCTGATCATCATCGCCATCATGATGGGGACCGTTTTGCGCTCCGACAAGGTGGTGGATGAAGGTCGCATTCAACGAATGGCCCTGGATCAGGCTGCGGTGATCTCGGCAGTTCAGGCGTATGTCCAATGGTATCATTTTCTTCCAGGCGATGATCCCAAAGCCCAGGAGCGTTGGCCTGAGGCCATCAATGGCAATGGCGATGGTGTGATCGACTCCGCATCCTTCGAAGAACAGCAAGCTTGGTTCCACTTGGTATCTGCGCACCTGCTTTCATCTGCTTCAATGATAAAGAATCCCAAAATTCATCTGTGGCATCATGTCGCGGGGTTATCCGGTGTCTCCCTGTGTATTGAAGACGTGCCACCGCTCTTGGCTTCTGGATTGGACCGCCATTTAGATGATGGCGATGGTCGTGGAGGGGGTATCCGTCGCCTGGATATCTCATCGGATGGTAACCGCAACACTGGATCACCCTGGCCCATCCAAGGCGAGGGAGTTACCGTGTGCTCCGCCTCCTCCTGGCACTGATTGTCATCTGTTCATGGAATAGAATATATTCACAAAAAAATCCGTGTGAATAGTTCATGGAATTGGTGCGTTCTTGTGCTTTTCAGTAAATTATTCTAATATTCAATAAGTTACTAAGGCAATGACGGCCATGAAAGAGATTGCCGGCACAATTGGCATCATCGAAGATATTGCCCGGCAGACCAATTTATTGGCCTTGAATGCCACCATTGATGCGGCGCGAGCGGGAGAACATGGCAAGGGTTTTGCGGTGGTCGCTGCGGAAGTACGCAAGCTTGCGGAACGCAGCCAGACTGCGGTGGGGGAAATCAGTGGCTTGTCCTCCTCGAGTGTGGCAATTACGGAAAAGACGGGGACGAAACGGATTCAACTGCTACCAGACATTCAAAGAACCTCCGAATTTGTGCAGGAGATTGCAGCGGCCAGCAAGGAACAAAACCATGGGGCCAATCCAATCAACCAAGCCATTCAGCAAATGGACCAAGTTATTCAGAAGAACACCGGGGCTGCGGAGAGGATGGCGGCGACATCCGAAGAACTTTCGGCCCATGCGGATATCATGGAATCTGCGGTTGCCTTTTTCAAAGTTGATGAAACCCGCGCTTCGTAGCCACACGATTTTTGGGTTGTTTTATCTGTTTTTTTTATGATTCCCTGTGTTTCTTAATGAACGTGAGCCATGTTTCCATGGCAGCCATGGAATGTAATTCGCCGGATGGAATGCCGCTTGCGCTTGCTTCCAGTCTCAGGCTTTGCTATTAAAGGGGGCGTGGGTGGTCCGTGGACGTTAGCGGTGCCGTCTAAGTTCAGGGTGTTGGATGTACCATGTGTCGGGGTGTGGCTCAGACTGGTAGAGCACTGCGTTCGGGACGCAGGGGTCGGAGGTTCAAATCCTCTCACCCCGACCAAAAACACGTCACTTGCGGGATAGAGGATGGCGTTTGGTATTGGAAAGTTGTAGGCACCTAATGAAATCGGCTTTAGAATCCACCATGACGTTGGAAGCACTCAGACAAGCTATCGATGGAATCGACGACCGGATTCATGACCTTCTCATGGAACGGGCACAGTGGGTTCTCAAGGTGGGCGAACTCAAGGAAAAATCTTCCCAAAGTCCCATGTTTTACCGCCCCGAACGTGAGGCGGGTATTCATCGGCGTTTGGAGGCCCGGCACCAGGGACCACTCCCCGTGGCGGCGGTCCATCGCGTCTTTCGTGAAATCATCTCCGCCTCCCTGAACCTGGAAAAACATCTCTCCGTAGTCTATCTCGGACCGGAGGCGACCTTTACCCACCAAGCCGCCATCAAACAATTTGGTTCCTCCTTCCGCATGGTCCCCGCCGCATCCATCCCCGATGTCTTCCACGAAGTCGAGGTGGGACGGGCCGACTTTGGTGTCACCCCGGTGGAAAGTTCCGCCGAAGGGGTGGTCAACCATACCCTCAAACGGTTGGCCGATTCCCCATTGCGCATCTGCGGCGAAATCTTTCTTCCCGTCATCCATACCCTCCTCTCCCAGGAAACCACGCTGGACCAAGTTCAATGGGTTTTCGGCCATCCCCAAGTCTTGGATCAATGCCGAACGTGGCTCGCAACCCATCTGCCCGGCGTCACCCTCAAAGAAGAAGAATCCACCGCCCGGTCGGTCCTGCGTGCCCGCGAAACCGCCCACAGTGCCGCCATCGCCGGGGTCTATGCCGCCGATGCCTACGGTTTGAACCTCCTCGCCGAACACGTTCAAGATCAAGCAGGGAACGAAAATCGTTTTCTCGTCATCGGTCGCCACGATCCCGCACGCTCCGGTTATGATAAGACAAGCATCCTGTTTTCTTTCTCCGATCAACCCGGTTTTCTTCACAAGGTTTTAGGAATTTTCGCCAACCGGGGGATCAACCTGAGCGCGATTCAATCTATCCCCTCCCAAGGCAAAGCCTGGGAATATATTTTTTTCCTCGATTTTGACGGCCATCGGCAAGACCCTGAACCCGCCTCAGCCTTGGCGGAGATGGGTGCCATGACGGGTGTGGATGTCAAGGTTCTCGGCTCTTTTCCCAGACCCGTCCAATAATATCAAACTAAATCAAGTGATCCCATGTCCTTTTTTATCAAGAAGCTGACAGTTATTGGTCTTGGCCTGATCGGCGGCTTCTCTATGCAAGAACGAGTCAGAGATGTCCGCATATCTCAAGATTAAAGGCAGAAAACGCCCATGAAACCTCCCCATCCCATACCCTATCAAGGAAGCAAGAGGAATATTGCCAATGACATACTTTGCTATTTTCCTGATGGGGTATCTACCTTGATAGAACCATTTGTTGGTTCTGCGGCCATCTCAATCGCAGCCGCCATGAAAGGACTAGCGCGCCACTATTGGTTAAACGATCTGAACAAGCCCCTCATGGATCTCTGGGAACAGATCATTAACCATCCAGAGCATCTTTCACAAGGTTATGACCGCTTATGGCACGAACAACAAGATAATCCTCGTGAATACTACGACAAAATTCGTTCTCAATTTAATCTTTCCGGTAAGCCTCAACTTTTTTTATACCTCCTTGCCCGTTGCGTGAAAGCGTCGGTAAGATACAATTCAAACGGAGAATTCAATCAAAGTCCCGACAATCGGCGTTGTGGTGCAAAACCAAATACGATGCGTAATATGATCCTGGGTGTGTCCGCTTTGTTTAAGGGGAAATCAAAGACCACCGCTCAAAATTACCGAGACGTACTTCAAAAGGCGGAATGTTGTGATCTCGTATACATGGACCCACCATACCAAGGGGTGAGTGGGAATCGCGACTCGCGATACTTAACTGGCGTCCAGTTTTTTGAATTTGTCGATGCATTACAGGAATTAAATCAGAGATATATAAGATATATTGTTAGTTATGATGGACGAACGGGTAAAAAAGTGTATGGAGCGTCATTGCCTCCCGAACTGAGTCTTACGCGCGTGGAAATCCAAGCTGGACGCTCATCGCAAGCGACGTTACTGGGTCGCAAAGATGTAACGATTGAGTCTCTCTATCTCTCCCCTGCTCTTTCAGGGCAGCTATCTCAGATGCCTTCGAAACATCGCCATGTGCAAATGTCGCTATTCGGAGCCGATTCATGAAACAACAACGGCTCCCTCAGTCGTTCATCGAACAATGCAAGAAGGTCACCGCAAAACGACCAAAAACGGTAATTGACCACATCTTGAAGCACGGATACATCACAACGCAGGAACTGAAAGATCAATATGGCTACAACCATCCTCCTCGAGCCGCAAGAGATGTGCGCGAACAGGGCATCCCGCTTGAAACATTTCGTGTCGTGGGAACGGACGGAAGACAGATTGGCGCATATCGTTTCGGCAATCCTGCGAAAGCACGATTCTCAAAACTTCAAGGGCGCACCGCCTTCTCAAAGGATCTGCGACAAAAACTTATCGATAAAAATGGCTGCCGATGCGCCATTTACATGGAGGATTTTCCGGAAAGGGAACTTCAAATTGACCATCGAATTCCCTTTGAGGTAGCCGGTGGCCACGCCGATACGGATGAGAGGCCCGAAGACTTTATGCTGCTTTCAGGATCCGCCAATCGCGCGAAATCGTGGTCGTGCAAGCATTGCGTTAATTGGCAAGATCTGAAGAAACCAGATGTTTGCCGCGAATGCTATTGGACATATCCCGAAAATTATACTCACGTTGCCATGCAACCTGTGCGGCGCATCGATATTATGTGGACAGAAGATGACGTAAAAATCTATGATGAATTAAAAAAACGCTCGGACAAACTTCAGAAAAATATACCGACATTCGTTAAGGATATGATCAAAGAACATGTTGGAAAAGATTGTCCCTAGTGGGCCGTATAACCGTTCAGACCCCCCCTAAAAAACTATTAAAAAGAAAGAAGGGGTCTGGGGAATTCTTTCCCCAGGGTTTTGACTTTAAATAAAAAGCTTCAATTCTTGCTTTTGAATTTGTTTTTGACTTTACATAAAAAGCCTAAAGCTGGAAATGTTTTTGTTTAAATTCAAAGAAAGGTCAAAAACAAAGTATTGAAGCTTTTTGTTCAATATCGAAAAAAGAGTCAAAACCCTGGGGGCAATCCCCCAGACCCCTTTTTTCTTTCAATAATTTAAAAAAGGGGGGGCTGAACGGTTACGTTCTTTTCCCTGACCCGTCTAATAATACTAAACCAATCAAGTGATCCCATGTCATTTTTTATCAAGAAGCTGACAGTTATTGGTCTTGGCCTGATCGGCGGTTCCCTGGCCCGGGCACTCAAGGAACGCGACAAAGTTGGCGAGGTGGTCGGTGTCAACCGTAGCCTGTCAAGCCTGGAAAAAGGGATGAGCCTGGGGGTGATCGACACCTTTACCACCGATCTGGTGGCCGGGGTACGCGGGGCCAACATGGTCTTGGTCGCCACCCCGGTGCGGGCCATTGTCCCGGTGATTCGGGCAGCGGCCCCAGGATTGATGCCGGGGGCAATCGTCACCGACGCCGGAAGTGTCAAAGGGCGGATCGTCGCCGAATGCGAGGCGGCCATGCCCAAAGGGGTCCATTTTGTCGGTGGTCATCCCATCGCCGGGACCGAACATTCGGGGGTCGAAGCCTCCTTCGCCACCCTCTTTGAAGGGAGTCGAACCATTCTGACACCCACAGAACAGACCGCCAAAGATGCCCTGGAGTTGGTAACCATCGTCTGGGAAGCGGTGGGGTCGCGGGTGGAAACCATGGATCCCAAACATCATGATCGGGTATTGGCCGCCACGTCCCATCTGCCCCATCTGATGGCCTATAACATTGTCAAAACCTTGTCCGATCTGGAAAATGACATTCAATCGGAAGTCTTTCGCTTTGCCGCCAGTGGTTTTCGTGATTTTACCCGAATTGCCTCCTCCGATCCGACAATGTGGCGCGACATATGCTTAGAGAACCGTGATTCCATCCTGGAGATGATCACGCGCTTTCGCGGCGATTTGGATGATCTTCATGCCATGGTGGCGGCAGGCCATGGCGAGGCCCTACACGAAATTTTCGCCCAATCGCGGGCAACGCGGGATCGGGTGGTCAAAGGGGACAAGGGGGGCAAACCGTGAGCGGGACAAACACACACACGAAACAGACTGACGAAACGGAAGCAACCGTTCCCCAGTCGCTTGTCGTTGAACCTATCCGGGGCAAAAACGGCCTCAAAGGGGTAATGCGCGTTCCTGGAGACAAATCCATCTCCCACCGTGCGATCATCCTGGGTTCGGTGGCCGCAGGGGAAACTGTGGTACACGGTCTGTTGGAAGGGGAAGATGTCCTGCGGACCGTCGCCGCTTTTCGAGCCATGGGGGTAGAAATCACCATCTCAGAGAAAGGGATCTATTCGATCCAGGGGGTGGGGTTGGACGGATTGTCGGAACCGAACCATGTGTTGGACATGGGCAATTCGGGGACGGGAATGCGGCTTTTGACCGGGCTTTTGGCCAGCCAATCTTTTTTCTCGGTCATCACGGGTGACGACAGTCTTAGGACGCGCCCCATGGGTCGTGTGATCCAACCGTTAACCCGCATGGGAGCGGTGATTCTGGGGCGCGATGGTGGCCGACTGGCCCCGTTGGCCATTCGCGGACGTGAACTGTTGCCGCTGGAACACCAAACCGGAGTCGCCTCGGCGCAGGTGAAAAGTGCCATTTTGCTGGCAGGACTCAATACCGCCGGTGTCACCCAGGTGACCGAACCGGCCCTATCCAGGGATCATACCGAACGGATGCTGACAGGATTTGGTGCCGTGATCCAACGCGATGGTTTGACGGTCACTCTGGAGGGCTGGCCAGACTTAAAGGGGCAAACCATCCGGGTACCGGGAGATATTTCTAGTGCCGCATTTTTCCTGGTGGCGGGGCTTTTGTGTCCAGGAAGCAATCTCCTCATTAAGGGGGTGGGTGTCAATCCGACACGCACCGGTCTATTGGATCTCCTTACTGAAATGGGTGCCGGTTTAGCACTTTCCAACCCACGGTTGGAGGGGGGGGAACCGGTGGCCGATATTCGCGTGGGATTTGCCGAACTTAAAGGAATTACGGTACCACCCGAAGTGATCCCCCGTGCTATCGACGAATTTCCTATTTTTTTTGTTGCCGCCGCTTTGGCCCAAGGTCAGACCACTTTGGCAGGTGCAGGCGAGTTGCGTCACAAGGAGTCCGACCGAATCCGGGCCATGGCTTTGGGGCTGAACCAACTGGGAGCCAGGGTGGAAGAACACGGGGATGGCGTCATCATCCAGGGGAGGCCGGAAGGGTTGGAGGGGGGGGTGACGGTGGATTCCCTCACCGACCATCGCGTCGCTATGAGTTTGGCGGTGGCGGGATTGCGTTGTAAAAACCCCGTGACCATTCTGCGTACCGCCAATATTGCCACATCGTTCCCAGATTTTGTCCAACAATTAAAAAATATCGGAGGGATGATCGCAACATCATGATCACCAAACGGACCCCGCCCGATAGACTCGTCGTTGCCGTCGATGGACCCGCCGGGGCTGGCAAGGGGGCGGTGTGCCGATGGGTGGCCCTTAAGTATGATTTTGAATATCTGGAGACCGGAGCCATTTATCGGGCCGTGGCCTTGTTGTCGTTGCGGCATGGTGGCTTGGCAGACCAGCCGGATCGCTTGGCGGCGATGGCACGGGAGATGACGTTCGCCTTTTCTCCGGTCGCTGGCCGCTTTGTCGCCAGCCTGGAAGGCGAAGAGGTTACCCTGGCATTGCGCCAGGAAACAGTCTCCATGGAGGCATCACGGGTGGCGGCGTTGGGGCCGGTGCGTAGTGCCCTCCTCGATTTTCAACGCAGCTATGGTGGAAAAAAAAATATTCTCCTTGATGGCCGAGATATCGGCACCGTCGTGTGGCCGGAGGCCCAGCGAAAGATTTTTTTGACCGCTTCCTTAGAAGAAAGGGCAAAACGCCGGGCTTTGGAGTTGCAAGAGAAGGGAGAAACTGTTAGCTTGCCTGGGTTGTTGGCGGAGATGAAACTTCGGGACGCCAGGGACATGGCGCGTACCCATGCCCCCATGGTCCCCGCAGACGATGCCATAATCGTGGATACCACGTTCATGACGTTGGAAGAGAGCCAACAACAAGTAGCCGCCCTCATCGCACCGTTGCACCAGGAACGGTGAGGCAAACGAGACCCCGCTTGCCCCTTTTGAAGGAAAGAGCGGTCAGGGGAATCGGGTTTCTTTGTGTTTCATGGCCAGAGGTATTGCAATCGGGCCGATGACGCAAAAAAACCACGCGAAGGAGGGCGGTTTGGGATCAACCATTAATCGAAGGTGGCAATGTGGGTGTGGAACTAAGGGTGGAAGACATCGAACTTGAGGACGAAGACTTTGGTGCATTGTTGGAGGACTCGTTCGAAAAAGGGGTCGGCAAAGAAGGTCAGGTCGTCACCGGAACCATCATCCAGCAGGAAGGTGATGAATTCATCATTGATGTTGGCCTGAAATCAGAAGGCCGATTGACGATCCGTGAGTTCTACGACGCCAATGGCAAACTGGAGGTCGGTATCGGCGATACCGTGGATGTGTTCGTCGAGCGTTGCGAAGACCAAAATGGTCAAGCGGTGCTGTCGCGCGAAAAAGCCAAACGGGAAGAGGCGTGGATGTCCCTCGAAAAAGCCTTCAACGATAAAAAGGTCGTCAATGGCCGCATCGTTGGCAAGGTCAAAGGGGGATATACGGTGGATCTCAACTCCCTGTCGGCTTTTCTCCCCGGCTCCCAGGTGGATGTCCGTCCCGTCCACGACATCATGCGTCTCCAAGATGAAGAACAACCTTTCGACATCCTCAAAATGGACCGCCGTCGGGGCAATATTGTCGTATCCCGTCGCTCGGTGATCGAAAAGCAGCGTGACAGTGCCCGCTCGGCCCTGTTGGAAACCCTGCACGAAGGGATGATCCTGGACGGTATCGTCAAAAACATCACCGATTATGGTGCTTTCGTCGATTTGGGCGGCTTGGACGGCCTCCTGCACATCACCGATATGTCCTGGAAACGGGTCAAGCACCCCTCCAACGTCGTTTCGGTGGGAGATACCGTTTCCGTCCAGGTGATCAAGTTCAACTCCGAAACCCAACGGATCTCCCTGGGGATGAAACAGCTCCAGACCGACCCTTGGGAAGGGATTGGGGCCAAATATCCTTCGGGGGTCAAATTCCGGGGTATCGTGACCAACATCACCGATTACGGCGCGTTTGTTGAGTTGGAATCGGGTGTGGAAGGGTTGGCGCACGTTTCGGAACTGGCCTGGACCAAGAAAAATGTTCACCCCTCCAAAATTTTGGATGTGGGTCGTGAAGTCGAAGTCATGGTCCTGGATGTGGATGCCGATCGGCGTCGTATCTCGCTGGGGCTGAAGCAATGCATGGAAAATCCCTGGATGACTTTTGCGGAGCGTCATCCCGTGGGGAGTGCCGTCAAAGGCGAAATCAAGAATATCACCGAATTCGGCCTGTTCATCGGCCTGGAAGGGGATATCGATGGTTTGGTGCATCTGTCGGATGTCACTTGGGATGCCGGGGCGGGGGAAGATGCCCTCAAGCAGTTCCAACGGGGCCAGGAAGTGGAAGCGGTTGTCCTCTCCCTCGACCCGGAAAAAGAACGGATCTCCTTGGGACTCAAGCAAGCCAATCCCGACGCCTGGACTTTGTGGGTAGATGCCAATCCGAAGGGGACGACCGTCCGTGGTACCGTCAAAGAGGTTATCGGGGCTGGCGTTGTGATTTCCCTGTCCGAACAAGTGGATGGATTGCTGCGTAAGGGCGAGTTTTCCAGAGAAGATCCCGAAGGGGGCCGTCTCACCCCAGAGGCACCCTTGGATGTGATGGTGACCCAGGTGGATCGGCAAAAACGGAAGATCTCCCTTTCGGTCCGTTCATTGGAAAATGTACAGGAACGCGAGACGCTCAAGGAATACACGGCTGACAGTAGCACCGCCACCAGCAGTTTGGGCGAAGCGTTGAGCAAAGCTTTGGAAAGAAAAGCGGGGGCTTGATCCTTGGGTTGCTATCTTATAACATGGATCATGTTTTACTTTTGGACTCTGGAAGGTAGGTGTCTATGACCAAGTCAGCTTTGATCAATGCCCTTGCCCGGCAAAAGGGGTTGTCCAGAAAAGATGCTGAAACTGTCGTCAATACCGTTTTTGAGGAGATTAGCCTTTCTTTGGAAAACGGGAATCGTGTGGAGTTGCGTGGGTTTGGCAGCTTTGGACTGAAAGAACGGCGTTCGCGGGATGGACGCAATCCCAAGACGGGGGATAAAGTTTTCGTCGATTCCAAGCGGGTATTGTTTTTCAAGGCTGGCAAGGAGTTGCGGGAACGGGTCGATCAATGAGACCCATCGGGCCGATCTGAGAGTCACAAACAGTGCGCTTTTGGTTGTTTTCGCGCAAGAATGACGGCAAGGAAGGGGGAAGGCGGTTGTCTCCCCCCTTCCCTTCTTCGCAGGGTACTTAGTACGTGCGGAGGTGGAGCGTCACCGGGTTGCATGTCACCTTGAAGTTGGCGCATATGGGTGGATGGATCAATCTTATCATGGTGGTGGTTTTAACCATCGTTGCCGTGGTTTTTGCCCTGAATAACCAGGATGATGTGATCATCCATATCCCTGGCAATTGGCAACAGACCAGTGTTCCGGTCTTTGTCCTTGCGTTTGTCCCAATGTTGCTTGGCTTTATCTTTTGTGCGGTTTCGGGGTGGGGACGAATGAGTGTCATGCGTCGCCGTTCTGAGCAGTTGCAGCGGCAAAACCAAGCTTTGGAGCGGGAATTGACCAATCTGCGGAATCAGCCGTTGGACAACGACGTGCAGTTATAACGCTCTCTTGGGGGAGAGTTCGACCGTTTTTGTTTCCTCGCGGCTGTTGGGGTTTTGTACCCGCCCCGCTGATCGGAAGAGTTTCGTTTCTTCTTGGGTTAGCCTGGAAAAATGCCAGGGAGTCCTGCCAGTGTGTCGCCGTTTTTTCCAAAACCATTTATCCGGTCAACCGCAGTGATGGATATTGCCCATCTGACGGGTTGGTCTGCCTTGGCGATTACGGTGGGTGCCATCATTTTCAGGGCAGGATATCGCATGGGGCGCGACGATGCCTTGAGTTTTGGCGAAGAGCCGGAGCGGCAGCAGGAAACCTCCTATACCTTTCGGGGCCTTAATTTTTTATTGTCCGACGAGCCGGACAAGGCGATCGAAGCCTTTACCAATGTTGTCCGCATCAATTCGGAAACGGTTGAAATCCACTTATCTTTGGGTAATTTATTCCGCTCCCGTGGCGAGGTGGGGCGTGCCATTCGCATTCATCAAAATTTGATTGCCCGTCCCAGCCTGAGCGATGCCTACCGCAAGGCGGCCCTTTATGCGTTGGGCGAGGATTATCGGCAGGGTGGTTTTGTGGATCGGGCCATCGATTCTTTTCGGCGGGTTTTGGAATTGGATCCCAACCATCGCAAGGCGTTGGCGGGTCTTCAGGCTTTGCATGAAAACGAAGGGCGTTGGGATATCGCTTTGGATATTCTCAAACGGTTGGTCAAGGTCACGGGTGAGGAAGATCCCAGACGTGAAGCGCATTTGCTGATCAAAATTGGCCTGGAGCAGACACGGACATTGGGTGAGGGCGATGACCATCCAGGGATGGATTGGTTTCGCAAGGCGATCCGAGTCTATCCCGGCTGTGTGGAGGCCTTTCGTTTGTTGGGCGAGGCGCAATTATCTCAAAACAAGGTCAAGGGGGCCATTCAAACCTTTGCAACCCTGAAGAAGAATCGCCCCAGCCATTTTTTCATGTTGATGGAACCGTTAAAGCGGGCTTATGTCGAGCAAGGTGACCTGGGTGGATTTGAGGAGTGTATGCGCAATGCGGTCAATGCCCCTTCGGCATCACCCAGGTTGATCGTTTTGTGGAGTCGTGAGTTACAATCGCGCAACCGGACCAGGGAAGCGGTGGATGTGTTGTTGAAGGGGTATTCCAAATATCCCGGTTCGGTGGTGATGGCGCGGTTGTTGGTGCGGTTATTGGAACATCTTAACCGAGAGGAAGAGGCTTTGGGGGTCGCGGTACGTTGTTTGGATCATCTTTTGTCGCGGCAACCGGGATTTCAATGTTCCCAATGTGGTTTTCAATCCCAAGACATCTATTGGAAATGTCCGCAATGTCATCGCTGGGATGCCATGGAACCTATGTAGACGATTACGATGAGTCGGAGGGATCACCCCTCGGCTTAGACGTCTATCAAACCAAAGAGTTGCCCAGATCGCTGCATCTGGTTAACGAATGTGACAAAGGATAAGCAAAGTCTGGCGTTTTTAGGAGACTAACATGGCAGCCAGTTTTTTTGAAAAACCAATCCTGAACTCGCCATACAAATATCCCAGTCAGCACTGGGAATTGGATGCTGATGGGCAGCCTACCAATAAGATCATCGCTGCCCGTCGGCTTTCGGATCTAATCACCCCGGTTCCGAAGCCAAAAAAACGCCGTGGATCCAAGGATCAGTCCACGATGATCTTTGATGATGTTTCCACAGCAGAGCAGGAATACGACCCTACGCCGTTCATCAATGAGGTCAGGAGCGCGGTCGAAAGCTGGAGAAATCTTCCTTCACCCAATCAGTGGTCTGTGACTCCAGAAACGGCCCGTCTTCTTCAATACTGGCGGCATCATTCGTTCCAAGGGGTTCGTCCCTTTTTTTGTCAGATCGAGGCCGTAGAAACGGTCATCTGGTTGACGGAAGTAGCTCCAAATCTGGGGAAACGGGGGTCGAAATACCTGGACCGTCTGAAACAAGCCAATCTGGAAGCCAATCCTGAGATTTACCGATTGGCGTTGAAACTGGCCACCGGGGCCGGGAAAACCACGGTCATGGCCATGCTCATCGCCTGGCAAGCGGTCAATGCGGCGCGTCACCCCCAGAGCAGGTTGTTCACCAGGGGCTTTCTCATCGTGGCACCCGGTATCACCATCCGGGACCGGCTACGGGTACTCCAACCCAACGATCCAGACAGCTACTACAAGAGCCGGGAAATCGTCCCCAGCGACATGCTGGTGGACTTGGACCGGGCCAAGATCATCATCACCAACTACCATGCCTTCAAACTTCGGGAGCGCATGGATGTGTCCAAAGTGGGTCGTGCCCTGCTCCAGGGGCACGGTCCTGATTTGGAAACCGCAGAAACCGAAGGTCAAATGCTCCAACGGGTGATGCCCAGTTTGATGGGCATGAAGAACATCCTGGTTCTCAACGATGAAGCACACCATTGCTACCGGGAAAAGCCAGACAGTCATGATGTGGATGACCTTAAGGGGGATGATAAGGACGAGGCCAAAAAGAATAACGAAGCGGCCCGGCTCTGGATTTCCGGCATCGAAGCCGTCAAGCGCAAGTTGGGCGTGCGCACCGTGTTTGACCTATCCGCGACCCCATTTTTCCTGCGGGGGTCCGGGTATATCGAGGGGACGCTGTTTCCCTGGACTTGCTGCGACTTTTCCCTAATGGACGCCATTGAATGCGGCATCGTCAAACTGCCGCGCATACCCGTTGCGGACAACATCCCCGGTGGGGACATGCCCAAGTTCCGCAATCTTTGGGAACATATCGGCAAGCGCATGCCCAAGAAGGGACGCGGCACGGCCAGGGGTCTTGATCCCCTGAGTCTGCCTGCCGAACTGCAAACCGCGTTGGAAGCCCTCTACGGTCACTATGAGAAGACCTTTGAGCTTTGGAAAAAGGAAGGCATTCGCGTCCCGCCCGTTTTCATTGTGGTTTGCAACAACACCTCCACCTCCAAGTTGATCTATGACTTCATCTCTGGGTTCGAGCGTGAAAATGATGGTCAATCCCAGTTGGAGAATGGGCGATTGGCATTGTTCCGCAACTATAACGAACACGGCAACCGTATCCCCCGTCCACGGACGCTGCTGATCGACAGTGAACAGTTGGAATCCGGCGAGGCTCTGGACGAGAACTTCCGTGACATGGCTTCTGATGAAATCGAACGCTTCCGGCGGGAGATGGTGGATCGGACTGGCGATCAACGCGCCGGGGAGAACATCACGGATTCAGACCTGCTGCGGGAGGTGATGAACACCGTCGGCAAGAAAGGCCGCCTGGGTGAAGACATCCGCTGCGTGGTTTCCGTCTCTATGTTGACGGAAGGGTGGGACGCAAACACCGTGACCCATGTTCTGGGTGTTCGGGCTTTTGGAACCCAACTGCTTTGCGAACAAGTGGTGGGACGCGCCTTGCGCCGCCAGTCCTACGATCTGAACGAAGAGGGGTTATTCAACGTCGAGTACGCAGACGTGCTGGGGATTCCGTTCGACTTCACGGCCCAACCGGTCATCTCCAAACCCGTGCCGCCCCGTGAGACGGTTCGGGTACATGCGGTCAAACCAGAACGCAATGATTTGGAAATCACCTTCCCCCGAGTGGAAGGCTATCGGGTGGAGTTGCCCAATGAAAAGCTCACGGCCAAATTCACCGAGGACTCCGTGTTGGAACTAACACCCCTGCTGACAGGTCCGGCCATCACCAGGAATGAGGGCATCATTGGTGAAGGTGTGAACCTGACCGTCCAACATCTCAAAGATATGCGGCGTTCCTCCATTTTATTTCACTTGACGCGCTATCTGCTCTACAACAAATACCGTGATCCCGGCGAAGAACCCAAGCTGCACCTGTTTGGGCCACTCAAGCGCATCGTCCGACAATGGCTGGATGGCGGTTATCTGCGCTGTACCGGCGGCACCTTCCCAGCCCAGTTGATCATGCATGAAATCGCCGACATGGCTTGTGAACGGATCAAGGCAGCTATTACCGAAAGTCTGGATGGGGAAAGACCAGTCAAAGCGATCCTGGATGCCTACAACCCCAGGGGATCCACCCAGCATGTGAACTTCACCACCTCCAAGGAAACCCGTTGGGAAACCCGGATGGACCGTTGCCATATCAATTGGGTGGTGTGTGATGGGGACTGGGAGGCGGAGTTCTGCCGCGTGGTCGAATCCCATCCCCGGGTACTGGCCTATGTGAAAAACCAAGGATTGGGGCTGGAGGTTCCCTACCTGAGAGGAGCAGTCCCCCACACCTACATTCCAGATTTTATCGTGCAGGTAGACGATGGCCATGGCCGGGAAGATCCTTTGAATCTGATCGTGGAGATCAAGGGATTTCGGGGTGAAGACGCCAAGGACAAGGCCAACACCATGCGTGCCTACTGGGTGCCGGGGGTGAACAACCTGGGCAAGTTCGGTCGCTGGGCCTTTGCCGAGTTCACCGAGGTATTTGCCATGGAGGCAGATTTTGGCCAAAAGGTGGACGCAGCCTTCGATGAGACCCTTAAGAAGGTGATTGACGAATCGGGAAACGCTCAATGAAGGTTTGCTATTTTCTCCGTCAAGTGGTACGTTGTCCGTGTATCCGCCCTTTGGAAGTACGCCCGCTCAACAATCCCGAGCGTGTGCCGAAACCCTGGGGCTTTTTTGTTTTAGGGGGCCGGTCATGAGGATTCGTCGTGTTGCGGTCCTCCTCGACGGGGGATTTTTCCTCAAGCGGCTACCCAAGGTTGTTGAATCGCGTTTCCGCGAGACGCCCGAAGCGGTAGCCGAAACTGCCCGCATTCTGTGCAAACGCCACGTTCAAAGGCTGATCGGCGAGGCCGAAGGGACAACCTCCAGCCGCTGGTTAGACCACGTTTACCGGCTGTTCTATTACGATGCCCGTCCCTACGATGGCATTGCCCACCATCCCATTGCCAACCGGCGCATTGAATTTGCAAAAACCGAGCAGGCACGGTTTCGGGAATCACTTTTCCAGGAGCTTCGTCAGAAGCGGAAGTTCGCCTTGCGGCTTGGCAAAGTGGCCAAGGAAGGCGACTGGCAGATTCCCTCACGTCTCACAAAAACGCTCATTAAAACAAGGGAGTTGGTTCCCATCCTGGAGTCTCTCATGCTGAATGGGAGCGAAGGGGGAGGTCTATCCGACCTGACGGAGGAGCAACGCCGCAATCTTGAAAAACTGATCGCCGCCTGGAAGGGCTTTGGCGAGGATGACGTGAGTCTGATCCTGCGGCAGAAGGGGGTCGATATGCGGATCGGTCTCGACATCGCCTCGATGACCCTCAAGAAACAGGCCGACACCATCATTTTGGTGACGGGTGACAGTGATTTCGTCCCGGCTGCCAAGTTGGCACGCCGGGAAGGGGTCGAGTTTATTCTGGACCCCATGTGGCAGAACGTGAACGACGACCTGTTTGAACATATTGATGGTTTGGTTTCCGTTCTGCGAACAGGAAACCGGAGTGATACGTCGGAGGAGAGACCTGATGGCCCGCAAGAGTGCTGATAAATCCCTGGAAGTCGATACCCTGACCCACACGGAGGCGCACCGTCGCAACATCCCCACGGCGGAATTTCAGTCTGTGATGAAGCAGGATGAACAGTGTCCCATCCGCATCGCTTATGAGCGGCGCAATCGGGATCTTGATCCGCAACTGGTGTGGCGCGGCAAAGATGAGCAGGACTGGTCTGATCTGGTGGTGCATGCCCCACCGCTCTACATCCAGGAGAAGGTGCATCCCAGGGTGTTGATCGAGGATCTGCGTCGGGAGAGCGAAGCCCGTTCCAAGGAGAATGAATCCCAACAACCGAAATTTCAATTTCGACTTGATCTTTTTTCCGACTTCAACGGCCTGCCCAAGGAGGCCACCACCACCGATTTTTATCAGCATGACGGCAACTGGACCAACCGCATGATCCTGGGGGACTCTCTCCAGGTGATGGCCTCCCTGGCCGAACGGGAGGGGCTACGCGGGCAGGTACAGTGCATCTATTTGGATCCACCCTACGGCATCAAATTCAACTCCAACTTTCAGTGGTCCACCACCAGCCGGGATGTGAAGGACGGCAACAAGGACCATATCAGCCGCGAGCCGGAGCAGGTAAAAGCGTTCCGGGATACCTGGCGGGATGGCATCCATTCGTACCTCACCTACCTGCGGGACCGGCTCACCGTAGCCAGAGATCTGCTGGCGGATTCAGGCTCCATTTTTGTGCAGATTGGGGATGAGAACGTCCACAGAGTCAGATCTTTATTGGATGAAATTTTTGGTGAAGATCACTTCGTTGGGGAAATAGTCTTTAAAAAAACAGGGGGGCAGAGAACAACATTGATTGCTGGTGTCTCGGACTATGTCCTCTGGTACGGAAAGAATAAAGATCTGTTGAAATTTAGAAGACTGTTGAGTTCAAAGGTTTCTGATGATGGAGATGCCACTTTTCAAGGATACGACAAGGTTGATTTTGGAGACGGCACTGAAGGCAAAAAGACAGACCCTCGTTGGGCAAAGCATGGTGAGGGTATGTTGTTTCAAGCAACTAGCATGACATCTCAAAACCCTGGATCACGATTCCCTGTCGATTATTTTGGGAAAGAGTGGAACCCATCAGGAACTCAATGGTGGAAGACAGATAAAGATAGATTTGAACGATTAATCAAGGCTAGACGAATAGTGGTAAGCGGAAAGTCATTAAGGTATAAGAGGTTTCTAGAAGATTATGCAGCATTCTCATTGACTCTATTTTGGGAAGACACTGCAGGTGGTGTTGGTGCTGACAAAGTATATGTCGTGCAAACAAGCACCAAAATTGTCGAACGGTGTATTTTAATGTCAACAGATCCGGGGGACTTGGTTCTTGATCCAACATGCGGCTCTGGTACAACTGCATATGCTGCAGAGCAATGGGGGAGACGTTGGATTACCATCGACACATCCCGTGTTGCACTGGCATTGGCTCGTTCTCGTGTGATGGGTTCGAGATACCCTTGGTTTCTTCTGTCTGACAGTCTTGAAGGCCAAGAGAAAGAAGCGGAGATCACCCGAACCGCGCCGGTTTCCACCCCCACCCACGGCAATATCCGCCAGGGCTTCGTCTATGAACGGGTTCCCCACATCACCCTGAAGTCCATTGCCAACAACGCCGAGATCAATGTGATCTGGGACCGCTTCCAGGAGACCCTGGAACCCTTACGGGAAGCCCTCAACGCCGAAGTTGGCCAATCCTGGCAGGAGTGGGAAATCCCCCGCGAAGCCGAGAAATCCTGGTCCGCCAAAGGCAAGGATCTGCACACACATTGGTGGGATCTCCGTATCAAACGACAAAAAGAAATCGACGCATCCATCGCCGCCAAGGCGGACTTTGAGTTCCTCTACGACAAGCCCTATGTGAACCGCTCCAAGGTCCGCGTAGCCGGTCCCTTCACCGTGGAGAGTCTCTCCCCCCACCGAGTACTCGCCGTGGACCAGGACGATGAACTGCTGGATCCGAACAGAACCCAGGCACATACCCACGACAAGGCCGATTTCGCCGCCATCATCCTGGAAAACCTGAAAACCGCCGGGGTTCAGCAGGCGCACAAGGAAGACAAAATCACCTTCACCAGCATCACCGGCTGGCCGGGCCAGTACATTGGTGCCGAAGGACGCTACATGGAGGAGGACAAAGAACGCCGCGCCGGTATCCTCATTGGTCCAGAGTTCGGTACCGTCTCCCGCCCCGATCTGGTCAGTGCCGCCCGGGAGGCCGGTGAGGCCGGCTTCAATACCCTCATCGCCTGTGCCTTCAACTTTGACGCCCACTCTGCCGAGTTCAATCAACTGGGCCATATCCCAATACTCAAGGCACGCATGAACGCCGACCTACACATGGCCAACGACCTCAAAAACACTGGCAAGGGCAACCTTTTCGTCATCTTCGGCGAGCCGGATATCGAGATACTCAAAGCCGATGATGGCCAAATCCAGGTGAAGATCAACGGCGTGGATGTCTTTAAACCCCAGACCGGCGAAGTGGAGTCTAGCGGTCCCGACGGCATCGCCTGCTGGTTCATCGACACCGACTACAACGAAGAGAGTTTTTTCGTAAGGCACGCCTATTTCCTCGGTGCCAACGATCCCTACAAGGCACTCAAAACCACTCTCAAGGCAGAAATCGACCAGGAAGCCTGGGATTCCCTCCACAGCGATCTCTCCCGTCCCTTCGGCAAACCCAAATCCGGGCGCATTGCCGTCAAGGTCATCAACCACCTCGGCGATGAGGTGATGAAGGTGTTTGCAGTCGAATAATGAAAATCATCAGAACGACACCAACAGGCAAAGGATCTACAAAATGAACGGCCTACGTGAGGCACTAACTCCCCTCGCTGCCCGGATGCCACGGGTTGTTCGCGAACATGAAATCCTTCGGGTGGTTGGCGTGTTGAAAAGTAGAGAGGATCAGCAAACCAATGCCACAGCTCGCAAGGAAATCCTGGCTTGGTTGCAAAAGCGGAGTGGTGGACGTTTGCCTAAAGAGGCATGGGAATGTAAGAGGTTTGAATATTTATCCGGTGGCAGGAATAGCGTAGGTGTCCGTATCGCAACCCCAGAGATCGACCTTTGGTCAGTACGTGCGGATGATCCTGATAAAAATATTCCTGGTCGCACATGGACAACAGAAGTAACAGTGGGCGGGACTTCCGGTGAATTGCCTACCTTCACGGCTCGCCTGATTGTCAGCACCACGGAAAACGATTTCGTGGACGGGTCACAAGGCGCGGCAGTACCAGGTTTTGTGAAACAATTAGCAACAAAGCTGGGGGTACAGCGGGACGGTTATCATTTCTCGCCTGACCCACGATTGATTGACTCGGAAGAGGATTCTGAATGGCTAATCAACACGCTGTTAGACCCTTCTCGCCACATTCCAGTCTTCATATTGTCTGTTCCCAATAATGCGGAACATCAAACGGCACCACTACTTGATGCGAACAACCTTAGCAAAGCAACCATTGGAATTGGAATCGTCGCTATCACAACCCCAAAATCTAGCTGGGCACTCACGCATAGGTTTGGCAAACAACGGTCGGTGTTTAATGGTGCAGCAAGAACTTATCTCCCCGGCTTTTCGGATGACTCAGACCCCTATAGCCACAAACTGGCATTGGCAGATCAATTAGCAACGCCTAAAGGGAAAACGGATTGCCTCCGGTTGATGAGGAACTTGGCAGCGGCGGAAAGCTTACGGCACACGCGACTTGGAAAGGATGTACTGGCATTTTCTGCCATCCGCAATGCGTCGATACAGATAAACCAAAAAAATCTTGAGGAGTTTGGAGCGAGTAGTGATATCAAACTTGATGCTGCAACTACACGTATTCGTGCGTTGGAGGAACGGGTCGAGTCGCTGGAAAAGGATAATGAACATTATCTTGATGAGTACCTAAAGGAATATCAAAGAGCGGAAGATGCTGATAAGCGTAGTTTTTCTCTTACATTTCGGATTCAGCAACTCAATAAGCAAATTAAGGATAGTGGGGCAGTTCCCGACACCAATATTACTTTTCCCAAGCAATGGCGTGATTTTGGCGACTGGTGCGACCAGCATCTCGCTGGACGGGTAGTGCTTGCTTCCGCTGCCCGTCGTGCTGTTCAAGAACCAGAGTATAATGATATTGAACTTGCTGCACGGTGCTTATTATGGCTCGCAAACGATTATCGTGAAAGCAGGCTGGGGCAATCTGATCTCCGAGTTCGTGAGGCTCCCATTGAGTCTGGTGTACGCAACGCAGCCTGTGGATCTGATGAATACGAAATCAATTGGAACGGACAACGGCACGTCGTCGATTGGCACATAAAAAATGGCGGCAATACCCGTAACCCATCTCGGTGCCTGCGCATTTACCACCTTTGGGATCCTGCCAGCCAGCAAGTGATCGTCGCTGATATGCCTGCTCACAGGCGTACAGGCGCGACCTAACCGAGGAACACAAATGGAGTTTCGCATAGCCGATACCTTCACCGACTCGTTGGCCAAACTGACCGGACAGGAGCAAAAGGCGGTCAAAACCACAGCCTTCGACCTGCAAATGGATTCCGTCAATCCGGGCATGAGCTTTCACAAGCTGGACCGGGCCAAAGATCCCAATTTTTGGTCCGTGCGGGTCAATGCGGATATCCGCCTTATCGTCCATAAAACCGCCTCCAGCCTTTTGCTGGTCTACGCTGGCCACCACGACAAAGCCTACAAGTGGGCGGAGTGCCGCAAGATCGAACGCCACCCCAAGACGGGTGCCGCTCAGTTAGTGGAAATCAGGGAGACGGTCGAAGAGATCGTCATTCATCAGACACGGGTAGAAAAACAGCCCGCTCTCGCAAAACCATGCATCTTTGCCAATTTGAGCAAGGGGGATCTCCTGGGATTCGGCGTACCCTCCGAGTGGGTAAACGAGGTTCGCAAAGCCACCGAAGACTCCTTGTTCGATATCGCTGAACACCTGCCACAGGAAGCCACCGAGGCACTGTTGGAATTGGCCGTTGGCGTGCAACCCAAAGTCGCTCCCGTCACCGCAGAATCCGACAACCCCTTCGACCACCCTGATGCCCAACGCCGTTTCCGCGTCATGGCCAATCAGGAAGAGTTGGCTATCGCCCTCAATGATCCCTGGGAGAAATGGACCGTCTTCCTTCACCCCTCCCAGCGCCAATGCGTTGAAAAGGACTACACCGGCCCATCTCGTATTTCCGGCTCTGCGGGAACGGGAAAGACCATCGTTGCGCTCCACCGCGCTGCCCATCTGGCGCGGAAACACCCTAATGCGAAAATCCTTCTCACTACTTTTTCGTCTACTCTGGCCAGTACGCTTCAGACCAAACTCAACCGGTTGGTGGGAAACGAATCCGACATGGCCCGGCGGATCAAAGTCCGTTCAATCAAACGGATTGGTGAGGATCTGTACGCCCAATCCCATGCCACTCCAAATATTGCCGACGATGCAACCATTCGCAACCTGTTAAGCCAGCATGCCGCTTCCCTGGGTACTCACCACTTCTCCGATCCATTCTTGCTGGGGGAATGGAAGGATGTGGTGGACGCTTGGCAATTGAAAAGTTGGGAAGATTACCGTGATGTGCAACGGCTTGGACGCAAAACGCGAATCGGCGGCAAACAGCGTGAGATGTTGTGGGCGATCTTCGCCACAGTCAGGGCTGAACTGGATGACCGAAACCTCATGACCTGGGCGGACCTGTTCGGAAGGGTGACACAGGAGATCCTCGACCAGGCAATGACCCCGTTCGATTTTGCCGTGGTGGACGAAGCCCAGGATCTTGGCGTGGCCGAAGTGCGATTCTTGGCCGCCTTGGGATCTGGCCGTTCAAACGCGCTCTTCTTCGCTGGAGATTTAGGGCAACGCATCTTCCAGCAGCCCTTCTCATGGAAATCGCTGGGTGTGGATATCCGTGGCCGGTCCGGCACCCTCCGCATCAACTACCGTACATCCCACCAGATTCGCAGTCATGCTGACCGTTTGCTTCCTTCAGCCATCTCCGATGTGGACGGTAATGATGAAAACCGCATCAAAACGATTTCGGTTTTTGATGGACCTCCCCCTCAGGTTAAAATCGTTGACAGCATCGAGGAGGAATCTGCCGTTGTTGCCGGATGGCTCATGCAGCAGTTGGATGATGATTTGCAGCCCCATGAAATTGGCGTGTTTATCCGTTCCCCTGCACAACTGGATAGAGCTAGAAATGCTGTAAAAATGGCAGGTGCAACCGCCCTTGAATTGGATAACGGAGCGGAGACCGAAGCCGGGAAAATATCCGTCTGCACCATGCATTTAGCTAAAGGACTAGAGTTCCGGGCCGTGGCTGTTATAGCCTGCGACGATGAGGTATTACCCCTTCAGGAGAGGATTGAAGCTATTTCTGACGATGCTGACCTTGAAGAAGTCTATAACACGGAGCGACATCTCCTTTATGTTGCATGTACCCGCGCTCGTGATCACCTGCTGGTCACTGGCGTGGATCCGGCATCCGAATTTCTCGACGATTTTGGATTGGAACGGTAGCAGACTATTTTTCTATGACTTGCAAACGAAATGGACCTGAGGGTCAGAGAGAAACCTTGCACTTTGATCGCCACGTCATCGAAGTGCCACAATCAGACCTCCAGACCATTTCCTGCCACATCTACCAAGAATTTAACATGAAATTTTATATTCATATTACAATCAATTAGATACATGATGTTTTTTTGAATTGGCACCCCTTCCACTTCGTCACAATTAACCTTTTGAATTTACTTGCATATGATATAATAGGCTCGCGTTTGGCATAAAATCGGAAGGAATATTTAAACAAATTAATGCTATCTCAACGCAAAAATATGGAAAGATTTTGAGCCATTTTAGGATATCCACGGAGAGTTGCCAATGAGTCAATTGATCATCGCCTGCGATCATGGGGCTTGGGTTCTTAAAAACGAGTTGGTACAGCACCTGCGCGTCCGACATGCCCTGGAAGTGTGCGACTTGGGTGTCAGCGGGCCAGACTCGGTGGACTATCCCGACTATGCTGCCGAGTTGTGCCACCGTATCCTTCGGGGGGAGGCCCAAAGGGGTGTCCTTTTATGTGGTACCGGTTTGGGCATGTCCATGGCGGCTAACCGTTTTAAAGGGATACGCGCTGCTTTGTGTCATGATGAATTTACGGCGCGCATGTCGCGACGCCACAACGACGCCAATGTACTCGTCATCGGTGGCCGGGTGACAGGACCGGGATTGGCACAAGCGATGATCGATGTCTGGCTGACAGAACCCTTTGAAGGGGGACGGCATCAGCGGCGTATCGAGGGGCTGGACGCATTGACCACACCGAAACCAACATGACCTAAGCCCAGCAAACCCATTTTGACACCCGCGAGGAATGCCATGACTAATTCAACCGCCTCCCTGAATGTTGCTGACCCGGAGATTTATGCTGCCATCCAGGACGAGCTGGGTCGGCAAAGAGACCAGATTGAATTGATTGCGTCAGAAAATATCGTCAGTCGCGCCGTCCTGGAAGCACAAGGGAGCGTGATGACCAACAAATACGCCGAAGGGTATCCCGGCAAACGTTATTATGGCGGATGTGACTGTGTGGACCGGGCCGAGGCGTTGGCCATTTCCCGCGCTTGTGAATTGTTTGGCTGCACCTATGCGAATGTGCAACCCCATTCCGGTTCCCAGGCCAACATGGCGGCATTCTTGGCCCTGGCGACGGCGGGAGATACCTTGCTGGGGATGTCCTTGGCCCATGGCGGCCATTTGACGCATGGTGCCGCTCCAAACTTTTCCGGCCAGTTGTTTCAACCCGTGCAGTATGGTCTGCATCCCGAAACCGAAACCATCGACTATGACGAAGTAGAACGCTTGGCGCAGCAACACCGCCCTCGCATCATCGTCGCCGGTGCCTCCGCGTACAGCCGTATCATTGATTTTCCCCGGTTTCGCAAAATTTGTGATGCCGTTGGGGCCGATTTGGTGGTGGATATGGCCCATTTTGCCGGTCTGGTGGCGGCGGGAGAACATCCCAGTCCGTTTCCATACGCCGATATCGTCACCACAACCACCCATAAAACCCTCCGTGGCCCCCGTGGCGGTATGATCCTGACCAATCGGGAAGATTTGGCCAAAAAAATCAATTCCAAAATTTTTCCGGGTATCCAGGGTGGCCCCTTGGAACACGTCATTGCCGCCAAGGCGGTCGCTTTTCGTGAGGCCTTGCAACCGGAGTTCAAGGAATACGCCCGGCGGATCCGAGCCAATGCGGTGGCCTTGGCGGAAACCTTGGTGGAACAAGGGTTACGCATCGTGTCGGGCGGCACGGATAATCATCTGATGCTGGTGGATCTGACCTCGCGCAACATCACCGGCAAAGATGCCGAAGCGGCACTGGAACGGGCCGGGATGACCTGTAACAAAAATGCCATCCCGAACGATCCCCGCTCCCCGTTTGTCACGTCGGGTATCCGGTTGGGAACCCCGGCAGCGACCACCCGTGGGTTCAATGAGGCCGCTTTCAGAGACATTGGCCGTTGGATTGTGCAAGTTATTGATGCCGCCGCCACCAACCCTGGAGAAAGTCACAAGGTGGAAACGGAAATTCATCGCCAAGCCCAGGCGTTGTGTCGGCGTTACCCGATTTACCCAACCCTCTGATGCAAGTGCCCGCGCAACCTGAGGCAAGGATGATGGACCTCGCTCTCCGTTTGGCAGCGCGGGGATTGGGTCGGACCCATCCCAATCCGGTGGTGGGATGTGTGTTGGTCAAGGATGGACGGGTGGTGGGACGAGGATTTCACCCACGCGCTGGTGCTGCTCATGCGGAGGTCTTCGCGCTACAACAGGCGGGAACATTGGCGCACGGGGCCACGGCGTATGTGACCCTGGAACCGTGCAGCCACCATGGGCGGACACCACCCTGTGCCGATGCCTTGATCGCTGCGGGGGTGCGACGAGTGGTCGCCGCCATGACCGACCCCGATCCACGGGTGGCGGGCAAAGGGTTTGCCAGACTCAAAGAGGCTGGTATAGTAATCCAGGTGGGAATGCGGGAAACTGCGGCAAAACGGCTGAACGCACCATTTATCAGTCGCGTACTTCGTGGACGCCCCTTGGTTCATTGCAAATTAGCAGCCTCCCTGGATGGCAAAACGGCTACCCATACCGGTGCAAGCCAATGGATCACCGGCCCTGAATCTCGGACAAGCGTGGGGCGTCTCAGAAATACCCATGATGTGGTCATGGTTGGAATCGGCACCCTTTTGGCGGATAATCCCCGCTTGAACTGCCGGATTGCCGGGGGACGCGATCCCATCCGCTTGGTGGTGGACTCCCGTTTGCGTACCCCTTTGGAAGGGGCGTTTTGGTCCTCTTCGGAGAGTGCCCCGTTATGGCTGGCAACGGTGTTGGATGAAAACCATGACCGCGCCAAAGTGTTACGAGACCGGGGGGCGAACATTCTCGTCTGTCGCGATAACGGCTCGGGGCGGGGCGGTCTGGATGATCTGATGCAGCGTTTGGGTTCCATGGGGATCAACAGCGTCCTGTCCGAGGCGGGTGGAGAACTGACGGGATCGTTGATGGCGGGTGGATTGGTGGATCGTTTATCCTTGTATCTGGCCCCCATGCTCATTGGCGGGGTACTGGCCCCTGGCCTTTTGGGGGGAAGTGGCGTCGCCTCCTTGGCCGATGCGTTGCGGTTGGATGGCGTTGAGATCACCCGGTTGGGTGCGGATCTTCTGATTGAGGCGACGATGGGAAGTTTTATGCAGGATGGGCCATGTTTACCGGTTTGATCGAGGGGATAGGGCATGTGCGCAGCCTGCAAAAAGGGGGGAGCGACTGGTCCTTGGGAATCGCGGCACCGTTTGATCTGGCCAAGGTTGCCCTGGGAGACTCGATTGCGGTCAACGGCGTTTGCCTGACGGTGATCGCAAAGGACGCTGTGAGTTTTACGGTGCAGGTTTCCCGGGAAACGGTCGGTGTCACCACCATGTCGGGGATCCGGGTAGGACAAGCGGTCAATCTGGAACGGGCATTGGTGTTGGGTGGCAGGTTAGATGGGCATCTGGTCCAAGGTCATGTGGATACCGTAGGACAGGTGGAGCGTTTGGCCCCCCAGGGCCATTCGGTCGCAATTTGGTTCCGTGTGCCGGCGGAGTTTGGCCGTTATATTATCCCCAAGGGATCCATAGCCGTGGATGGGGTGAGTCTGACAGTCAATGAGGTGGTGGATGGCGGTGCGGTGACCCGCTTTGCGGTGAACATCATTCCCCATACCAGCCATAAAACGACATTGGCGGCGTTGGTGGCTGGAAGTTTGGTCAATGTGGAAACCGACCTTTTGGGTCGTTATGTGGAACGGTTATTGGCGACGGGGGGATGGGGTCGTCCCGTGGGGCTTGTTGATGAAGCCTATTTACTGAAGAGAGGTTTTTAATCCAATGTCGTCGGACTTTAATTCCATCAAAGAAATCATCGCTGATTTCCGCCAAGGTCGTATGATCATCCTGGTCGATGATGAAAATCGCGAAAATGAAGGCGATTTGATCATCCCCGCGCAAGATTGCACACCGGAAGCAGTCAATTTTATGGCCAAGTTTGGCCGTGGTCTCGTTTGCTTGGCAATGACTCAGGAACGAATCGATTATTTGCAGTTGCCGCTCATGGTGGTGGATAACGATGCCAAGTTCAAGACGGCGTTTACCGTCTCCATCGAAGCCAAAACCGGAGTGACCACGGGAATCTCGGCACATGATCGGGCACGCACCATCGCCGTCGCCATCGGTGCCGAAAGTCTGCCGTCCGACTTAGTGCGGCCCGGCCATGTGTTTCCCCTGGTTGCCAAAGAAGGGGGTGTACTGGTACGGGCGGGACATACCGAAGCCTCGGTGGATTTGGCCCGTATGGCGGGTCGCAATCCAGCGGCGGTCATCTGTGAAATCCTAAACGAAAATGGTACCATGGCCAGGGTTCCTGATCTGATCCCCTTTGCCAGACAACACGGGCTGAAAATTGGTACCATCGCCGATTTGATCTCTTTCAGGACACAAAATGAAAAATTGATCCATCGCCAAGTCGAAACCCGAATGCCTTCTATGTATGGCGGCGAGTGGCAGCTTTATGTTTACACCAATGATGTCGATGATTTTCAACATGTCGCCCTGATCAAAGGGACTATCGATCCTGAAAAGCCGGTGTTGGTTCGGGTTCACAGTGAATGCCTGACAGGCGATTTGTTTGGCTCGTTGCGTTGTGATTGTGGCGGACAGTTGCGTTCTTCCATGGAATACATTGGCAAAGAAGGGTGCGGAATTGTGCTGTATCTGCGTCAGGAGGGGCGCGGCATTGGCCTGATCAACAAAATGCACGCCTACAACCTTCAGGACCAGGGATTGGACACGGTGGAAGCCAATACGGAGCTTGGTTTTCCGGCTGATTTGCGCGATTATGGCATCGGGGCGCAAATCTTGCGGGATGTTGGGGTGCGCAAAATCAGAATCATGACCAATAATCCGAAGAAGATCATTGGCTTGGAAGGTTATGGAATGGAAGTGGTGGAACGGGTTCCCATTGCCATTCCCCCTGGACAGGGCAATGCCCATTATCTGGAGACCAAACGCCATAAGATGGGTCACCTTCTCCCGGCACATTCGGCGGAAGCATCGTAAGGTGGCTCAAGTTGCGTGAAAATGTTGCACGTTGCCCATCGGTTTGACTTTATGCAAGGGGATGAAAACCCATGTCTGAACAGGTTCGCGTGTTGGAAGGTCATTTGGATACCGGTCATGGCCGTAGCTACGGAGTGATTGTTTCCCGTTTCAACGGCTTCATCACCGAACGGTTGCTGGAGGGGGCATTGGATTGCTTTCGTCGCCACGGGATCGGCACGGAGGCGATCACCGTAGTCCGGGTACCGGGGGCCTTCGAAATTCCCATGGCATTGGTTCGCATGGCCAAGAGCGGCCAGTATGCCGGTATCGTGTGCCTGGGAGCGGTGATCCGTGGTTCCACACCCCATTTTGACTATGTTGCGGCGGAGGTCAGTAAAGGTGTGGCCTCGGTGGCCATGGAACAGGGAATACCTGTGGGCTTTGGGGTGTTGACGACCGATACGGTGGAACAGGCGATTGATCGGGCGGGGACCAAGGCGGGTAACAAGGGCTGGGAAACGGCACAATCGATGATCGAGATGGCAGATTTGTTTACAAAAATATGATACTATTTTAAAATTTCCTATTTTAAAAAAATCCGTGCTGACCAAAACTGTTGGATAGTAACTGAGGTGGTGTCATGGCTCGGAGCGACGATGCAACGGATAAAAGCTTGGGAGAGATGGTTGCAGGACAACTCTCTGTAGGACGGCACAAAGCCAGAGAATTAAGTTTGCAGGCACTGTATCAAAGTGATATCACGGGGGAACATATCCGTCTGGCCGTAGAGCAGTTAAGCGAAGAAAATCACAGTGGACATGTGGACTTGGCTTATTTTCAGAAATTGGCCTCTGGAACCTGGAACCGGATTGAAACGTTGGATCCGATGATTTCCCAGGCGGCAGACAACTGGTCGATGCAGCGAATTGCGGCCATTGATCGCAATGTATTGCGGCAGGCGGTTTTTGAGCTTTTGACGGAGCCGAACCTGGATGTGGGAGTGATCATCAATGAGGCGGTTATCCTCTCCAAACGCTATGGTGATAAAAAGTCGGGCGGGTTTGTCAATGGGGTGTTGGACCGCTTGGCCCGTGAGATTCGGACTTAAAGTCGATGGGAGTGAAGGGCGTGGCGAATGAAAAAACGGTCTCTTCGTTGGGGGAGTTTGGACTCATCGACCACTGTTTCAAGGGATTGGGAAAAACGGATGTCCCTGGGATCAGTGCTGGCGTCGGGGATGATGCGGCGGTGCTTTTGGTGCCGCGAACCCAGGATCTGTTGACCACCTCGGATACATTGGTCGCAGGGATTCATTTTACCCAGGAGACGGACCCCAGGCTGTTGGGTTGGAAAACGATGTGTGTCAATTTATCAGACATTGCCGCCATGGGGGGAGAACCGCGGTGGTGTCTGCTCTCCATTGCGTTGCCGCCGGAAACACCTTTGGCGTGGGTGGAACAGTTGGCGTTGGGGATGGATGATGCGGGCAAGCAGTACGGGGTTGCGTTGGTCGGGGGCGATACGTCCGCGACATCAGGTCCGGTGGTATTGACGATCAGTATGTTTGGGGTGGTCGGTCATGGTCGCGCCATCCTGCGTTCCGGTGCCGAGGTAGGCAATCGGATTTTTGTCTCTGGGACCATGGGTGATTCCGCGCTGGGGTTACGTCGCCTTTTAGGGGTTGACCTGGGGGGGGCGGCCAATACGGATACAGACGGGACATTTTTTGTGGACCGGCATCTTAAACCCAGTCCGAGAATCGACCTAGGGTTGGCGTTGGTCGATGCCTCCGTTGCCCGGGCAGCCATCGATATTTCCGATGGTCTTTTGGCCGATGCTAGGCGTTTGTGTGACGCTTCTGGTGTCGGGGCCGACCTTGATTTGGGAAAAATCCCCCTGTCCCCAGCGGCCCGTCGATGGCTGGAAAATGGTGGCCCAGATGCGTGGCAAACCCTTTTGACCGGTGGCGAGGATTATGAACTTTTGTTTACGGTAACCCCGGGTGCTTTGGAATATATCCCAGCCATTGCCACCAATCTTCGTTTGCCGTTGACAGAAATTGGGGTCATTACGGAACAAAAAGGGATCCGTGTTTTAGACCATGGCACCCCAATGACCATTCAGGGATCGGGTTTCAAACATTTTTGATTTTTTCGGCTCCATTTGGATTCTGGGGTCTTGGTTCGTAATTTCATCAGTCGATGGTGAAATTACGGGTGGCTTTTTTCTTGTTGTGACGATGTAGACAGCCTGCCATTCCTGGTCATCAAATACCAAGTTTAGACTTGCCTGATCCCATCACTTCCCCCAGGTTTCATGTAGCATCCCTGGAATGCCATCGCCTGCTTTTGCGACGGGTTCTTGTGTGGCCAAAATACCCAGGGTGCGCAACGCCTCTTTTGCGAGGGATATCCGCAACGGGGCCTGTTCCAATGAAGGCATGGGAATTGTGAGCGCGAAGGATAGGCGTTCACCCTGGCGTTCTCCCCATCCAACGTACCAGCCAACCTTGGGCGATGCGGCCACCGCCCAGCCCGTTTTGCCAAAAAGATGCCACCCTTCCACCGCCTCTTGCGGCATAACGCGCCGGAGGACCATCATAGAGGATGGTGACACTGGAAGTTGCCCCATAGCCAGTTGCGCCATAAACTTGGCCTGTTCCAACGGAGAAATGGACAAAGGGCCATCCAACCAAAACCGATCCACGACTCCGCCAATCTCCGTATTGCCATAGTTCAGCGTAACCAACCACTGGGCCATCCGTTCCAGACCAATCCTGCGGGCAATCTGTTGGAAAACGGGAACAGCAGAAACGGCCATCGCTTGGCGAAGCGTCATATCCTGTTCCCAAGCCTTGAAGGAGTAGGCGGTTTTGTCCCAAAAAAATATCTCATCTTCCCGGACGACCCCGGTTTCCAGAGCGATCACAGCTTGGACAATTTTAAATGTAGAGGCGGGCATCAACCGTTCCTGGCACCGGGATATGTCGGAAACCAGAGTACGATTCTGAGAGATTTGAACTACGGCAATACACCCTTCGACCCCGGCTTGGTGGAGAACATGCGCCAAACGCGCATCAAAAACCGGGGCCGTCCATCCCACCGATGCCGTGAACAGTATCATACCGATTAAGCCAAACACACGTTCTCGCATGAATTTCTCCATTCGGATCACCAGCTTGGTATACACCATCAGGGCAATCGCATTTGAAATTGGCATATCCAAGTGTCTCGGAAATAATAAATTATTAAAAGAAAAAAGGGGTCTGGGGGATTGCCCCCAGGGTTTTGACTTTGCTTTTGACTTTGCTTTTGACTTTGCTTTTTCACGCGCCCCTTCTCCCGAAGCATTTTTCCCGTGCCTTTTCTTTTTAAAGGGAAAAATGCGCAGGCGCGCGCCTTGGTTTGCCTTTTTTCGCGGTTTTTGCGAAAAAAGGCAAACACAATGCAATGTTGAAGGGGTAAAAACAGTGCATTATGCTTGATGTTTTTCGCAGAAGGCGCGAAAAACATCAAGCTAAGGCGTGCGCCCTGCGCATTTTTTTTCGCAAAAATAAAAGGCGCGAAAAAAAATGCTTCGGGATAAGGGGCGCATGAAAAACAAAGTCAAAAGCAAAGTCAAAACCCTGGGGGCAATCCCCCAGACCCCTTTTTTCTTTCAATAATTTTCTAGGAGGAGTGAACGGCTACGAATCAAGACCCCGGAATCCAAATTGAGCCTAAAAAATGTGGGACAACAAAAAAAGGCCGCAAACAGCGCGGCCTTTTTTCCAAGAAATTCCAGACAAATAGCGTGATCAGCTACCCCAGTTGGAGTATTTTTCACAGATTTTATTAATTTTTGCCCCTTTTTCTGACTCGGAGAACTTGGCGAGGTCACCCTTGAAATCCTCAGGGGTCTCATTCCACACACACTCGCAAAAAGCCGCCATTTTGGTCTGACCAGCGATCGGGCTGGGGTCATTACCACCCTCCCAATTCTTCGTGGAATAGGCCAAGCAAGCCTGATACTGAGGATCACTGCTGGGGACATCATTATAACTGCCAGCGGCAAAGGCCAAGCTGGTAACGCCGAGGGTTAAAACGGATGCAATCGCAAGCACGGTTTTTTTCATGGTATGTCACATCCTATGAGGGTTCAAGGGCCACGGTCCGACTGACCGAAGGGGGGCATAATGCCCTTCGGAAAAAAAAAAGTCAAAGGACGTTGCGATGGATCGATTACCGCACCCCTGCCAACTGCAATACGTTCTGGGCCTCCTTGGACATTCCCTGAACCAAAAGCAATTCGACATAATCGGCCTTGAGACGGGGATCATCCGGTTTTTCCCGCAACAATCCCGCATAGCCCTTTAACGCCTCCGCCCACCGCCCAACACGCTGGAGCATACGAACCCAGGTCGTCCGTTCGGCATAGGTCGGGTTTTCCACCGTTTTCATCCGCGCCATCGCCTTGAGATAATAGGGTTTGGCCTTTTCCACCATCCCCAAGGAACGATAGACCTCCGCCAGATAGAAAAAAGGTTCGTAACCATCATCATACCGCGCCAGATACCCCCCCAAATAACCCACCACACTCTCCCACTCGCCCGCGTAAAAAGCCATGTACCCCAACCGCTTCAACGCAATCCGATCATCCGGTTTCTGTCTGACGATTTCCTTGTAAATCGCACCGGCACTCTTGGGAAGATTTTTTTCCTCCGCCAAATTCGCCAACGCCTTCAACCGGGTAATGGATTTCGTTGCCCTGAGTTCACGTTCCAGAATCTCCTCCATCCTGTGAGTATCCCCAACCCACGCCAACGCTCGCAAATAGGCATCCACCAACCCAGGATGACTCCCCGGCTGCGGTAAACGCGGACCTGCCAAAAACACCGCCTGCCGCGCCGCACCCACACCGGTCAGAATTTCCACCCACCCCCCCAGATCCTGATCCTTGGAACGGTTGGCTCGTTCCAGCAACCAATCCAAAGCTTCCTTTTCGGGACGCGGACCCAAGACGTACAGCAACTGCGCCACCTCCGGGCTATCGGGTGGTGCCAGGGAAGCGGCCTCCAGGAAGGCCCGGATCCCCATCCCCTTCTCCCCCACCTCCAATGCCAACATCCCATACTGCCGACGGCTTTCCGCATCCCCCCCCTGCCCGGGGGTATGGAGCCGTGATTGCAAAATACTTATCATCTGGGTGCGTACCGGCTGTTTGGCGCGCCACGAAGCGATGACCACCTCCTCATAAAACCGTTTGCCATCCTCATCCAACAAAAATTGAACCGATTTTAACCGTTGCAACGCCGCCATCGCCTGACCTTTGGCCAAATCCAACCGCGCCAACAACAACAGCCGCCCCAACCCCTCCCGGCCCAACAGGTTCATCGGATCGTTCATCGGTTGCGCCATCAATCTTCCCACCGCCATTTCCGCCAGTTTTAATTGTTGCGTATCCAAGGCGCGATTGGCGATATCGGCCAAAAAATCATTGGGTAAGGAAGGGCGTTCGGAAACCCAGGCCATGCACGCTTCCTGACGCACCCCACTCCCCACCATCAAAATCAATCGCGCCTCCTCAAAGCGTGGACCATTGCGAATGTTTTTTAATTGTTCAAAAAACCTCAATCCACCCGCCACATTTTTCACCTGGATGAAATAACCCGCCAAATCCCGGAGGAAGGTATCGGCCACCTGCGGATCCCGCGCCATGGCCATCATCATCGCTCCCCCCTCCTCCACCCTTCCTATTTTCACCAACAATGCCGCCAGACGTAACCGCCATTCCGGTTCCTTCGTTGCCATCCGTCCCCGCTGCAACCATTCCTCAAGCACCTCCAAACTGGAACCGGCCCGCAATTGCAACTCGGCCACCAACACCGGAAACGATGTCAAAAATTTTTTCGCCATGGTTTCCAACGCACCCCGCGCCACAAAGCCCCCCCCATGGTTGACGATGGCATCCCCCAACGCCCTCTGCAACCAGAAAGGTCTTTCCCCCTCCGGCAAGGTTGCCATGATCCGTGTCGCCACGCCATACCGACGCAATCCAATCGCCAACTCCGACAGTAACGTCACCCCAACCACCGGCAATCGCCCCTTGCGAAAATAACTTTCTAAAACCGGCCAAGCCACCGCTTCCCGTTTTGTTCTGGCCGCCACCCGTCCCCATTGCAACACCACTTCCAAGGAATCGGGCATCAACCGCCGCAATTCTTCCACCCAAACCCACGTCAACTCCGGCGATCCTCCCTGAAGCATCATATCGGTCATCACCGATAACGAACGGTCATCCCGCTGCCATGTCAGCCAACTCCGCGCCTCAGCCAGGGCATCCTCCTTGCGCCCCAGGGTGAGCAACGCATAGACCATCATCTGCATGGTATCGGGATCCAATCCTCGTGGGATCCGCTTTTTCAAGGCCAGTAATACCTCGACCGCCCGCCCATAATCCCCCCCAGACATCAGCAACCGCGCCAAATCACGATACCCCGAAGCATGTTCCGGGTACCGTCGCAGCATCTCCTCCAAAATTTTCGTCTCTTTGGTGATATCGGCGTTAAAGCTGTATAAATGCGCCAGTTGTTGCAACACATCGATGGAGGGATCCAAACGGTGCAATATTTCCAGGTTTGCCAAATAATCCATGGGCCTTTGCGCATATTGATACAGTTTTCCCAACTCCTTGCGCCCTTCAACGTGGTCCGGCTGGCCTGTCAAAAACGTTTCCAATACCGCAATGGCCTGATCCACCTGGCCATTCTGCAAATAGAGGTTGGATAGCGGAACGACAGCCGAATCGGGGAGTTTTTTTCCCCCTTCCATTTCACGTTCAAAATAGGCCAGTGCCTTGGAATAATCCTGGTCACGCAGATGCATCAACGCCAACGTCTCCAGAGATGGCAATAACATCATCCCCAGAGCGATTCCTAACAAACACAATACGAAACCTAGAAAATAATATCGAAGCACACCATTTTCCTGAAATATCTGAAAACCGGGCCGCATATCCTACTTTTCGGATGGAATGGCAATAAAAAATATAAAAATCGCCTGGTCGCGTTCCTCCCCTTGTCTCCAGGGTTTGTCACAAGGCATCCTATGCATCAATGTTTATTTTTGGATGGATACCATGCGCCATTTCCTCTTCCGAACTTTTTTGTTGCCCATCATGGCCCTTTTCGCAACTACAACTCCAGCCAGCGGTGCCTCCTTCGTCATTTACTACAGCGATCAGGCACCCGTGACCCACTTTGAACCCTTCGACCTCATCGTCTTTGATACCCTCTACCATCCGCCACTGGAACGCCTGAAAGAACGGGGAAAAACCATCCTCGGTTACCTCAGCCTGGGAGAAGTGGAAAACCATCGACACCACTTTGCCGATGCCAAGGGACAGGACTTGCTATTTTTTGAGAACGAAGATTGGCCTGGAAGCTTTTTCGTCGATTGCCGAAATCCCCTGTGGACCAAGATGGTGATCGAAATTCTCATCCCCGATATCCTGCAACAAGGGTTTCATGGTCTGTTCATCGATACCATGGATAATCCCGGCTACCTGGAAGATTTAGACCCCAAAAAATACCAAGGGATGCGCCTGGGGGGGATCAACCTGATCAAGGCGATACGACGCCATTATCCCGATATTCCCATCATGATCAACCGTGGCTTTGATCTGCTTGATCACCTCATCTACGATGTGGATAGCATTCTGGCCGAATCCACCCGCAGTACCATCGACCCGAAAACCCAAACCGCCATCCTCACCCCGGATGCCGATTATGAGGCCATCACCACCCAACTGCGCCGTTACAAGGAGATCCGCCCACACATCGGCCTCTATTCCATCGATTATTGGGATCCCGCCGACCTGAAAGGACGGGCAAACATCTATCGCCAACAACGAGAACATGGATTCATCCCCTACGTCGCCACCCAAAAACTGGATCAGGTTATTTTTGAGAACAAGCCATGAAAATCAAGTTATTTTTCATGACCCTGCTGCTGATCATCATCCTCAGCCCCTCAGGCCGGGCCGAGGATGCCTCAGGGATCATCGTCCCCCGAGTCATCCTCTCTTTTTACGATTCCAAACAACATAACGGCGAACCCTGGTTCAGCAAAACCCATAAATTTGCCGAACTCCCCCTCAACCATCTTGGCTTGGTGGTCCGCTATCTGGATCTCAATGCCCCCCTCCCCGATCCCGCTACCCTGACCGACGTGCGTGGGATCATTCTTTGGACCATCGCCGACCGCATGGACAATCCCATCCCCTTTGCGGAGTGGATCACCCAGGCTGTCACCCAGGGTAAACGTCTGGTCGTTCTGGGCAATCCCCCATGGTCAGCCAACAATCAAGGGGAACCAACACCTTTTGAAATATTGGAAAAACTTTGGCGTGCCTTCGGATTTCAGTACAGTGAAGAGTGGATCTCTTTTACCCATAATCTGGAAATTGTTCAGCAAGATCCCACAATGATCGGTTTTGAACATCCCCTACCCAAAGTTCTCCCTGAGTTTCCGCAAATGATCCCCAACAGTTCCGATGTCCGGTTGCATTTATCTGTCCGTGGCGTCAACGGGACGCAACAAGAAAACAGCCTTGTGGCAACCAATCCCAGAGGTGGTTATGCCGCACCCGATTATTTATTGTTCACCGCACCCGATCCTGAGGAAGATCATGAATTCGTACAATGGATCGTCAATCCATTTGCATTTTTTCGTCTTTCCTTTGCCACCGACGAACTACCCAAACCTGATGCCAGCACCCTCTCCAATCGACGGATTTATTATAGTCATATCGATGGTGATGGTCTGCGCAATCTGACCGAGGTACGACCTTATAAAGACAAAGAGATGACTGCCGCCGAAGTGATCCTCAAGGAGGCCATCGAAGGGTATCCCGATCTTCCCGTCTCTGTAGGGCCTGTGGTGGGCGATATCGACCCCGCTTGGTATGGTTCCAAAAAAACTATTCAAATCGCTAGAAAACTCCTGGCACCACCCCAGGTTGAGGCGGCCAGTCATACCTTGAGCCATCCCTTGGATTGGTCATTTTTTGATGATTATCGGGAAGCGGATGAAGTTCCGTTCCTTAAAAACTATCCCAAAAAAGATGAATTCAGCGCAACCAACCGCTTGTTGGAAGCCTTGGGATTGATGAAAAAAAAGCCAACGGTTTCTCTGGATACCTCCCTGTGGAAACAAATCCCGGCCCGGGTGGATGATCCTGACAAAAAAAAAGAAACAAAAAGAGAACGTTATAATGACTACAAAACACCACGGGCATACGGCATCAAACCATTTAATCTGGATGCCGAAATACGGGGAGCCAAACAGACTATTCAACAAGTGTTGCCCTCTGGAAAAAAAGTCAAGCTCATACAATGGTCGGGAAACACCCTCCCCTTTGAGCAGGCGATTCGGGTGGCGCGTTTGTCGGGGATGAATAACATCAACGGTGGTGACACCCGTTTTGATGCCAAATTTCCATCGGTGGCGTGGGTAGCACCATTAGGACGCACGGTGGGAAAGGAGTGGCAGTGTTATTCCTCAGCGAGCAATGAGAACACCTACACCAGTTTATGGACAGAGAAATTTTTTGGATTCAAACATTTGATTCATACCATCAAAAATACCGAATCGCCCAGACGATTGGTCGCCTTTAATATTTACTATCATTTTTATTCGGGAGAGAAGCAGGCAAGTTTAAATGCGTTGAAGGAGAATCTGGATTATGCCCGGTCGCAGGGTTTGGCACCGGTTGCGGCGAGTTTTTATTCGGCCATTGCCCAGGGGACGGTCGAGGCACAAATTTTCAAACTTTCGCCGGGGGAGTGGTCGATTCGCAACCGTGGGCAATTACAGACCATCCGTTTTGATCATGGCACTTTGTTGCAGGTGGACATGGAAAAATCTTCAGGAATTGTCGGCCAGCGGCATTACCAGGGGAGTTTGTATGTCGCCTTGGATCAGGAGATCTTGGAACCGCGTATTGTGATCATCCCTTATGACACGCCGGCACTCCCCCCCCCTTCTTCGGTACCCTATCTGGTGGATGGGCGATGGCGTATTTTTGGAATAAAAAGATCTTCGGGGGACATGTTTGAGTTTCAGGCCCAGGGATTTGGCCGGGGGGATATGACGTGGCGCGTGCCGGTGGGGGGGCATTTCATGATTGAGATGTTTGACGCCAAGGGGCGATCCTTGAACCGGATTTCCCGGGAGACCGATGGCAGCGGGGGGGTATTACGGATGAGTCTGCCGACATCGGCCTTGGAACCGATACGAATCGTCGTAACCCGACAGCATGAACAAGAAAAATAATGGTCGGTTCCATGTCAATATGCCTTGGAAAAGATAAATTATTAAAAGAAAAAAGGGGTCTGGGGGATTGCCCCCAGGGTTTTGACTTTGATTTTGATTTTGCTTTTGACTTTGCTTTTCCACGCGCCCCTTCTCCCGAAGCATTTTTCCCGTGCCTTTTCTTTTAAAGGGAAAAATGCGCAGGCGCACGCCTTGGTTTGCCTTCTTTCGCGGTTTTTGCGAAAGAAGGCAAACACAATGCACTGTTGAAGGTGCTAAAACATGGCATTATGCGTGATGTTTTTCGCAAAAACCGCGAAAAACATCACGCTAAGGCGCGCGCCCTGCGCATTTTTTTTCGCGAAACAAGAAGCGCGAAAAAAATGCTTCGGGATAAGGGGCGCGTGAAAAGCAAAGTCAAAATCAAAACCCTGGGGGCAATCCCCCAGACCCCTTTTTTCTTTTAATAATATTTTTTATTGATACCAATAAAATAACGAATATCAATACGCCATGGTGCCAAAGAATTTCAAATGCGATTGCCCTGCCCAGGTCGTGGTCACCCATTGATTCTCAACACAAAACGTGCCAAGAATGGTTCGGAAACTTCAACCTTTTGGAAAAGCCCCATGGCGGCACACGCGGCAATCCTGATCCTGACAAGCCTCATGGGGATATTTCTGGCATCCCCCGCTTGGGCCGCTCCAAAGCCGCCCCCGTTTACCCTCACCGGCCCAGAATTGACCGACAAATGTGTCTCCTGTCACGCTTGGCGGCAACCCGATCTGACACCACGCACCTTAATCAAACCGCATGAGACCATGAACTTCACCCATTGGCCCCAACCCGGCCCCTGGTGCGAACGGTGCCATGATCCCCAGGAACCCTATCAACTGACCCTCCACCACGACCAAACCGCCCCCCTATCTCAAGCCACCATCCTGTGCGCCCAATGCCATGGCCGCAAAGTGACCGATTGGCAGTTTGGCATCCACGGAAAACGTAGCGGTCGTTGGCAAGGAGAACGTCAAATTTTACCATGCAGTGCCTGTCACAACCCCCATGAACCCGCCTGGCTCCCCCTGGTTCCGTCCACCCCACCCGCCCCCCCGGGAACCCAACGACCCTGGCACCCCCTGATCCC
>PEAO01000182.1:0-4034 GCA_002753615.1 Magnetococcales bacterium DCbin2
CAATCCCCCAGACCCCTTTTTTCTTTCAATCATTTTCACGGCGCAATTGATCCCAATCATTGAAACAAAGCGAGCGTTTGTATAACAATCACCATGTATGTGGAACTTGCCCTCTCCATCCCCATGGGAACCCTGTTCACCTACGCCTTACCCGAAGCGTTTTCTTTTTGCCAACCGGGGATGTTGGCGTTGGTCCCTGTGGGGCGGAGCCAGCGGGTGGGGGTTGTCTGGCGCATCCTTGAGGAACCGGCCTGGACCCAGGGGACGATCCGCCCCATCCACGATATTCTGACACCCGAACCATTGTTTGATGCCGATCTGTTGTATCTGCTGGATTGGATGAGCCGTTATTATCTAAAACCCCTGGGCCAAGTGGTGGCCGCCGCCATGCCGGCCCATCTGCGGTTTGAACCCCATCATCGCGCCATCTGGTTGGCGCGGATTGGGTCGATCAAACCGGAGTGGGAACCTTTGGTCGCCTTGCTGGAAAAACAAAAAAGTTTGACCCTGACCACCCTGAAACGGCATCTGGGTGCCCAAGATTTGGAAAAAAATCTTCGTATTCTGGAAAAACAGGGGATTCTCCGCCTGGAGACCCAGTATCGCCCGAAATATTCCCATGAAACATCGAGCCAACCCTGGTCCCTCTCCTCTGCGGTTGACATCGAGGAAGAACCGGCCAAGGAACTCAATCCCGAACAACGGATGTGTGTGGATTATCTGACGGCGGCACTGAATACCGGATCCTCTCGACCTTTTTTGTTGGAAGGGGTGACCGGGAGCGGCAAGACCGAGGTCTATTTTCGCATGGTGGAAACCTGTCTCGCCCTTGGGCGGCAGGTGTTGTTATTGGTGCCGGAAATTGGTTTGACGCCCCAATTGGTACACCGTTATCTGGCCCGTTTTAAAACCGACTTGGCGGTTTTTCATTCCGGCATGAGCAGTCGTCAACGGTTTGAAGCTTGGCAAAGATTGCGTTCGGGACAGGCCCGTGTGGTGATTGGTGCCCGCAGTGCCATTTTCGCCCCCTTTATTGATCTCGGTCTCATCGTGGTCGATGAAGAACACGACCCTTCCTACAAACAAGAAGGGGGGATCCCCTATCATGGTCGTGACATGGCGGTGGTTCGGGGACAAAAAGCGGGGGCACTCGTCATCTTGGGCAGTGCGACCCCGTCGATGGAATCCTTGTACAATGCCAGTCAGGGACGTTTTATCCATCTTAAATTGAACCACAGGGCCACGGGGGCACCGCTTCCGACCATTCGGACCATCCATCTGGGGCGTGAGGAGAACCGGAGGACGGGTGCCCGTTCCAAACACCCTTTGATCAGTCTCCCTTTGGAACGAGCTTTGCGTCAGACTTTGGATAAAGGGTTGCAGGGGTTATTGTTTCTCAATCGCCGTGGTTGGGCACCGTCCTTATTGTGTCACCGTTGTGGCCATGCGGTGATGTGTCCCAATTGTTCGGTCACGCTGACCTACCATGACAAAAAATCCCAGCTTGTTTGCCACTATTGTGATCACCGTCAATCTCCCATGGATGTGTGTCCTGATTGTGGCCAGTTGAGTCTGTTTTTTTTCGGTCCGGGTACGGAACAATTGGAAAAAGAGACCCGCGATTGTTTTCCAACGGCACGCATTGCCCGGATTGATCGGGATTCGGTCGTCAGCAAGGAGGTTGATCTGGAAAAAACCCTGTCTGCTTTTCGTGATGGCGATTTGGACATTTTGGTGGGGACGCAGATGACTGCCAAGGGGCATCATTTTCCCCGATTGGCACTGGTGGGGGTGGTTTTGGCGGAAAGTGGATTGTGGCAACCCGATTTTCGTGCCGCTGAACGGACCTGTCAATTGCTGACGCAAGTTGCGGGTCGGGCAGGGCGGGAGGACAATGCCGGCGAGGTTTGGATACAAACCTTTGATCCTGGCCATTACGCGCTCAAAGCGGTTGTTCACAATGACAGTACCGGCTTTGTGCGACATGAAATGGCTTTGCGTCAGGAGACGGGTTATCCTCCGTTTCAGCGGTTGGCTTTGCTCCGTTTTTCTTCTCTCATTCAGGAGCAGGGGGAGCGGTATTGTCGTGTTTTGGCGGAGAATCTTCCTGTGTCTCCGGTGGCCACGCTCTTGGGTCCGGCCCCATCGCCATTGTTTAAATTGCGCAATCGTTATCGTTGGCAGGTGTTGATCAAGGAAAATCCTGGTGAGAAGCTCCATGGTTTTTTGGGGCATCTGTTGAAGACTGCCGAAACATTGGCTTCCAAGGCCATCCGTATCGATCTGGATGTGGATCCGCACTCTTTTCTGTGAGCAACGCTTTAATTGGGACGGCACTATTGGTTACAATGGAATGCTGGACGATTTCAATGAATCCACGAGATGACAGACAAAGGTTTGTAGCCATGGCCGTGTTGCCTATTCTTACCGCCCCGGATCGGCGATTAAAACAAATCTCCAAACCGGTATCCGAAGTGGATAACGCCTTGCGTCGTTTGATGGATGACATGGCTGAAACCATGTATGACGCCGAAGGGATTGGCTTGGCCGCCCCCCAGGTAGGGGTGTTGAAACGGGTGATCTGCATTGATTTGCACTATGCCCACAACGACGATGGTATCAAAAATCCCATGTTTATCGTCAATCCGGTCATCGTTCATGCGTCGGGGGAAATTGTTTGGAAAGAAGGATGCTTGTCGATACCGGAATACAATTCCGAGGTGACCCGATTTGCGCATATTGTCGTACAAGGTTTGGATCGTGACAACCGGGCGGTAGAAATTTCGGGGGAGGCGTTGATGGCGGTTTGTTTGCAACATGAGATTGACCACTTGGACGGTAAACTTTTTATCGATCATATCTCGGTATTGAAACGTTCGATTTTGTTAAAGAAATTAAAGAAGCAAAAAGAGGAAAAATAATTCATGCCCCCTTTTCGTATCGTATTTATGGGGACGCCCGATTTTGCTGTGCCCAGTTTGGCCGCCCTGATGGCTGGGCCTGATCATGTCGTTGGGGTGTTGACCCAGCCTGACCGCCCGTCTGGTCGTGGAATGCGTCTTCAACCTTCGCCGGTCAAGCAGTATGCTTTGGGACAGGGGTTGCCGGTTTATCAACCAGAGACCTTGCGTCATCCCGATAGTTTATCTTTGTTGCAACGGTTGGAGCCAGATTGGGTGGTGGTTACCGCCTATGGGCTGATTCTTCCTCCTGCCATTCTTTCGGTTCCTCGGCAGGGTTGCATCAATGTTCACGCCTCGCTTCTTCCGCGTTGGCGTGGTGCGGCACCTTTGCAACGGGCCATTTTGGCTGGAGATCGGGAGACGGGGGTGACCATCATGATGATGGAGGCGGGGTTGGATACCGGCCCTATTCTTGCCATGGAATCGACACCTTTGGATGACACCATGACCTATGGCCGATTGCACGATCAACTGGCGCAACAAGGGGCCGATCTGTTGGCAACCACCCTTATGGCTTTGAAGGGACAGACCATCCATCCGTACTCGCAACCGGAGGATGGGGTTACTATGGCACAAAAACTGACTCGTGAGGAGGAATGGATCGATTGGACTCAGGGGGCTTCGATCATCCACCGCCAGATACGTGCTTTGAATCCCTGGCCGGGTGCCCGGTCGATATTCCAGGGACAACCTGTGAAAATGATGGCTGGTCGTGGTGTATCGGAACAGAGTTCAGGACAACCTGGTGAGATTGTTGCGATTTCGGATCTGGGGTGTGAAGTTGCCTGTGGTCATGGCCGGGTGTTGATTACCCAAGTTACTCCGGGTGGCAAAAAAACCATGCCTGCTAAGGATTGGATCAATGGCCGTCGTATCACTGTGGGACAACAGTTTGGAAGTTAAAAATTATTAAAAGAAAAAAGGGGTCTGGGGGATTGCCCCCAGGGTTTTGCTTTTGACTTTGCTTTTGACTTTGCTTTTTCACGCGCCCCTTATCCCGAAGCATTTTTTTTCGCGTTTTTGGTTTTCGCGAAAAAAAATGCGCAGGGCGCGCGCCTTAGCGTGGATGTT
>PEAO01000182.1:4044-4368 GCA_002753615.1 Magnetococcales bacterium DCbin2
AGCGTGATGTTTTTCGCGGTTTTTGCGAAAAACATCACGCATAATGCCAGGGTTAACATTTAAACATTGCATTATATCGGAAAAGAGTTCAGGACAACCCGGTGAGATTGTTGCGATTTCAGATTTAGGGTGTGAAATTTCCTGTGGTCATGGCCGTGTGTTGATTACCCAAGTCACTCCCGGTGGCAAAAAAACCATGTCTGCCAAAGATTGGATCAATGGCCGTCGTATTACCGTGGGACAACAGTTTGGAAATTAAAAATTATTAAAAGAAAAAAGGGGTCTGGGGGATTGCCCCCAGGGTTTTGCTTTTGACTTTGCTTT
>PEAO01000089.1:0-12959 GCA_002753615.1 Magnetococcales bacterium DCbin2
AATAATTTTCTAGGGTGTGTCTCAAGTTATCGGATACCAACACGGCCTAATGTCAAGGGATTTCAAATGCAATTGCCCTGGGACAGTATATCCTTTTCCTTTCCGGCCTGAAAAAGTTAGCATGAGCCGTGGTCTGTCCCTTCCGATTGGTCCACTCGGACCGTTTTTTGACTCAAAAGAAAAAAACCGGTCCCAGTACGATACCACCCTCAAGGATTTGTTTGAAAAGCCGCCGCAACGTTTGTTGCAAATTTTGATCGGACGGGAAGCGGTGGAACTTTTGCCAGTGGAGTTCGCTTCCACCCAAAAGCGTCTTCCCGATCTGCTATTTTTACTGAAGGATGATTCGATCTTTCATCTGGAGTTACAGAGCAGTTCTGAGGGGATGGACTGGCGCATGTTGATGTATTACTCGCTGATACGCCAGCGGTATCCGAACAGGGTTTTGGTTCAGAAGGTGTTGTACGTTGGGCTGAAAGAGTGGCAACCCGGATCGGCCATCGAAGAGCCGAATTTATCCTTCCGCTACGAGGTGGTTGATATCCGCAGTATCGACTGTCGGGAGCTACTGGACAGCCCATCTTTGGAGGAAAACATCCTGGCGATCCTTTGCCGGATCGACAACCAGAAAGAGGTGATCCAGGAAATCTTGTACCGAATCAGTGAATTGCCGATCAAGGCCAGGGCGGATGCCCTGACGAAATTGTTCATCTTATCCCGGTTGCGTAGACTGGAAACGGTCGTCAAAACGGAGGCTGAAGAAATGTCACTGACCTTCAATTTAATGGAAAACGATGTATTTCGACCGTTGTTTATGAAGGAACGGAAGGAAGGCCGTCAAGAAGAAGCCGCTTCCATGCTGCTCAAACAGATGCGTCGCAAGTTTGGCCAAACGCCCGATTGGGTGACCGAGAAGATAATGTCAGCGGAATTGGAACTGATCGAGACATGGAGCGACAACTTCGTCTTCGCCAACTCGGTGAACGAAGTCTTCGCCTCTTGATCTGGACCCGATTTCGCGCAATTTGTGTTTGCCACCCAAACGGGAATCGAAATGCGGATCCGCAGGTATCCGATGGCGCAGAAGAAAAATTCCGATGCGCTACAAAAAAACTTTTCGGATCAATCTGGTTCGCGCACACTCATGGGTTTTCTCCAACAAAAGACCGCCCACATTGGCGGTCTTTTCGCGTTCAAAAACAACAATGTTTACAATGGTTGGCGCGGGAGGTTCGAGAAAGAATTTGCTCCCCCGCCGAACCCGCCAGAGTTGGAAGTTGCCATTCCCTTCTCTCTCTGCCAATATTTTCCAAAAGCTTTGGACTCACCCCCTCGTGAGTCCGACAAAACAGGACTCACTTTTCCAGTACAATATCAAAGATTAATATTATTGGATTCGTTCGATGGTAAACTTGGTTGCCTCGTGGGTCGGGAAACAGTCAAACCTGGGTCCAGGTAAACAATGATGGACCGACGAAGAGATCGATGCGATCCGTGCCCAGTTGACATCCTGGCGTCTTGACCGATGGATGGGAACGCTGATTGACAATAAACGAATGTTGATTTATACCTATCCCTTTCGACCATCATTTTATTCCCTGTCATTGCCCAGGGCTAGTGCCCGTCATGTCCGATGCGCAATTCCCGTTGACAGGTGGAGGATTTAATCAAGATGAAACTTCAGCAAATTAAAATTTCCAAGAAAGACAGCAAAATCTTAGACCTCTCAAAGTTGATTCAACTCCAACCGCAGCTCATCCTGGTGTTTGGCTCTAAATCCATGCTGGCCGACGGGGAAATCTATCGGCAATTGATCCATCAACTTCCCGGAGTATGGCTGGCGGGATGCTCCACCGCCGGCGAAATTACCAATGACGGCGTGCATGACGATACCCTGACACTGACTGGATTGCACTTTGAACAGGTCACCGTCCGGGTCGCCAGCACCGAGGTTCAAAACTTGGAGGGGAGCCGGGGAGCGGGCAGGGAAATCGGCCATATCCTTCAGGGAGAAGACCTCAAAGGGGTCTGCGTGTTCGGTCCCGGCATTCAAATCAATGGTTCTGAGATCATTGCCGGGATGGTCGAAAAACTTGGGGCGGATATTCCCATCTCCGGGGGGTTGGCTGGAGACAGCGGTGCCTTCGTGGAGACCGTGACGGTCACTCCAGAAGGGGTGTCGCCCAGAGGGCTGGTCGCTTTCGGACTCTACGGCAGTGGCGTCGATATTGGCTATGGTTCCTTCGGCGGTTGGCTCCCTTTCGGACCGGCCCGCAAGGTGACCCGCTGCCAGGGTAACATCCTCTTTGAACTGGATGGCGGACCGGCTCTCGCCATCTACCGCAATTACCTGGGAGACTATTCCAAAGACTTGCCGGCTTCTGGTCTGTTATTTCCATTCGAAATGCTCAACTCCGACCAATCCAATGCCGGATTGATCCGTACCATCCTGGGTATTGACGACCAAGTTGGCAGTCTCACCCTGGCGGGAGATATCAATCCCGACGGCTATCTCCGTCTGATGCACGCCAATATTGACGGTTTGGTGGATGGAGCCGAAGCTGCGGCCCACGCCGTATTGGAACGAATCACTGGAGAACAAACCGGTCTATCGATCCTGGTAAGCTGTGTGGGCCGTAAGCTGGTCATGGGCGACAACATTGATGAGGAGGTGGACGCCGTTTTGGATGTCCTGGGAAAAGAAAACATGGTGACCGGTTTCTACTCCTACGGAGAAATCAGTCCCCAAGCATCGAACGGGGAATGCAAGCTACACAACCAAACCATGACGATCCTCTGGATCGGCGAGAAATCTGTTCCATGAACCGACTGCTGAAACGACAGCTCAGACGTGCCTTTGGGTTTGTGGAACCTGGAGAGTTCGAACAGGCCGTAGTCGGCCTGCGGGATATCATCCGACAAATGACGTGCGATAAGGCTGTTTCTGCCCTGGCTGAGGGGCTGGAAGACTTTTTCGACCGCGTGGAGGCGACCTACGAACAAAGCGAACGGGATCTGCAATTGCGTAACCGCAGTCTACAGATCAGTTCCGCTGAGCTTGATAGTGCCAATCGTCGCCTGCGGGCAGAGGCCGACCGTCAGGCCGTTGCCATCCATGCCCTACGCCAGACATCCAATGATCTTCTAACCTCCACAGGTCGGCCACCACTGGGCGAAGGTGTCGAGAGTCTGGAGCAACTCACCGGTGTCTTGATCGATCTGGTACACGAAAACGAAACAATCCATCGTAATTTAAGTGCCGTCCTGGCCGACTTGGAGCGGCAAAAATTCGCCCTGGACCAACATGCCATCGTCAGTATTTCCGACACCCAGGGGCGAATTACCTATGCCAACGACCATTTTTGTCTGGTTAGCGGATACCAACGGGAAGAACTTCTGGGGAAAGACCACCGGATTGTCAACTCCGGCTGGCATGACAAAAATTTTTTCCGTACCATGTGGGAGACGATTACCCAAGGTCAGGTATGGCACGGGGAAATCTGCAACCGCAAGAAAGACGGCAACCTCTATTGGGTTGCCGCAACCATTGTCCCATTCATTGGCGACGATGGCCAGCCGTTCCAATTTGCTGCGATCCGCACCGATATCACCACCCAGAGAGTCATGGAAAATGCCTTGCGGGAAAGCGAACAAAGGCTGCAAATTGCCCTGGATGCCTCCAATACCGGGTTGTGGGATTGGAACCCGAAGACGGACCATGCCTATTTCAGCGAACATTGGTTGCGTATGTTGGGCTACCAAAAAGGAGAAGTCAAAGAAAACGGTCTGGGATGGCTGGGGTTACTCCATCCTGAGGATGTCGCATTGGTTCAAAAACGGCTCGAAGCCCATATGCGTGGGGAAACACCGACCTACCAAGTGGAATTCCGTATGCGTCACCGGCAGGAACTATGGAAATGGATTTTCTCCACCGGAAAAGTGACCGAACGTGATGCCGAAGGGAACCCCATCCGCATGACCGGTATCCATATCGACGTGAGTGAGCGCAAACGTGTGGAGCAGGAATTGAAATCCGCCATGGAACAGGCGGAAGCTGCCAACCAGGCAAAAAGCGATTTCCTGGCCAACATGAGTCACGAAATCCGTACCCCCATGAACGCCATCATCGGGTTGAGTCACTTGGCCCTGGCCAAGGCAGAATCCCCGCGGCAAATGGATTGCCTGGCCAAAATCCACGCTTCCAGCCAATCTCTCTTGCGAATCGTCAACGACATCCTTGATTTTTCCAAAATTGAGGCGGGACGGTTGGATATGGAGGTGATTCCATTTGATCTGGATGCGGTTCTCCACACCCTCTCGGCCATGATATCGGTTCGGGCGCACGAAAAACAACTAGAACTGGTCATCATCAAAGATCCTGAGGTGCCATCCTATCTGAAAGGCGATCCGCTACGACTCAATCAGGTACTTCTCAATTTGGTCGGTAATGCGGTCAAATTCACAGAGGTTGGCAAGGTGATACTCCGGGTCGAAAAAGAAAACTCCGAAATGATCTCAGACCCGATACGGCTCACCTTTTCCGTTACCGATACCGGGATCGGCATGACGCCAACGCAAATCGCCAGTCTGTTCTCCGCTTTTACCCAGGCCGACACCTCCACCACGCGCCGTTTTGGGGGTACCGGTCTGGGATTGGCCATCAGCAAAAGGTTGGTGAATCTCATGGGTGGCGATATCACCGTCCAAAGTACCCCCGATGTGGGTAGCTTATTCCGTTTTACCATCCCCCTGGCCTGCGACCACCAACGTGCCGCAACCGTCGCACCAGAACAGTGCCCCCGCCATGGATCCATGCCTGTTGGCACCATCGGCTCCCAGTCTGTGGAATTGCCCGACCCAAAGATGGAAGAAACCATCGGTCACGACAACGCCTACCACGCCGTCTTGCCATCTTTAATGGATCCGCTGTCGGATCAGGTCAACACACCGGCTGCGCCTCTGCCCCAGTTCAGAGCAGAGCTTGCGACGCCTCCTACAGTCGAAACACCCAATCTGGAAAACCTGATCGACCAATTTGAACAACTTCAGGCACCGCTCTTGGAACGGCAGCCACGCCAAAGTTTGGCCATTTTGGAACAACTAACCCAGCTGACCTTTCCACCCGAAATACAGACCCCTTTCGACAACTTGAAGACCCTGATCCACAAATATCGTCTCAAGGACGCTATGGTGGTCCTGGAGGCCATACGGATCGCACTCACACGACTGAAAGAAACCTGACCATGAGCCATAACGGACGATTCCGAATTTTTATCGTCGATGATACGGATACCAACATAGACGTACTCATGGAATTATTGGGAGAAGAGTACGATGTCAGTGTGGCATTGGACGGTGAGAGCTTTTTGGAAGATGTCACCCACACCAATCCTGATCTGATCCTGTTGGATATCATGATGCCGGGCATCGACGGTTATGCAGTCTGTGAACAACTCAAACGATCTCCAGAAACCCGCGACATTCCAGTCATTTTTATCACCGCCAAACAGGAAACCGATGACGAAACCCGAGGGTTTGCCGTCGGTGCCGTAGACTACATCACCAAACCGTTCAGCCCACCGGTGGTGCTGATGCGAGTGAACACCCATCTGCAACTGGTACACGCCCGCAAACAACTGGCCACTCAAAACCAAATTTTGGAGCAAAAGGTTCAAGAACGGACACTCCAGTTACAGGAAAAAAACGATGAGCTGGAACGGACCCGGCTTCAGATTATCCGCCGCTTAGGCCGAGCGGCAGAGTTCAAGGATAATGAAACCGGCCTGCATGTCATTCGCATGAGCCACTACGCCCGCCTGCTGGCGCAGGCGGCGGGCATGGGACAAGAAGAGGCCGAACTGTTACTCCAGGCCGCCCCCATGCATGACATCGGCAAAATTGGGATTCCAGATCGGATCCTCCTCAAGCCCATGCCGTTAAACGAGGAGGAGTGGACCATCATGCGCCGTCACCCAGAAATCGGCGGTGGCATCATCGGCTGGCACGATACCCCCCTGTTGCAAAGCGCACGGACCGTAGCCCTGACGCATCATGAAAAATGGGACGGGACTGGCTATCCCAACCGCCTGCGGGGTGAGGAGATTCCACGGGTAGGACGCATTGTCGCCATTGCGGACGTTTTCGACGCCCTGACCAGCAACCGCCCCTACAAACAGGCGTGGAGTGTGGAACGTACCGTGGAATTGCTCAAAACGGAGGCTGGCAAACATTTTGATCCTATTCTCATACCCGTGTTTATCAATCTTATGGAGAGTATCCTGGAAATTCGGAACAAGTGGGCTGAAACGCCCGAGTCTGATGAAAACTTGGACGTTCGCTAAACATACGCTTTTATGGGCAAGGCTTACGTAATATACGGTATCCCACAATGATCAAGACCCTTGGTTCGACCGTATCATCGACCGACATCATACAAGAGAAATTGCTGCGGAAACTCAATTTCCAAAAATATGCCCTGGATCGGCACGCCATCATCAGTGCCATGGATCCTCAGGGAATCATCCACTACGTCAACGACTTGTTTTGCCAAATTTCCGGGTATTCCGCCGAGGAACTGTGTGGACAACACTATACCCTTGCCATGTCTGGATTACATTCGGTTCCCGGTACTCCACACCTTTGGGACACCATGCTTCGGGGGGAAACTTGGCGTGGAGAGGTGTGCAATCGCGCCAAAGATGGCGCGATGTATTGGGTCAGTGCCACCATGGTCCCTTTTCTGGATGAACACGGAAAGCCCTTGGAATTCATCAGCATCCAGACCGACATCACGCGACTCAAGCAGACCGAAAAGCAACTTTCATTTTCCTTTGAGAGCCAAACCCTACTCAAAAGCCTTCTGGCTATCCCTATTCAGGAATATTCCATGGACCAATTGCTCAACGTGGCCCTGGAATATATTCTGGAGATCTCGTTTATACAACTCCAGAAAAGAGGTGCCATTTTTTTAAAAGATAAGGATGGTGCCGGTTTGCAGATGCGCGCCCAATTCGGCTTGCATCCTTCGCTGCTTGAATCTTGTCATACCCTGCCACCCGGACGTTGCCTCTGTGGCCAAACGGCCATCTCCGGTAAATTTCTGTTCGTCAACCACTTGGACGCACGACACGATATCCGTTTTGATGGTATCGCCGACCATGGCCATTATTGTGTCCCCATCCGCATCGGTACGGCGACAGTCGGCGTGCTGACGCTCTATGTTCCCGCCGGTCACATCAGCCAGGACGAAGAACGAGAATTATTATTATCGGTCGGCAGAACCCTGGCGATTGTCATCGAACGCAAGGAAGCGGAACTTTCTCTGGTCGCAGCCCGACAAACGGCAGAGGATGCCACTCATGCGAAATCGGAATTCCTAGCCAATATGAGTCATGAGATCAGGACACCGATGAATGCCATCATCGGGATGACCCACTTGGTGCTGCAAACCGAACTGAGTCAAAAACAGCACGATTATGTGAGCAAAGTTCACGGTGCCGCCAATAATCTGCTCGGCGTTCTGAACGATATTCTTGATTTTTCCAAGATCGAGGCGGGAAAACTGGAAATGGAAAGGATTCCCTTCCAACTTCGCGATGTGTTGGACGAGGTGACCAATATAATCTCGTTCAAAGCCCGCGAGAAAGGGCTGGATCTCCTGGTAGGTGCCAAGCCTGATGTTCCGAATGCGGTGATCGGTGATCCCCTCAGGCTCAGGCAGATCCTCGTAAACCTAGCCAACAACGCCGTCAAATTTACCCAAACGGGGGAAGTCGTCATCGGTGTTTGGAAGGTGGATGCCACCTCGGATCGCGCCATATTCAGATTTTCCATCCGAGATACCGGAATCGGCATGACGGCATCGCAGCAAGAACGGTTGTTTCAATCTTTCAGCCAAGCAGACACCTCGATGACACGCATTCATGGTGGCACTGGTCTCGGATTGGCCATCAGTCAAAGACTTTCTGAACTCATGGGCGGCGACATTTGGGTCGAAAGTCAACCAGGACAGGGCAGCACTTTCCACTTTGCCATCGTTCTGGGTCTTCAGGGAGATGACCACGCCGAAACGCAATCGGGTCTGCACGGCCTGTCGTTGTTGGTGGTCGATGCCAACGTGTCGGCACGGGATGTCCTCTGGGAGATTGCAACCGGACTGACCTTTGTCACCGATACCGCCGCCAGCGGTGCCGAAGCTATCGAATGTTTTGAGCGACGGCTGCGACAGGGATCTGGATTTGATCTGGTGCTGATCGAAGAAAATTTGCCGGATATGGATCCCCTTGAGGTTTGCCGGCGCATTCAATCGGTGGTCACGGTCGCCTCCCCCAAGATCATATTGATCGGCACCGAAGAGCGGGAAAGATCATACCAAGATGGGCAATCCCAAGCATATTTCGATGCTTACCTAGCCAAACCAGTCACCAACTCTTCCCTCATGGATGCCGTCCAAGAGATGTTCGGGCTTACATCATGGAAGGGGATGTTGGAATCTTCACCGCGACAACGCCCTAAACTGACCGAACTTGCCGCCTTTCGCGGATCACGCATCCTGTTGGTTGAAGATAATGCGGTCAACCAGCAGGTCGCAAGCGAACTATTGGCCATGATGGGTATCTCTGTGACCGTGGCCGAAAATGGTCGCATCGGGATAGAAAAGGCAAGAACAGGATCTTTCCATGCCATTCTTATGGATGTTCAAATGCCGGAGATGGATGGCTATGCGGCCACGCGAGAAATCCGTAAAGAGTCTGCGTTACGTCATCTGCCCATCATTGCCATGACCGCCAATGTGATGCAGGGCGACCGGGAAAGGTGTCTTGAGGCGGGGATGAACGACCATATTCCCAAACCGATCGATCCCTACCAACTGCACCAACGTTTGGCTTTATGGCTCACCGAACAGGAAACCGCCTCCGCTGACGGGAAAGATTTCCCCCATGAGACTGGCCCTGATACTTGGGATATGTCATCGGTACCGATGCCGGAATGGGTCGAAAACCATGGCATCGCCGATTTGGACCTCATCCGAGGTTTCCGTCAGTGTGCAAACAAACCACATGTTCTTATCAACATTTTAAAAAAATTCAGGAAAGATCAGGAAAAACTCCCGGCCCTGATGGCCACCCGGATCCAAGAGGGTGACCTGATTTCGGCCCAAAGATTGGCCCATACCCTCAAGGGGTTGGCGGGAACCATCGGTGCCTCCAACCTGGCTGAGGCTGCCCAAAAATTGGAAGCACATATGGCCAAGGGGGACATCACCGCATCCCTGGAAGCGTGGGCAATTCTGGACCGCATACACGGAAAATTGCTTCAGGAACTAGATGGTCTGGTCATTCTTCAAGAACCGGAGCAAGATGTGATTTTATCTCCAACACGTCACATTTCCACGCAGGAGATCATGGCTCATTTGCAGACACTTTTACCCCCTCTCCGGGAACGCAATCCCCGAAAATGTCGTGAGATTCTTGCCATGCAATCTCCCGACACATGGCCCGAAACGTTGCGTCCACGCCTGGAAGAGGTGACCCGCTTGGTGAGCAAATACCGATTTAAGGAGGCGGTAACGCTGGTTGAGAAAACCCTAGAAGTGCCCCATGGACCCTCTATTTGAATTTTCAGAGGCGGTGGATCTGGCAACGCTGGAAACCTTGCTTCACCAAGTGGCGGGTTTGCCGTGATGCGTCCGCCTCAGGATCTGACGGAAGTTCTCCTATGCACCCACCCTATCGATTTTCAATTTCCAGACCTCAACCTCCTTGCCATCGACCGTTGATAGCCGTTCGCCAGTGTCTATAAGCCATCTCATGTGAATTGATGACCACGGAATTATTTAAGGTCCGTTAGATTATCAATAGTCATTAAAATTCCATACCTTTGAACAATGCCGGAAATATCTGAAACGGATTCCCTTTCTACTGACTGCTTAACGGCAATTGAAGTCGGAATAGCTTCTGAGAACTTTAACTTTTCCAAACCTTCATCAATGTCCTGCAAGTCAACGCCAAGGCATTGATCAATACATGATTTGAAATTGTCAATAGCCCCAAGATCCGACAGTTTATTTTTTAATGACATAGAAAAATTATCTGAAATTACATGGAATCCACCTCTGTCGAGGCAGGATGCGATCCGGCCATTAAAATGCCCCCCTGCAAACGTCCACCATTTAACCTCGCCAGTCCCATCGCTGATCAAAAACGTCTTCCCAGGCTCCAACCAATCAAATTCATCCCTGAGCTTAGCCAATAGGGCTTGCCCACGTTCGGATACCGAGAACCCTGTGGTCTCCTCGACCAAGGCCCGAACGACTGCTTGGCAAAGATCGAAGTGCATGGGCTGCGGGCCACCAACCCAACGTGACTTGCCTTTTTCATTGGAAGGCTCGACGTAGGCGAGGTGCCGGTTCCAGTCGATATGGGTGACGCGCCAGCTCTGTCCAGCCAGGGCCAGGATCGCCGTGCTCTGGTTGTTTGTTTGGAACGAGTGCTGGTGGACCTGACCGATTTCCTTCCGACCATGGAGAATCGTGAACATGGGGGGGCTGAGGAATACGGACATCAGCGCCATGAAGTGGCGGCGACCGAAGGTCGATTCCCCCTCATCCCCCATCACTTCCAGGCCGCCATCCTCGAATAGAATCCCCGCCGAGAGCATGTGACGGACGATTTCGTTCTGATCCTCTGGATCCATCTCGGCAAACCCGGGCAGGCCACCGATATGCTCCCGCCAAGCCTGGATGCCAATGCCAGACTCTTGCAGCACAAGGGCCATGATCTGCTGGGCCAGGATGTGGAACGGCAAGGGCGGAGGCACGATGGGCTCCACGTATCCTTCCACCCACAGCCGCATCAACCCCATGGCCCTGAGAAAGGTATCCTCGGAAATAGTAAGGAACAAGCAGTTCCTGCTGCTGCCGGGACGCCGGCCTGTTCGTCCGATGCGTTGCAGAAAGGATGAAACGGTAAAGGGCGCATCGATCTGGATCACACGGTCCAGGTCACCCACATCAATTCCAAGTTCCAGGGTGCTGGTGGCCACAATCACGCAATCCTGACTCTGGGCAAAGGCCGCCTCGGCCCGTTTTCTTTCATCTAAACTGAGGGAGCTGTGGGAGACGTAGGTTTCAACCCCAAGCCCCCGCAGTTCCACCGACAGTTTTTCCACCTGGCTGCGGCTATCGCAGAAGACCAGTCGCTTTTCTCCCCGATGCAACCGGGAGAGGACGATGGCGGCATTACTCAGATTTCCGACGTAATCTACCTGTACGTCCGGCTTGGCTGCGTCTTTCATCGGTGGATTGATCACCAGCCCTTCGGACTTGGAGGAACCGGAAATCCACTTCAGAAGATCTTGCGGATTACCAACCGTAGCGGACAGGCCAATGCGCTGGATGTCCCGCCCCGTCAGGCGAGTCAACCGTTCCAGAAGAGACAGGAGATGCCATCCCCGGTCATCACCCGCAAAAGCATGCACTTCATCGATGATGACCGCTTTGATGTTCTGGAAGAACAGCCGGTGATCGATCCGACGAGAAACCAGGATCACCTCAATGGATTCCGGTGTTGCCAGAAGGATGTCCGGTGGAGCCTTACCGATCTTCTGCCGTTTGCTGTCCTTGATGTCGCCGTGCCACAATTCAACCCGTCGGCCAACGAGAGTTGCAAAGCTGTCCAGCCGGTGTTCCAGATTGTTCAGCAATGCCTTGATTGGACAGATGTAGAGAACCGAGAGTCCTTGCCAGCTCTCGCTGAGCATCCGGGAGAAAACCGGGAAAATGGCGGCTTCGGTTTTCCCTCCGGCAGTCGGAGCCAGCAGAATGGCGTTCTTCCCATGGAGGATGGGATCCATGGAGGCTTCCTGAAGTGGCCGCAGGGAGGACCAACCCAGGGAGTTGACGATGTGGTGCCCAACGGCAGGATGGAGATGTTCAAAGGTATTCACAGGTTCAACGCGATGTCGTTGACCGATGAGGCGGCCATGGCGTTGCGCTCCGCTTCGGTCAAATCGCTCTCCTTCAACGTCAGAGCGTAATGTTCCCTAGGGTTGAAATCAGGGAACTGGTCGATACGGTCCAGGACATCACTGACCAGCTTCCGAAGAAAGATCCGAGGTGCAATCCCCACCTTTCCGCCGAGGTTGCCGGTCACAGATCTAGCCAGATCATCCACATAACCGTCATCGGACAGGGCAAGAATGCGGTTTTTCTCAGCGGCTCCTTGGGCAAACAGGTCCCGGATATTTCTCCCAACCTGTCCCAGCTTGAGGAGGTCAAATCCTGGGAGGCGGATCTGGACTGCGCGGGGATTGTCGAACCGGGCATCGGTGGCAAAATCTACGTTGAGCCGCTGGGCCAATGGCGCGAGACGTTGAATCCCCTGAGGCCCATCGAAAAATGCCGGGGTTCCCGTGATCAACAGATAGAGGCCTGGGAAACGCCCCGAGTCCACTTCGTCGGTGAACTGCCGAAGGGCGTTCAGTCCTTTGTCCCGGACATCGGGCCGCACCCGTTGCAGGGTTTCTACCTCGTCCAGAACCAGCAACAGTCCCGGATGCCCGGAATCACGAAGGATCACCAACAACCCCTGGAGAAAGCTCAGTGCCCCGAAATGATCCATATCCCCCTTGAGGCCCGCCTTGCGTTTGACGCCGGCGGCCACATTGGGCTGACCGGAAATCCAGGCGATCAGCCCTTCGGCTGTCGCCGCGTCTTCTTCGGCGTAGATGCCATTGACGGCCGACTGGTCAGCCAGTCCTGGATGGCCGATGCCCTACTGGAGGCTCAACCCGCCACTGGCTTTCCTCCTGTGTTGGGTCGGGTACTCACTTTGGAGTTTGCTTGGCAGTTGTTGCTCAAACGTTACCTGGGCTTTGAGCAATCCCAGGTGGACGCCATCGAACTGGCCCGGTGGGCCAAGGGTCAGGATCGCGTCGAGACCTACCTGCGTGCCCCCCCT
>PEAO01000089.1:13019-13331 GCA_002753615.1 Magnetococcales bacterium DCbin2
GCTTTATCCCTTGGAACAGGGCCACGGTCACGATCTGATCCCTTTGGGATTGGCCTGTCAGGTGGTCTTCGATCCCACGTTGGCAGGAGAATCCGCCGTTGCCATGGCGGCAACACGGTTGGAAGAACGCTTCCTGGGTGGGAAATCCCTTTCTCCAGAATTTGGACGTGGATGGGGAGCTGCCGTGGCTTCGGTGGTGGAAGCGGATGTGGCCAAGCGGCAATGGCAGGCGATCCAGTTCTTCCAACGCCGGGCGGAGGAGATTCTGGTTGAACTCAAGGCGGATCCGTTCATCGATGCCAGCCCGCTGCT
>PEAO01000090.1 GCA_002753615.1 Magnetococcales bacterium DCbin2
CCTTGGGTTTCCGGGGAGGGGGGGGGGGGGAAACCGGGGGGGGGGGGAGGGGGGGGGGGAAGGGAAGGGGCCTTCGTTGCAATTGGCGGGACTTTTGCCGCAGATGGCGGTTATGGTGGCCCGTTGTTGCAGCCCGGTTCCGGGGGATCCTATCGTGGGCATTGTCCATACGGGGAGGGGGATTGCGATTCATGCGGTGGGGTGTCCGAATTTAGGGGCACTGGCCAATCAGCCGGAGCGTTGGATTGAGGATATTGATTGGCCGGAGGTTGCGGAGAAATCCCATGTTGCCAGGCTTCGCATTATGGCTCGCAACCGTAAGGAGGTTTTAAATTTAGTATCCCATGCGGTCATGGGGGCCAAGAGTACGGTGGTTGAAATGAAAATGCAGGATCGTGACCGGGATCCTTTTGTGCTGATATGCGATGTGGAAGTGGCTGGTTTGGAGCAATTGCGTTCCTTGGTGCAGGCCATTTCTACTTTGGAAGTGGTGATGAATGTGGAACGGATCAAGGGGTGACTGAGGTTTCAAGGATGTAGGCTATGGAGGAGGGGGGTTATGATGCGCTCGGTTCAAACAGATCAGGCACCCTTGGCGGTTGGTCCGTACAGCCAGGGGATACGGGTTGGCGACTGGTTATATCTTTCGGGTCAGATTGGCTTGGATGTGGGTACGGGGTTATTGGTGGCGGGCGGGGTTGAAGATCAGGCGCATCAGGTGCTGAAAAATTTAGGGGGTGTTTTGCGGTCGGTGGGGGCCGATTATGGTCATTTGGTCAAAACCACCCTTTATTTGGTTGACATGGGGCATTTTGCGTCAGTGAATGCGATTTATGCCCACTATTTCACATCGCCATTTCCAGCGCGGACGACGGTGGGGGTTATGGCATTGCCCAAGGGGGGATTGGTGGCCTTGGATGGTGTGGCGTGGCTGGGAGAACGGTCATGAAAAAGGTGGTTGTTGGATTGGCCATGATTTTGGGTATGGGATGGTCGTGGGAGGTTGGTGCGTCTTTGTATTGTGCGGTTGATTTCAATGGTCGTCGGTGTCAGTTTGTCGATCTGGCCTCATGCCAGATGGCGATAGGGCCGCAGGGGAGTTGTGTATTGGATCGGGATAGTTTGGTTGCACCTCAGGGAGGAGCCCCTTTTTGCTTGGTGGAGCAGTGGAAGACCGAGTGCATTTATCAGGATTTAGCGGCGTGTGAACGGATGGCGTCTCCGAGGAAGGCGACCTGCATCGGCAATCCCAATTCAAACCGGGGCGTACCGACCGTTTCTGGCGGTGAGGGGGTGGAGGTGCCGGGTGGGGATTCCCGAAACAAACGTTATCTGCCCAGTCCCGATTATTTTCCCGCTCCCGGCCATCGCTAAGGGGGGCCAGATTTTATATTTCATTACGAGACATTTCTTTGAAAAAGAATTTATTGCGCCTATAATTAAATTAAGAATTCATTTTTTGTTTGTGTACGTGATGGAAATGCTGTAGCCTCCTCCTTTCCGTGTTGTTTTGTGTCGCAGAAAAATGTGGCGGATGCTAACGCGGTGTGGGTGTGATGACCGGATGTTCTGTGTATGGACGAGGCAGGATCGTGGTTGGATTGAAAATTACGTCTTTTGGCAATGTTCCAGTTGTTGTCCGAATGACTATTATTTTCATATCGAAACACAAGCCGAAATCGTTGGCCGTTCCCCGGTAAGTTGCGAGTGCCATTGACCAAATTTTACGGAGATAAGCTTGATCCAGATAAGGAGATGATGACACAAAGAGTGTTTTCTGGTGTTGTGTCTCCTGCCGAATGATGATGTTGGGGAAAGCTGATATGGGAGTACATGACATGCCAGAATTGGTTGGTTTTGCTCACAAAAAGACAGTGGAAGAGATCGAGAAATACGGAAAGTTAATGCGGTCCTATCCAGACAATGGCTTGGAAGACAAAGGTCCGTGTCAAGATGGGGTGACGGAGGCGTCGGGGCTTCAAAAACTCTTGGTTGCTTCTACCCCGGAAGAAGCTGGTTTGCATAAGTTGTTCTCCAACGCGGATGATAAATAATCAGAATATTTTTATTTGAAGCTGCTATATTTTTTATAGCAGTTTTTTTTTCTGCGGAGTTCAATATGGCATTTCCGAAAGAGATCCTGAAAAAATTTGAAAACGACAGCCCGAAAAAAATTCTTGAAAGATTAAAGAAAGATAGAACTTTTTTTAGAGATTTTGTTTATAATGCTTCTGAGCTTATGGTCCTTCCTTACGGATTAGATCCGTATTTTTCAAGGCAATATACGGAAGAGGTGTATGACGCTTGGATTGATGATCTTAAAAGGGTGTCTCGGCATGACATGAAAAGCGAGGAACTCGATCATTTTAAACACGCAAGTCATTTATGTTTTTGGATAAGGCGCATGGGTCCGATTCTCGAGTTGATGGAGAAGGATAGTTTCCCCCCAGATTCCCATGGAGATAAAGGTAGAGAACTTGACCTGATCACCAAATATAGGAATGAATATCTTGCGTTTCGTATTGGTTTGACTATATGCGGTGATTTTGAACCCCATTCAAAACATCCCAAGTTAACATATGATTACATTGCCAGCCTGTGCCGTTTTATGCGTTATAAACATGTATCGCCGCACGCGCTTTTTTTGATCTATAAATCCTTGTTTTCTGAGAAGGAACGCCCTTATTTCGATGAGTATCTTCCGCTTCTCGCGGAAGCGTGACGCCCATTGATTTTCAATGCCTGTCATTGAAACAATTTTTGTTTAGTTCCATTTGAACCTGTTTTCTGACCGATTCCCAATCGCCCAAAGATGGCTGCCGGAAAAGGCGCATGGAAGGGTACCACACGGTGGTTTCCCCTTCCGGCCCCCAACGCCAATCGGGGACAAAAGGCAATAAAACCCATACCGGACACCCCAAGGCACCCGCCAGATGGGCCACGGCGGTATCGACGGTGATCACCAGATCCAAGGTTTGCACAATCCTGGCAGTCGCCGCAAAATCGACCAGATCAGGACAATCCATTCGCTTAAGCCAGTGTGGGTTTTTTGCCACCTCCTCCCTGCCATCCGCTTGCAAACACGTCCAGGTGATGAAATCCCAATCCAGAAAAGGTTCAAACCAAGTGAAACGCAAACTGCGATTGTGATCATTGCGATGTGTGGGACGACCACGCCACACCAATCCCACCCGTAAGCCAGCCGCCGTAGTCCGAAAAGGTTTGGCCCAGGCAAACTCGGGGAGATAATCCGAAACACCGGGTATCTCTTCCTGGGTCTGTTGCAACACACCTGGAAGGGACATGAGAGAGACGCAGCGGTCACATGGTGGCGGTGGATGTTCCCCATCGCACAACAGATCAACACCGGGGGCATGTCGTAACAACGGTGCCAAAGGACCGGAACACCAAAAAATCACTTTGGCCACACGCCGCCTGGCCCGGGGGAGAAAGCGCATGAAGTGAATCGTGTCGCCGTACCCTTGTTCTGGAAAAACCAACAAGGTTGCCGCCGTCATGACTTCACCCTGCCAAAAAGGGATGGATAGGGAAGGGCGTTGCGCCAGATGGGCCGGATCAGACCAACGCCATTCGTAAGCGGAAAAGCCCAAAGTAAAATCCCCCAAGAACAACCATAACAACGCACGATGGTGTTGGGCACTGGCATTGTTGGGATCTAATTCTACCGCACGGTTTAAATCATCCAACGCTTCCCGATAGCGTCCCAATCGCCAAAGGGCGGTGGCCCGATTACCCCAGACCCGGGAATGATCGGGCAACAGGTGACAGGCCCGATCCAGATCAAACAAGGCTTCCCGATCGGCACCCTGTTCCAAAAATACCGTGCCACGCTCATGCCACATGGAACCATCCCCAGGATGGTCCTGCAAATGTTGGTGAGCCAGCCTCAAGGCGGCATCCCGATTTCCAACTCGCCACAGAAGAACAAACCGTAGCGATAAGAGTGCCTGATTGCCATCATTCAGCATCAACCCCCGCTCCACTGTCAGCAACGCCTGATCATGGCGATCCATGGCCAACAATGTTTTGGCTAGGTGTTCATAGCTTTCACCATCATCGGGAACCCATTGCAACACCTTGGCAAAAGCCCCCACCGCCTCTGCCCATCGGCCCAGCCCATACAATGCCTGACCCCGAAGTTTCCAAGGGATGATGCCAGGATTACCCTGATCGAAGGCGGGTGCCATTTTTTCCAAAGCTTCGGCAAATCGCCTCTGGGTATTCAACGCGGATACTTCAATCCAGATTACCTCGTTACCACAGACCATGATATCTCCCTGTTTTGGCCTGGGCCAGAATCATTTGACCCTGTTCGGTCAGTCTGCCCAATCGGCATTGATGGTCACAGGTCAGGTGAACCTGCCAAGTGACCCACCCCTGTTTTTCACTCCATCTCATCCAGGCCCGCTCCAAGGAACCATCGTCCAAATTTTCTAAGGTAAAATTTTTTTCACCATCCCCAAAAGCTTGTCGGAAACCATGAAACAGTTCGGCTTCGGCCCTGAGTTCAAGATCTGTCATGGCAAAATCCTTCCGATTCACTACCAGCGGAACAGATGTATGGAAAAAACCATGTCATGGTGACTTCACATCGACCCTGGGAACAGACTATGATCATCCGTTCCAAAAACGGTCAAAACTGCCGAAGTTTGCATTCCAACCTCATGAGGCACTATGAATCACGATCCTTCATCCGGGGAAACTTTGTCTCTGAGCCAAGCCTTAACCCAATTTGCCGCGCAACGTGGGTGGCAAGCTTTTCACACACCCAAAAATTTGGCCATGGCCTTGAGCGTTGAAGTGGCCGAAATCGTCGAAATTTTTCAATGGACCGACAGCACCGAAAGTCAAACCATTGCCCCGGACAAACAACAGGCATTAAAAGAAGAAATCGGTGATGTCATGATTTATCTTACCATGCTCGCTTCCCGATTTAACATTGATCCTGAGCAGGCCGCCTGGGAAAAAATGGGACTCAATGAAAAAAAGTATCCCGCCAGCCAAGTTTATGGAAAATCTTTGAAATATAATGAATACTAGGATGAATCATTTTCAAACCAATATTCTTCAGTTGACAGGTCGGTCAGAACTTCACAGTGGACCCTTGGAGGTGATCCAGGTTAATGTTGGGTTGCAATGCAATCTGCACTGTCATCACTGTCATGTCGCCGCTTCTCCCCAACGCCGCGAACGGATGGAATGGCCGTTGATGGAAGCGGTGGTGCGTCTGGCGGAACGTTCGGGTTGCACGATGGTGGATATCACCGGCGGTGCCCCCGAACTCAATCCCCACCTGCCCGATTTGATCGATGCCCTGGTGGCGAAAAAAATCCGTATCCAGGTGCGTACCAATTTCACCGTCCATCTGGAACCGGGACTGGAACAGATGGCCCTTTTTTTCCGTGACCGCAACGTGACCCTGACAGGTTCTCTCCCCTGCTACCTGGAAAGCAATGTGGATCGACAACGTGGCCCAGGGACATTTCAAAACGCCATTGCCGCCATCCGCAAACTCAACGCGCTTGGCTTTGGCCATGATCCCCAACAGATACTCAATCTGGTCTACAATCCCCTCGGTGCCCATTTGCCGCCTGATCCTTGTGCCCTGGAATCGGACTACCGGCGCAATCTTCTGGAGAAATATGGCGTTGTTTTCACCCGCCTCATCGCCATCACCAATATGCCCATCGGTCGCTTTCGTGCCAGCCTTGCACGCGAGGGGCATGAAGAATCCTACCGGCAACTTTTGTCAAAATCCTTCAATCCGGCGACGCTTCATGGGCTGATGTGTCGTAACCAGATCAGCGTCGCCTGGGATGGGACGCTCTTTGATTGTGATTTTAATTTGGCGTTAAAAAAACCGGCCCGGCTTCCGATACCGCCAACCATCGTCGGATTGGATCCCAAATTTTTGAATCACCGTTCCATTGTGATCGATGATCATTGTTTTGCCTGCACCGCAGGGCGTGGTTCTTCCTGCGCCGGGACACTTGTGGCATAAAGGAAAATTCGCCATGACAGCACAACGTCTCCACCAAATGCAACTCATCTATTCCCAGATCGGTGACCGGTTGATGCTCCGCATCAACACCCAGGATAAACAAGAATTCAGATTTTGGTTGACACGCCGATTCATCAAAAGAATCTGGCCTGGATTGGCGCAAGCCCTGGCGCGAAATGTCCAACCCGGTGCCTCATATAGTCCCCAGGCCCGCTCTGCCATGTTGGAACATAGGCACCAACAGGCCATCGCCCAGGCCGATTTCAATACCAGCTTCGACAATGAAGTGGAAACAATCCCCCTGGGGCCAGAACCCATTCTGGTCACCAAAGCCCGTTTGACCCCTATGAAAACAGGGGTTGTTATCCTTGCCCTTTTCCCCGAAACCGGCCAGGGGATGGAACTGGCCTTGGATTCCAACTTGCTGCACGCCTTGTGTCAATTATTTCAAGATGCCCTTCCCAAAACCGACTGGGATTTAAAATTGCAGCTTGGCCCTTCCACGACAGATCATCCTTCGATGGCCACTTTGAATGGCAACCCGAGTTGGAAGCTAAATTAAACCAACATCTTGCCGCAACAGCCCTGGCTGACCCACGATACTGACGGACAAACCGCTACCATTTTTTTCCACACGCGGTGGTTTCGGCAATTTTATTGCTTGTTGCCTTATCCGTATAACCTTCCAAGTCGTGTATTCCCATGGCGCGTTTGTAAAACAGTTGTCTCTGTGAGGTATCCACCCATGCGTGATCGTCCGTATTGCGGCATTGCGTTTTTGTCCCTGCTGATCCCGGCCATGTTGTCTGGATGTTTGATCACACCTTTGGAACGATTTTCCCCAACCCCCGTCAAGGAACCGGTATCGGACGGTATTGCCAGCATGGGCGATGTTGTGCTTGAAATGGCATCATTGCAACGGTATCTGAATCGCCTTCCAGCCCATACTAAGAATCGGCTTCTGGGGGATCAGGAGGCTTTGGAACGACGGATACGGTGGGAAGTAACCAGAAAATATCTTGTTAAACAGGCCCAGAATGATGAACTTATGGTGCAAGAAAGGACCATGCGGAAAAAAAACTTGGCCGAGGAAGAGACATTGCGCACTCAGTACCTCTCCTTCATAACTGTACCGCGATCCAACTATCCAGACCAGGAAACCATGATGCGGGTTTATCGGGAAAGGCTGCGTCAATCTGCACAGTCCATGAAAGTTCGCCTCCGACAAATTTTTGTCGGAGGTGGTGAAAATCGCGAGGCGGCCCGCGTCAAAAGCGAAGCGGTATTGGCCATGGCCAAAGCACCTCATGCCGATTTTGCCGCCTTGGCGTCACGATTTTCCATGGATCAAACCACAGCCGGACGGGGGGGTGACATGGGTTTCGTCCCTCTGGATACGCTCCCCGCACCCTTGAAACTGGGATTGAAAAATGTCGAGGATGGTGAAATTTTCGGACCTGTAGAAACAGATCAGGGTTTTTACATCATCAAGAAGGTGGCTGAAGATGCACCGGAACATCCAGGTTTTGCTGAGATGTCGGTAGCCCTGCGAAAAAATTTGCGCCAACAGCAAACCGCAGAAAATTTAAAACATTATCTGACGCGCTGGACTCAGGACAATCCCATCGTATTCAATCCAGAAGGGATGGCTTCGCTCACCCTTTCGCCTGTGCCATAAAACGGAAATTTGCATGGCGTTCATGAATCATTGTAAGTTGTGGCCCTCAGGCATCATGATCTTAAGGGGTATTGTTGTTCGACACGGATTCCAAGGAAAAGGAGTTGCAGACCATGCGGTTTAATTTGGAGAAAAAACACGGTTTTGGATTTGTTTTATCCCTTTGTCTGTGTTTCTTTTTGGCCCAGTGGGCAAACGCCGAGGGGGACGCCGATAAAAAATCTGCCGTCACCGCTGACGATCTTGTTATTGCCTCCATGGGGGATGTCAAGCTGTTCTCATCGGAATTGAACCGGCTTTTTTCCTATAGTGATCCGCAAGCCAAGCATCGAGTGCTTTCCAATCCCCAATTGCTGGAACAGACCATTCGCGAGGAGTTGTTTAAAAAATTTATTGTCCAGCAAGCGGGCATCACCGGTTTTGTCAAACAACCCCAGACCGAATGGGCCATGACCCGTGCCGGGGAAAATATTTTGTTAGAGTTATTTTTGGCTTCCCAATCGAAGCCTGAAGAAAACTATCCCCCGGAAGAGATGATCAAGGGGGCTTATGTGGAAAATCTATCCCGCTTCAATGTTCCCAACCGCGTCCACGTTGCCCAAATTTTTCTACCCACGAGTGGGGATGAAAAAGCGGATAAAGCGACGATAGCCACCGTGAACGATTTGGCCACCAAGGCCAAGAAAGCCAAAGCCGATTTTGCTGGCCTAGCCAAGCAACACTCCAAGCATGTTGAAAGTGCCTCCAATGGCGGCGATATGGGTTGGATTCCTCTGGACCAATTGCTTCCCGAAGTCAGCAAGGTTGTTGCGACCATGAAGGCTGGTGAAATCCAGGGGCCTATCAAGAGTCCTCAAGGGATGCATATCATCAAGCTTTTGGAAAGCAAACCCGCCTCTGTCCGCACCTTGGAGGAGGTCAAACCATTGTTGGTCGCCGGTTTGAAGAAACAACGGATGGAAGCATTGCGTGCCGAGTTTCTCAAAAAATTGCTGGAAAAAACGCCAGCGACGATCAACGGTGAGAACGTTTCCAAGTTAAAATAAATCATGGAGTCACGGCGGCATGGCACATCTTATTTTCTATGAAAAACCGGTTCCTCTCAACAAGGATATTCACAGAAATCTTTGCATCAAGACCGCTGATAATCTGTATGGTTTTTGCCGGTTCACCAACTCGGTGCTTTTGGCAGGGATTGAGTTTATTCATGCGGCCAAAGAGTACAACATTGTTTTCACCAAAGTGGGTGAATTGATCATGCCCGTAGCCCTTCTCGGGTTACGCAATGATGAAAACCTCTATGTTAATGATGAAAATCGTTGGGATGCCCATTATATCCCCGCCTTTATTCGCCGTTACCCGTTCATACTGGCCGAAACGGGGCAGGGCAATGATCAAAAAACCGTTTGCATTGATGAAACCTTTGTTGGTTTGAACGGTCAGGAGGGACGACGCTTGTTCAACGATGGTGGCGAGCCGACCGATTTTTTGAACAACGTCATCAAGTTTATGCAGGACTATCAGGAACAGTATCGTCGCACGGAGACTTTCATCAATCGGATCAAGGATTTTGATTTATTTACCGAGATCAACGCTCAGGCACAGTTGCCCAATGGTGAAAAATTGAGCATGGGCGGGTTATTGGGTATCGATGAAGACAAGCTGCTGCAACTGGAAAAAAACAAGGCTTTGGAATTATTTCGTTCTGGGGAATTGAGTTGGGTCTATGCCCATCTGCTATCGATGACGAACATGCCGAAGCTTGGCGAGCGGTTGGTGAAAAAACGCCAATCAGTGGCCTGATTGATAAATTTTTTCAAGGTTCGTCGTTTAAAAAAAATGATCGCGGGGGGCCGTATGCGATGATTTTCCCTGGCTGCTCGCGATCCTTTTTATCAATCAACTCCTCTTGTTATCGATCACGGTAATGGGGATATATCGAGATTTTTTGGAGTGCGTATCATCTTCCGCCTGCGGCGTTGTCTCTTTGGCACTGCAACAAGATTGATTCGAACAGTTGCACCCACCCTCTTTTTTGGCGGAAAAAACTCTGACAGCCCGCCGCAAGACAAACGCCAGGGATAAAAGCAATACCACCGCCAAAATGAACTGTTCCAACCAACTTCCAGCACTCACAGCAATAACCCTCCTATCTGAACAACCAAAAATGAAAGTCCATAAGCCAACGTCATGGAAAATGCGACACTGTAACCAGCCCAGATCCAACCACCTGCCTCCCTGCCGATGGTGGCGATGGTCCCCAGACACGGCGCGTATAACAAAGCGAACAGCATGAATGTAAATGCCACGATGGGGGTCATGGAATGTGACAGTGCTTTGCGCAAAGATTCGGAATTTTCTGCTGCCCTATCTCCCTGGGAATAAAGGACTGCATAACTGGCTACCACAACCTCTTTGGCGACAAACCCCGTCAAAATGGCGACCGTATCCTTCCAGGTAAAATGCAGGGGGACAAAAACGGGAGCAATGGTCCGGGCGATTTGCCCCAAATAACTTTGTTCTAATTCTTCCTGCGCTTTTTTCATCTTCAATGCTGTGATGATCTCTTCATTTTGCAACGTCTGCGGCATCAACGCCAACTGAGAAATTTCCCGATCATAATCCTGGCTCAAGGTTTGATGATGGGGAAATTCTTGTAAAAACCAGATGATAATCGATCCTACCAAAATAACGCCAGCAACCTTTTGCAAAAAACCAATCACCCTGTCTCCCATATGAATCATGATCGCCCGCAACGTCGGTAACCGATAAGGAGGCAGTTCCATGACAAAGGCGTCGTCATCGCTACGCAAAAACAATCGATTGAGGATTACCGCCGCCCCCATGGCAACGACAATACTCAATACATACATCAAGAGAACCATGGTTCCCGCCTTTTCGCTGAAGAATGCCCCGGCGAAAAGGATGAAAACCGGCAAGCGTGCTGAACACAGCATGAATGGGCTGATCAAAATGGTAATCATCCGTGAGCGATAATCTTCGATGGTGCGCGTCGCCATGACCGCTGGGACGTTGCAACCAAAGCCCATGACCAATGGAATCAAGGCTTTTCCATGGAGTCCAAAGGTATGCATGGATCGATCTACAAGGAACGCCGCCCGAGCCAGATAGCCCGTTTCACTGAACATGGCCATGAAAAAAAACAAGATGACAATATTGGGTAAAAAAACGACGGTACCGCCCACTCCAGCGATAATCCCATCGACAACCAAATCGTGAACCATCCCCTCAGGGAGTTGCCCGGAAACCCATTCCGAAACCCAACTCACACTGGCATCAATCCAACCCATGGGGATTTTCCCCAGGGAAAATGTGGACTGAAACATGATCCAAAGCAAAACCAACAACAGGGGAATCCCAAAGAAACGATGTAAAAACACTTGGTCCAATCGCCCCGTCCAATCCCGGACCATCTCCCCTTCGGATGGACCCTGCACCACCTCTTCGACGACGCCATGGGTAAAACCATAACGGGCCATGGCAAACAACAGATCACACTCTTCCCCATGGCTGCGCGCCAGATCATACCGCTCACGGTGGACCATCTCCAACAGGTGGGCATGTTCCCCTTCCTGAAGTAAAATGCGATCATCCCCCTCCAACAACTTGATGGCCAACCAGCGGCTTTGATGATGATCTAACGCTTTTGGATGCAATTCGGTCACCAGACGTTGCACCCGACGAACCGATTGTTCCAAATGATCATCATACGTTAAAAATATCGGTTCACGCCGAGTTTTTTGCGCATGCAACATCACCACGCCATCCAACAATTCTTTCAGTCCCTCCCCTGTGGTGCCAACCGTCTCAAAAACCGAACCGCCCAACATGGAAGACAGCCCCTGGGTATCGATTTGTAACTTTTTGGACCGCGCTTCATCCGCCATATTTAAAACGAACAACAAAGGATGTCCCATCTCGATGAGTTGTGATGTCAAAAACAGTGACCGTTCAAGATTGCAGGCATCCAAGACATTGATGATGATGTCAACCTGCCCGGAATGAATGAAATCGCGGGCTTCCCGTTCTTCTGGCGTTTGCGATGTCAGGGCGTAGATACCGGGCAGGTCGATCAGTTCGATGACCTGTCCCTGGTGTGTAAACTCTTTGCGCTTCAAAGCTACAGTGACACGGGGATAATTGCCTACGCTCTCCTTGGACCGGGTTATCCGATTCAACAAGGTTGTCTTGCCACAGTTGGGGTTGCCCACCAGTGCTACCGTGATTTTACCGCCCTGCATTTCATTCACCTTGCTTTGGGGGAAAGCATCCCCTTTTTAAAAAATCTTGTTTTTTAGCGGGTCAATTACGGACGATCCGTATATTTTGAGCTTCGACATTGCGCATACTCAATCGATATCCCAATACCGAATAAATTCTTGGATCACCCATGGGGGCAACCGTTTCGACCGTTATTTCCTTGCCTTGAATAATCCCCATAGCCATCAGCCTTTTTTTACTTTGGCTGGATCCGACGATACCCTTGATGAGACCACTTTCACCTGGCTCAAGATCAATAAGGCTGTATTCCATAGAATGAACCACCTTTGTTAACGGTTATTAATCTGAAACCATCTCTCGCGGTGGCAACTGTACCCGTTTTGAGAATGATTCTCAAGACAAAAAACATGAATTGAACCCGTCATGTGTGTCATAGTGGTTGCAAATCGAATCAATCCCGCCACAGAATGGTGTCGGGGCGATCTTTGAATTTTTTAAATTTTGGGGGACCGATGGCATGAGTCAATACCAGGAACTCAAAGAGGCGGGACTACGACCAACGCTTTCACGGATGACGATACTTGAGCTGTTTTCCAAAGAATCCAATCAGCACTTGACGGCTGAGTCCATTCATCAATTTTTGAATGAGTTGGGACATGACACCAGTTTAGCGACCATCTACCGGGTACTCACCCAGTTTGAACATGCCGGCATTTTATTGCGCCACCGGCATCAGGATGGCAAAGCTCTCTATGAACTGGCTCCGTTGGAACATCATGATCACATCATTTGTCTGCAATGCAATAAGATTACGGAGTTTTCAGATCCTATCATTGAAGAAAGAAAAAAATTAGCCGCCGAGACGGCTGGGTTCAAACTTGTGGATCACCTGCTTTATCTCTACGGCGAATGTACCAATCCCCATTGCCCCCATAAATGAAGATTGTTCGACCGCAACCGTTCAGTCTCTCCTTCAAGAATAGGGTTTTTGTGCCATGGACTTGTGCCGTGAGATCAAAAACTGGTTGACCGCACCCGATTTTTTGCCGATCACTACCTTATGGGGGGCAGTGAGGATGGATCGGTGCCGCTTTGACGGCAAGGTGCAAAGGATTTCATGGAGGAGATTGTCATGTTTATTCCATCTCAAGCGGGCAGAGTTATGCTGCCGCCTGAATATTTGGTTCCCAAGGCCAGAGTGGTGGAGGGCGGAGGTCAATTTTCAGGGCGTTTTGCTGAGCGTTCTGCCGTCTCTAAACGCCGTGGCGAAACAACCCAAGATGCTGATTTTCAATCAGTTTTCAAACGGGTTCTCGACGAGGGATCAAGGAAAGGGTGATTGTGCGCCCGAAAGGGCGCACCCATTTTACGAGGGGGTGTTGACATT
>PEAO01000183.1 GCA_002753615.1 Magnetococcales bacterium DCbin2
TAAAGTCAAAACCCTGGGGGCAATCCCCCAGACCCCTTTTTTCTTTTGATAATTTTATTGAATGTCAACACGCACTAGGGCGTGTTGGTGTTGAAGTCATTACCAACGAAAAAATCAAGGTGAATCAAACGTAAAGAGTTCACTATGCCCCTCGGAGGCCAATCCGGCTCGCAGGGCTTTTCTGGCTCGAAAAACACGGGTCTTGACCGTGGCTTCTGGAATTTCTAGCAACCTAGCCGCTTCCCGATAGCTCAATCCTTCCAGGCACACCAACACCAGGGCCTCCCGCCATTCTGGAGACAGATGTTTCTGAATGCCATGCTTCAAGATGGTAAGCCGGGCCTCCCTTTGGCAGGCATCGTGGGGATCATTGCCATCATCGGCGATTTGGGTCAAATCGGCATCGTCAACGATGGCAAAACGAAACGATGAAGAACGATTAATATGATTTAAAACCAGATGGCGGGAAATGCCCAACACCCAGGTTGAAAATTTGGAGTTGCCGTGGAAATGATCCAAATTGCGATAGACTTCGAGAAACGTCTCCTGAGTCAGATCCTGGGCATCTTCGTTGGAGAGGGAATGACGGAGAATGAAGCGGAAAACACGCTGTTCCAGACGTTTTAAAAGTTGTGAAAACGCCTGGGTGTCTCCCCCTCTCGCCGCCTCCACATCCCGGATGTCGGGATCTGGAACCTTACCGTTTGTCATTGAGAATTTCTGGCTATGCAAGTGATCTGCGACTCCGTACCTGTTACCACCGCCTCACCTTGCGCGGAAAGCCGAAAACGACATTCCGCATTCCACCCGGGCTGGCTGTTTTGGGAAACCGGGATATAGCCGGTCACAACAAGCAAGGAGGCGATAGAGCGACCATCTGTGAGACAATCATCACAACACACACTGCCACCGGGGGCAATATCTGCTTCAAAGGATGTGCTGTCCAGGGATTGGCCATGAATGAAGACACTGGAATGATTGATGAGACAAAAGGGATGCGCGACACCAGGAATCGCTAACGTGATCCCGATGAGAGCGGCGATGGTCCAATATTTTTCTTTCCGTTTCATGATAATACTCTTTGTTAGAGCGTTTGCCAAATTCCCCAAAATGATGGGTGGCCAGAGTCTCAGAGAAAGTTTCAAACAATCGGCGATCTCCAGAGTGAAACCCATATTTTGTCTCCATGCATTTCCCATATTGCCGGTGATGGGGATAAATGGCAGAATCAGGGGTCTGGAAACGTCCCAACGACATACCCATGCTTCCCGGAGACTTTTGTGAATTCCCTGATCCGCCGATTTGTCGTTTTCCTGGTTACATTGTTTTTTCTCGCAGGTTGCGGTCACAAAGGCAATCTTTTTCTTGATTCCAAAGTACCGGAGAAGCAAACTCTCGAACAGCCGGTACCACAAAATCAGACCTCATCCCAAAAAACAGGTCAAGGTTCTTGATCGTTTCATTCGCCTTTTTCAGGTGGGCATGCCATGGATTATTTTCACTATTTGGATGACCGAATCCATTGCGAAGAGGTCGCTCTGGATCGGATCGCCGAAGCGGTGGGTACCCCTTTTTTCTGCTATTCGGAAAAAACATTGCGTCACCACCTTGCGGTGTTTCAGCAGGCGTTTGCCAAAACGAAACATCTGGTCTGCTATTCGGTCAAAGCCAACAGCAATCTTGCGATACTGGATCTTCTGGCCCGGGATGGTGCCGGTTTTGACATTGTTTCGGGGGGCGAACTGGAAAGGGTGCGTCGCATCGGTTGTCCCGGTCATAAGATTGTTTTTTCGGGGGTTGGAAAAACCAAAGAAGAAATTCGCCAAGCTTTGGAGTACGGCATTCTTATGTTCAATGTGGAAAGCCGTTCCGAACTCTATCGTATCGATACCTTGGCGGGAGAACTGGGGGTCAAGGCTCCCGTGGCCTTGCGTATCAACCCCGATGTGGATCCCAACACCCATCCCCACATCTCCACGGGTTTAAAACGCAATAAGTTTGGCATACCCTATCATAACGCCTTGGATCTTTACCGGGATGCGCAACGTCTCTCCCATATCCAACTGTTGGGTCTGGATTGCCATATCGGTTCCCAATTGACGACGCTTTCTCCCTTCGTCGATGCCCTGAAACGCATTCTGACTTTGGTGAGTACCCTGAAACATGAAGGGATTCCCCTGGCTTATCTTGATCTGGGCGGCGGCTTGGGGATCCCCTACGACCAGTCACGTCCTCCCCCCTTGCCCGATCACTATGCCAGTGCCCTCCTCAGAGAACTGGATGGTTTTGATCTGACCCTGATCCTGGAACCGGGTCGGGTGATTGCGGGCAACGCGGGTGTCCTTGTCACCCGGGTAGAATACATCAAGGACAATGAAGACAAACGTTTCATCATCACCGACGCCGGTATGAACGATTTGATGCGACCCGCACTCTACGACGCCTACCACGGCATCCAGCCCGTGGTGCGTCGTTTTGGGATGGAGGAAGAGGTGGTGGATGTCGTTGGGCCTATTTGTGAATCGGGCGATTTTTTTGCACGAGATCGGTTGCTGCCTGCGTTTTCCGAAGGGGATTTGCTGGTCGTCCGTTCGTCGGGGGCCTATGGTTTTTCCATGAGCAGTAATTATAACACCCGTCCGCGTGCTGCCGAGGTGATGGTCCGGGGTGACCGTTTTGCCATCATTCGCCGTCGGGAAACCCTGGACGCGCTGTTACATCATGAAATCTTGTTTCCATAACAACCAGAAAGACCCGATTCCATGCGCTTTATCGATTTGCAAACCCAATACGAGACCTACAAAGGGGAGATGGATAAAGCCATCGCCGAAGTTCTGACCTCCTGTCAGTTTGTCAACGGTCCTCAGGTTGCCAAACTGGAATCAACCCTGGCTGACTATGTGGGGGTGAGCGATGCCGTCGGTTTTTCTTCGGGAACCGATAGTCTGCTGGCTGTCCTCATGGCTTGGTCGATTGGACCGGGTGATGAAGTCATTACCAGCCCGTTCACGTTTTTTTCCACCGCCGAGGTGATCGCCCTCCTGGGGGCCAAACCTGTGTTTGTCGATGTCCAGGACAACACCTTGAACATTGATCCGGCACAGGTGGAAGCGGCCATTACCCCCAGGACGCGGGCCATTATGCCGGTGAGCATTTTTGGCCAATGTGCCGATATGACCGCTTTGACCGCCCTTGCCAGAAAGCATGGCCTTTTGTGTCTGGAAGATGGTTGTCAATCCTTTGGGGGAACCCATCATGGCCGCCGCTCTTGTGGTCTATCAGACGCTGGGGCGACCTCATTTTTTCCTGCGAAATCGTTGGGATGCTACGGTGATGGTGGCATGGTGTTTATCAACGATAAAGAACTGGGCGTCCTCCTCAGAAGCATTCGTGAACATGGGCAGAAAGTTCGGTATCATCATACGCGATTGGGGATGAATGGGCGTTTGGATACCTTGCAGGCGGCTGTTTTGTTGGCCAAGTTTGCGCACTTTGAGGAAGAAATCGAGAAAAGGCAAACGGTTGCCCGCTATTATTTGGACAATCTTCCCGCAGGAGTACGTGGCCCGACGGTATTACCTGAGAATCGCAGTGTTTTTTCACAATTCACCGTGCGTATTTCCCAACGCGATCAAGTCCAGGCAGCCCTGGGGCAGGTGGGGATTCCCACGGCGATTCATTATCCCATTCCTTTGCACCATCAACCCGCTTTTGCCGATCGGATCGATCCCAGTACCCTTCCCGTGGCGACCCGTGCGGCGCAAGAGGTCCTTTCGCTCCCCATGCACCCTTTTCTCACCGTCGCACAACAAGACCGGGTGCTTGAAGGGTTGCGTCAGGCGGTCACACAACATCCATAAACTTAAAGCTGGCAGGGAGGGTTTCCACACGATGCCTCAGGGTCAAGACCACCCGCTTTCCCCCCAAGACCATCTGGAACGGCTCTACCAAGCCCTCGTCCGGGTTCCCTGTGGTACCGGGGACCACACCGATCTCTGCCGTATGCATAACCAGGGGTTGCCGCCGTTGGATCATGATCATTGCCGTTGTCATGTCGGGACGGTACGCGCCGCCCTGGCCGACTATCGTGCTTGGAAGCGTAACTGTTCAGACTCCCCCCCTTAAAATTATTGAAAGAAAAAAGGGGTCTGGGGGATTGCCCCCAGGGTTTTGACTTTAAACAAAAAGCTTCATTCTTCGTTTTTGAATTTTCTTTTGAATTGAAACAAAGTCAAAAACAAAGTATTGAAGCTTTTTGTTCAATATCGAAAAAAGAATCAAAACCCTGGGGGCAATCCCCCAGACCCCTTTTTTCTTTCAATAATTTTAAG
>PEAO01000184.1 GCA_002753615.1 Magnetococcales bacterium DCbin2
ATAATTTTCTAGGGTGTGTCTCAAGTTATCGGATACCAACACGGCCTAATGTCAAGGGATTCCAAATGCAATTGCCCTGCCACTGCCCTGAGAAACTTTCCAGCTTTTTCTTATGATGGATATCCCGTTCTCCATCGCAGGGGTGTTGACAACAACGAGTCTCGTGATGTCGTTGGCCACAGGGGTAAAAAACCTTGTTTGCGTGCGCAAACCCCCCTATTGTGGCTTGGCAAAAATTGATTCTTCCATCATTCGATACGTAAGTCGGTCACATTGGGGATGAAATATGATGCAACGACTGTATGCCTGGGCAATGGAAAAGGCGGGCCATCGGTACGCAGAAGTCTGGTTGGCCGTGGTATCGTTCATCGAAAGCTCCATCTTCCCCATTCCTCCCGACGTGATGCTCATTCCCATGGTGCTAGCATCCCCAGGGAGATGGTTCCGCCTCGCTCTGGTTTGCACTCTGGCTTCGGTGGCCGGAGGATATCTCGGCTATGCCATCGGATATTTTTTCATGGACACGCTGGGAATGCGTATTCTGGAGATTTTTCATCTGACCGAAAAATTTCACGCATTCAAACCGTTGGTCGATGAGTATGGGGTATGGGTAATCATCGTCAAGGGGGCAACCCCCATCCCTTATAAATTAATCACCATCGCCGCCGGGGCATTCCATTTTGACTTGCTGCAATTTACCTTCGCCAGTTTTGTGGCGCGGGCCATGCGGTTTTTTATTGTGGCCGCCCTGTTATGGAAGTTTGGCCCAACCATCCGCGGGTTCGTTGAAAAACGCCTCAAGCTGGTGATGACCGCCATGGTCGTGCTGATCCTAGCGGGATTTGTGGTGCTAAAATTTCTATGAGAACACACTCTTGGACAACGAATCAAATGTAGTTGACATGAATGGGGTTTTTGTCCAGTGCATAGGCAATAAGCCGATTTTTCTCGATGAACATGCAGCGTGCGCAACGGGTTGCTTTGAAGTTTGAATAGATTGCCTCCTTTTCCTGGCTGGACCAAAAATCCTTCAACCTTCGACCGTCAATGCTCCCCATTTTTCCATCGGGACTGTAGGCGTTGTTGCAGCAGGTGTAGATATTCAAGTCGGCACCAATATAGGCGTTCAGATACATATAGCCGCAAAAATCATCCTCGATTTTTCGGTCGAGCAGGTCTTGAATCCGATCACCAAACTGATTGAAGACGGTAAATTCGTCCGAATGGAAATCTTCCTTTGCCCTGGAAGCCAACTCCCGCGCTTCCTCATAGTGGTCCTGATGGTAGGCATAGTTATCGGATGTGAACGCCGCCCCGATGCGGATATTGTCCACACCCAGAGATTTATAGATTCTGGTCGCTTCGTATATTTCCTTATAATTTTCCTTGGTTACGATGAACCCCGTACCGATAATCAGGGATGAACCGCGATTGCGTTGCCGGGCTTCGACCACTTTTCTGACATTGGCCAAGACTTTATCGAACGTACCCACAGGGACTTCACGAATTCTGGAGTAGGTTGCGGAATTTCCGGCATCGACGGAAAAGCGGACCCATTTTCCGTGGGAAAGCAATTCGGTACATTCTTCCTTCATGATGGTTCCGTTGGAAATCAGCGCAAAATCCAACCCTAGGTCCAATGTTTTTCTGAAAATTTCCAAATGTTGCGGATGCGCCGTCGGTTCCCCGCCTCCCGTGAACTGTACCGCTTTGACCCCCATTTCCTGCAAATCGCCCAAGATTTCGCAACATTTTTCATAAGGGATTTTGCGATTGGGATTATTGTTGGTGATTCCCGTGGTCAAGTCGCTTTTTCCAAACAGGATATTGGACGTATAACCATCCATGCGATAGGCGCAGAAGGAACAATTCTGGTTGCAGATGTCGGAGATGACGAATTCAACCTGCAAGGGGATAGGTTGCCGTCCCTGGCGGAAGTCTTCCAGGCGATCCTGATGATGAATGATCTTGAACGCACTGTAGGCACCATAACTGGTTCTTGCCATAACCAACCGCTCCCATCAACACACGCTACCGACCGGAGAAGACGGTGCGCATGGAGTTATTTGAGTAAAAAGACACGTCCCGCCATGTCCAAACAGACTATCGGCGACGAGAAAAGGGCAACTCATGGATGTTTTCCCATCCTCGAAGAGATTGGTCAGCGAAAACCAGTGACTGTGAGGACAACGAAGCAGAAACAACTGGGCATCTCTCGCAAGTAGGCAAGTGGCCATGATTACGAACCTCTTGCCACACCCCCTACAGCGGCAACAACGGGTTCAGATATTTCTGAAACACCTCCCGAACATCCCAATCGGGATCGCCCATCATTAGCGCAAATTTTTAATATTTGCAATAGATCCATTCAACCAAAACCGATGGTCCCCCCGGCGATGGCCTGCGGGCATGGAGAATATTTGAATACCCGCACTTGTATTGGCGGCCAAAACATGTTCCTCTGGCGGAGAACCTTAGAGGGTGAAAAATCGGGTCCAAGGTTTTCCTCCCCCTCCCCAACCGCCCCCCACCTTTCATTCCGGCTAGCCCGTACCATTATTAAGGAGGAATCCCCGAATGAGTACCATTAAAAACGGCGACATCATCGCCATGCACTACACCGGCACCCTTGATGATGGAGAGGTCTTCGACTCTTCCGTAGAACGGGATGAACCGTTGCGCTTTACGGTGGGAGAAGGGACACTCATTCCCGGCCTTGAAAAGGCATTATTGGGAATGCGGGCGGGCGACACCAAAAAAATCACGGTGATACCCAGTGAAGCCTATGGTGAATGGATCGAGGAGTTGGTACGGGATTTTCCCAGGGAGATGTTTCCAACCGACATGAAACTCGAACCCGGATTACAGTTTTCCGTCGGCCAGGATGACGACGATTCCATGTCGGCCACCATCATTGAGATAGACGGCGATGTCATCACTTTGGACGCGAACCATCCTCTGGCGGGTGAAAACCTGACCTTTGACATCAAAATCCTGGAAGTCGTCCCCGATTCCGATTGATTTCCGACTCGGAACAAGGGTGTGGCATCATGCAAGAATCCAAGATTTTACTGGGCGTGAGTGCCTGTCTGTTGGGTACTCCAGTACGCTACGACGGCCAGGACAAAGGGATCCCCTGGATTCGTGAAGGGCTGTCCCAGGTTTTTGACCTGATTGCCATCTGTCCCGAAACCCAGGCCGGATTGGGCGTCCCTCGGCCCCCCATGCGCCTGGAGGGGGAACGCCAGTCACCACGGATGGTGACCATCACCACACGTCAGGACATGACACCTTTATTAAGCACGTTTTGTACATCCGAACTGCGGCGTCTCACCCCCGTGCAACCCTGTGGTTTTATATTTAAAAGCCGCTCCCCATCCTGTGGTGTGGATGGGGTGCCGATATTCAATCCGCAATCCACCGAACCGCAAACCGGATCGGGCCTGTTCGCTGCCGCCTTTCGCCAAGCGTTCCCCCTGGCGGTGGTAGTCGAGGAATCCCATCTTCTGGCCCATGTCATCCACCGCCACCATTTTATCGAACGGATGTTCGTCGCCCATCGCTGGCAACGATTCTTACAGGAAGATGGGGGGGGTGCGGGTCTGGTTGGGTTTCATGCCCGACACAAGTTTCAAATCATGTTTCATGATCGTGAGGCCATGCGCAGCCTAGGTCGTTTGGCGGCCAACGCCGGAACACCGGGATGCGTTGCCGACTATGGCCAAGGTTTGATGCGGGCACTGGCCAAACCGGCGACGGTGGCACTGGCCGTGGACTGCATGATGCACCTTTTCGGCTTTTTTAAAAAAGAGCTGACTTCGCAACAAAAAAAGACGTTTTTCCAACTCCTGGAAGGATATCGTCACGGAGAGCGGCCACGGCGTGACCCCATGGCCTGGTTGCAGAACCAAGCCCAGCATGATGAAAAAAATTACTTACTTCAACAATGGTTTCTTTTTCCCGACCCATGCGAAGTGGCGGCGCATGCGCACATCCCGCCGGACAATCGTGAAGACAAAGCCTCGCGTTTGCAAAATGATGAGTGAGAAAGGTATTTATTGAGCCAAGAGGTGGTAGAGACTCTGAACGAATTCAGGGAAAAAGAACCCGATTTTCCCAAAGATCGCGTTGACGCCTGCATCCCTCTTTTGCAACAATGCTATCAAAAGAAAAAGAACGCTTTCCCCAAATTTTGAAACATACCGGTGGATCGTGGTCTCGTCACGACACGGTTCAAGCCGTACTGGGATCAGC
>PEAO01000185.1 GCA_002753615.1 Magnetococcales bacterium DCbin2
GGGGGGATTCCCCCCAGGGTTTTGTTTTTGACTTTAAACAAAAAGGTTTCCATGTTCCGCTTTTGACTTTTTTTGAATTTAAATAAAAAGGTTTCCAACTTTAGGCTTCTGAACTTAAAATCATAAACAAAGTCAAAAGCAAAAATGGGAGCTTTTTATTTAAAATCAAAATCCTGGGGGCAATCCCCCAGACCCCTTTTTTCTTTTAATAATTTTTTCCGAGGCATTTGAACATGCCAATTTCAAATGCGACTGCCCTGGGGAGGGCATCCCCCCCAGAGGAAAAGCGTCTCGATTCAACTACATTTCCCAAGTACCATCATTATTACGGCAAGCAGTGTGGGTCGCCGTGTCATGACGACCATCGACAATGACATCGACAAGGACATCGCGACAATCACGACCGTTGACACGTTTCGATTGCATGGGAGTCACGGCATAACTGCGGCCAGTATCGGGATTAGTCCACTCCCGAACCTGATTGGATCTCCCCGTCTCCAGAGCCGTATTGATTTGCGCTCTGTCGGCCTTATCCATCTCATTACCGATCGCATACCCCAACAACCCGCCCACTGCCGCCCCGATCAGTGCATTCTGCTCCTTATTTTTTGAAGGACCAGCCAGACTACCAATCAAACCACCACCCAGTGCGCCCAAGCCGGCACCACTCTGCGCCTTGGATTCACAACCACTGATGAATGTCCCAGGCACGATCAAAGCCAAACTTAAGGCCAAACCACGACCTATGGCTGAAAGACGTTTCATTGTTATCTCCCGAAAGATAATAAAAAAGCGAAAAAAGAACCAGGGCATCCTTTTTCCCACAGATCCGACAACCAATGAAAAAAGGACGGCACTGTTCAAACAACCCCACATCAGAACAGATCGAAAATATTTCAAAGTTTGTATTATTGCAAGTCAAATAAAATTCTCTAACGGAATTTAAAGTGGGTCAGAGACAACCTTTTCTACCTTCAAAAGCCGGCCACCCCTCATAGCCGAGTTTTTCGCCAATCGTCTCCCCTCCTCCAACATGACCGCCTCATCCGCAAAACCAACTGCCGAAAGAGCCGCCAACCCAAAATTGACATGGGTTGGAAATCCCTTGGCCCCTTTTAACCTGTCAAGAATCTGTTCCCTGACGGCACCGTCTATCTCCTGATGAACGAATGGTCGGGAAAGGATCACGACGATGGTTTCGTTCCCAATATGAAATGGCAATCCAATCTGCATTTTTTGAATACGACGACCGATAAACCCTAAAACACGCAGGACTTCAGATCGCACAATTTTTGGGTGAACCGTCGTATCCTCGTCAAAATAGACAAAAAGCAAAACCTGCTTCTTACCAGCAGGATCCCGCTTTCTGTGCTCAGTCAAAGCAAAACGGTTTCCGAGTCCCGTAAAGATGTCAATCAACTCCTCATCACGGGAGTGCATAAGCTGCGTATCGGCCTTGCGGAACAGTCCGTTCAGTTCTTCAATGGCAGCTTCCGCCCGATCCATGGCGATGCGCGCATCATCGATCGCTATTTTCAGCTTGCGCGCCTCACTCAGGAGACTTTCCACGAAGGTATCAAGCCGATCCTCCAACGTTTCCGCACCATCCAACGATTGTATAGCCTTGTTCAGTTTTTCGGTCGGAAGGTGGATGCGTTCACAGGCTTGTATCAGGGTTTGCGCCATCCGTTGCAACTGATGTCTGCGCCGCTGCCATTCCCGTTCTGCACGTCTTTGACGACGCCCCTGCTCCAAGATACAGGCTTCAACCATCTCCGCAACACAACGCCAACCTGAAATTTCGCCACTTCCCAGAGTGCCCCCCCCTTCAAATCCTGGAATACGCAATAACAGATCCCTCACGCGATCCGCTTCCGCCTGAGAAGACTTCAAGACAACTGACGATGCGGATTGCTGCGAAAAACATGAAATCAATTTGGCCACCTCACCAGCAATTTCATCGGGATCGATTCCCGGATTGCGCCGGATTCTGGAAACCAACCTTTTGAGGATCGATTCCTCTTCCACATGCCCGTGGAAACATGGGCTGAATGCCCGTTCAAGAAGCACGATGGCTGCCTGTTGGAAAAAAAATACCTCACGGTCGTTGACACCATGAAGCATCATCTCCTTGGCAACCGACATGACATGATGAATTTGCATAGGACTTTCGAGGAGAAGACCGCGAAGCTTATGAAAACTTCTGGACGTTTCAATCAAATTCAGGCTCCTTGGACACCTCCGATCCAATGATTGGATAGCCAAAGTTGGATCCCGCCCCCACCTTGGCCGAATCCAGTTCATTGGCCAACTGTGCCACTCTAACCATGATATCTTTAACCGTCATCCCCTGCCCAAAAGAGAGGCTGCCACCGATAATACGCATCCGGGAAATCCCCGGGTTCATCGACGATAGCGACGGATACAAGGATTGATTCAATTCGGTGATCACAGACGTAGACCGTTCACTCCCCGTTCTGGGAAACAGGATTCCAAGGCGATCTGGTGCAATCCGAGCAATAAAGTCATGCCCATCCAGATGTTTACGAATTTCTTCAGCCATTTCCCGGATCATGAGGGCCATCGCATCCGCTGTGAGCGATTTCTCCAAGGCATCATAATTTTCCAAACGGATGACCCCAATAGAAAATATCTCCCCCAGATGGCTGGCACGGTCCAACAACCGATTGAGCCGCACTGAAAACGATGAATGATCCGAAAGTCCCGTCTGGGGATCCATGAAATGGGCCATTTGGCTGGCCGCAAGGGCAACCTCCAAGGCATCAATGCGTATTTTAAGTTTTTCACCTTTTTGCCGATTTTCATCCAGTTGCTCCCCTACCCTCCCCACTTCACGCATCCAATCTTCCGTCCACTCGATCACATGAGATATTCGAGACTCCAGATCATCCTCATGGACCATCCGTTCAGAATGATCGCTGGTTCCCTTGGGCTGGATCACCCATCCGTCACCTGGAACGATCTCTTTGAGTTCCGCTTCCAAACGCCGCCAAGCTTTGTCAAAATACCAATCATTTCCCAAATTATTTTGATCTTCCCAAGTCACCCTGCCCGGAATATCCATGAATTCCAACGTCTGGATCAGTTGTTCCATACTCGGAGGTTTTGACGGTATGGTTTTGATCGCATCGGCAACAGTGTCATGATGTTTTGCCAACATTTCCAAAGCATCCCATATCCTGGGAGCCAACTCAGACGGGTTATGGTCGTTTTTGGTCTGCCACCTGGGTCCAGCATAGGCGCACAAAGGGGTACAGGCCTGAATAAACTGCCGCAGGTCATACCCATGCCCCTCAAACTGACGGCAATGATCGATGGCTAAGGGAACCCCCTCTTCCGCACCCCACCATTCTCCCAAAATGTTCAACAACCCTTCGACATTTTTTTTTCCCTGTTTTTTTTCGTAGGCACAGACACCCGCAGCAAGGGCACCATCAATCAGTGCCAGTACCTTTTGAGTCTCTGGTGGGGTTTGTCGGAGGAGGTCGTACAGAGTTTCAATAAGGATGGTCGTTGACATGGACCCTCTGTGAAAAAGAGACGCTGCCGAATATAAACGCTGACATTAAATATCTACAGAATTTAAACCACCTCAAAATCGCGGTTCTGAGAACCACGGCAGATTCGGGCGGTGCCCCAAGGATTTATTTTTTGACTTTGAATGGGCTTGCTACGTGAAAAAAACAAGAAATCCTTCCATGGCACTCCTCGATGAGCGCATGTCCGGGATCCAGAGAATCCTTAGAGCCTGACGGTGGGGGCGAAGCCCCCACTTTTTCTGGCAAATCCGACCGTAAGCTCTAAGTTCCGAAGATTGGCTTCAGGAACCTCATAAGAGTAGAAATCATCGTTTTCGGTAACCTCACCGCGCTGTCCTTCCCACAGTTCTAGCCCAACCGCAGCTCCCGTGTGCGGAAACCGTACGAGGGAGCCCCACGGTCGCGAGTCCACAGGCGAAGTGACATGCCCTTACTACTCTTGTCGGTTCCTGGCCAAAGGCTCATGAGTCGTTTGCTTAAGAACACTTTCCTGAGCGATAAGGTATGCACTTATCATGCCGTTAACAAAATCACCAAAAATCCATTTCTTGCAACTGTGTGCCAGGGCAATCGCATTTGAAATTGGCACGTCCAAATGCCTCGGAAAAGATAAATTATTAAAAGAAAAAAGGGGTCTGGGG
>PEAO01000004.1 GCA_002753615.1 Magnetococcales bacterium DCbin2
AGCTTTTTGTTTAAATTCAAAAACAGAACCCTGGGGGGCAATCCCCCAGACCCCTTTTTTCTTTCAATAATTTTCTAAGGGGGGAACAAAGTATCGAATGTCAACACGGCCTACGGAAAATAGCCAGTAGCAGGCGAAACGCTATACAAGGTGATTCATAATTTCCGCAAGGGCTTTCATGGCGGAGATCGTGTCCATCCGTTTCATGCACGCATCCAGATTCATCAAAGAGGTTTTCTTTGTTAACTGGAAGAATAGTTGCTTCCGAATCTTCTCCAAGAGTTCATCGGCTCCCAAATCTTTCAACACCAATAAACGCCCCAATTCTTTCAGAGACTGGAAGAGTTCGTCCCGATCCATTGGTACGTAGGCATCTTCCCCAAATTCCAGTTCCCTCAAGATTTTTTGGCACGATGCCTTGGTGGTATCCATCGCCATGGTGAGTCGGTTCAATTGGGATTGTGCCAGGGGGAGATCCTGTTGTTTGATCGCCTTTTCCAATGCATTGGCAATGGACAGAACTTCCATGGCAGAAATGTTTCCGGCATTGTTTTTGAGGATGTGTACCTCCCGAAAAGCCCCATTAAAATCATGGGCACGCAACAAAGATGTGATTGTATCGCCAGAGACACCATGGCTTTCGATGAAATGAGCCATTAACTGAGCATGGAGAATCCGATCACCATTGCAACGGTTAAGACTGGCAACTTTATCCAGGCCCGGATAGTCCTCCAAGTGTGAAGAAATCTGGTTCCGTTGAAAAACCGCTGGAAGAATAGGAGGCACACCACCCCCCCCTCTGATCCATTGATGCAGCTTCGCGAACAGTTGTTCAATCTCAATGGGTTTTCCCAGATGATCGTTCATCCCTGCCGCCAAGCATTGTTCTACCTCCTGCGCCATGGCACTGGCGGTCAAGGCGATAATCGGGAGGTGATCAAAACGTCCCATTTCCCGAATCCTCTGGGTCGCTTCCAGTCCATCCATGACCGGCATCTGTATATCCATGAGTACAACGTCAAAAGGGGTGCCGGCCAAGCCCACTTTCTCCACCGCCTGCCGACCGTTTTCAGCAACAATCACATCCGCGCCTCGATGCCGTAAAACCTCCCGAATCAAATCCTGGTTGTCGGGAAGGTCATCCACCAAAAGCACCCTGATGCCAGAGAAATCCTCGACAGATTGTGCAGAATCAGAGACCACGAAATTGGGGTCCGGTATTTGGTAAAGCCACAAAAGCAATGTGACCAGTTTCCCAGGCATGATGGGTTTGGATAAAAAACCTCCTACCCCCAAAGCCCTGGTCTGGGCATCCATTGCATGTTGATCAAATTCCGAGACCATCACTATGATCAGGGCATCAACCAAGCGGTTATCTCTGCGAATCCGCTGAAGAATTTCCATCCCCGTACCATCCGGCGTTCGCCAATCCAACAGAACGATATCCCAGGGCTTTTCGTTCAGGTCAGTCTGTTTGAAGGTGGCAAGTTCCTCGGATTCGGAATGGATCACGCGGCATTCCAATCGCAATGATCCAAGAAGTTCCTGCAACAACCGCCCTGAGGTGACATGGGTATTCAAGACCAATACCCGCTTGCCGTGTATGATTTCAGGCAATACCAAAGGAGGGTCATTTTTTTCCCGATCACGATCAAACCGTACACGCAAGGTGACGGAGGTTCCCCGATCTGGTTCACTCTCCAAAGAAATGGTCCCACCCATCATCTCCACAAGATTCTGGCAAATCACCAAACCCAGACCTGAGCCACCATATTTGCGGGTTATCGAGTTATCGCTTTGTTGGAATGATTGAAACAATTTACCAATATGATCTGCTGGAATGCCGATTCCGGTGTCCTGAACCAAAAACTCAAGCTGTACACCATCATCATCGTCAAAGTGCGATTGGACGGCAATCAATACCTCCCCCTTGTCGGTAAATTTAAGGGCATTGTCTCCCAGGTTCGTCAGTACCTGCCCCAGACGTAGGGCATCTCCTACCAAGTTGACGGGAATGTCCACAGGTAAGGAAATCAACATTTCTACATTTTTTTTATTTTGCATTTTAATCGAAAGCCCATCAACCACCTGCTCCAACGCTTCGATCAGGTTAAAAGGATTCTGTTCCAACTCCAATTTGCCCGCATCGATCTTGGAAAAGTCAAGAATATCGTTGATGATGTGCAGCAGGGCATTGGCGGCGGTATTGATCCGGGTCAGATATCTTTCCTTTTCCAGAAATATCGGGGTTTGCCGGGCGAGGTAACACATGCCGATAATGGAATTCATGGGTGTTCGGATTTCGTGGCTCATTTTGGCCAAAAATTGGCCTTTGGCTGTATTGGCCTGTTGCGCTTTTTCTTCGCTCAAGCGCAGATTGGTCTCCAGTTCTCGACGCTCGGTGATATCACGAACCACGGCAAGATTATATTCCTGGTCATTGAATTTCATGTAATTGGCACAGATCTCCACTGGGAGTGCCCGTGCATTCTTACGGACAAGATCGGCCTCGAAGGTCAATAAACCTTTACGCTTGAGTTCTCTCCAATGATCGGGCCAAACATTTTGCGGATGCTTGGGGTTCAGGTCGGAGGCGCGCATGGTCAGGAGGGTCTCACGGGTATAACCCAAGCGATTGATGACCGCCTGATTGAACCGTAAGAAACGACCATCGGGATGGACCCAAAACACCATGTCGTTGGTATTTTCAAGCGACACCTGAGCCAGTTGAAACTGAGTTTCAGCCCGTTTTTTGTCCGTGACATCATCAAAGATAACCACAATCTCCTTGGATTCCAGTTGAAAGATATAATTTTCCAGCCAGATTTGATGTGGTTTTCCCTGGAAAAGGGTTGCGGAATGCTGTTTCGCCAGACCTGTGTTAAAAACTTCCTGGCAAACAGCGAACAGGCCCGATTCGTGAGCATTATCGAAAATAATGCCAATACTTTTCCCAAAAACCTGTTCCAGGCCATCCAAATGGTTGATTTTTACCCCCGCTTGGTTGATATCCCGGAGCATAAAATCTTTGCCGTCGTCTCCGATTCTGAAGACTGCTACACCACTGTTCATGGCATTGAACAAGGCTCGAAACCGCTGTTCACTCTGTGCCAAGTCACGCTCAGCCTTTCGCCGTTTTTCCATTTCGCGTAGGCGTCGTATCCCTTCCGACATGTGTTGTGTCAGCCCGGTCAGAAGCTGGACTTCGGTTTCATCAAAAGTATTGCGCAGCGATGAATAGAGGTTGAGAATGCCGAAGAGAGTACCATTTTCCTCCAAGGGCAACGCAATACTTGAGGCAATGCCCCTTTTCAGGGCTTCTTCACGCCAGGGTTTATAATTGAGATCGTGTTGAACATCCTGGGATATCTGGAACATACCGCTTCGGACGGCATGGCCGGCTGGCCCCTGTCCCGAGGGGGAATCTTCATCCCAACTGCTTTCCAGTTGCTCTGGAAAACCCATTTCAAATCCGTGTTGCGCCACAGGAACGACCCGTTTTGACGCACCCTGATCGATGAATCCCACCCAGGCCAGTCGGTAACCGGCTTCATCGACCATCACTTGACATAGCTGGTGCAGGGTGGTGATTTCACCCGTGGCCGACGCTAGAATTTCTGAGAATCGATAGCGCGTCTGCAAATCCCGGTTGACCTGGGCAAGCCTTTTTTCCGTCTGTTTCCTTTGTGTGATATCATATTGGACGCCAACAAAGTTACAAACCTCACCCGCTGCGTCACACAAAGGGCTGATCGACAGTGATGACCAGTAAGGTTCTCCCGATTTTTTCATATTGAGAAGTTCACCCTGCCACATCTCCTTGGCAATGATACGCTTCCAAAGCGATTCATAGGCCTGGGGATCCTGATCCGGCGACTTCAGCAGGCGCGGATTTTCGCCCACCACCTCTTGGAGCTGGTAACCAGTCATCCGGGTGAACTGAGTATTGACGAATTCGATCCGACCATCGGGGTCAGTAATCATTACCGCAGAGGGACCCTGTTCCAAGGCACTGGACAATTTCCTCAGTTCGGTAGTCTGTCTGAAAATCTTGATCTCTGATGCCCGTACCAAGCTTAAAATGAGTGCCACGGTCCATATGGCAAACAAGGCGTAGAGACGGTTGGTCAGTACCATCCAGAGGATGCCATCGGAGGTGGAAAGCAAATAGCCGGCAAGGGTCAAGAGGCTGGCAATCATTGCAAGCCCGAGTATTTGACTGCGTTTGGGATACCACCGTCCCAGCATTACAAAAGCAACGTAGGGAACCCCACCGGCCACCCCCAGGGGCATGGCAATATCCAGGGCCAGAATGGCTATCCCCATCCACAACGTCAACACCACCAGGGGGAGCGTCAGGGCCGGCTGATCTCCTGGATGAAGTGGCGTTATGACCCGTTCGACATGATTCAAAGAGTCTGTTTCAGAAGCAGCCATACGTTTGGATATGACAATGGCACCAAAAATAATCAGCACGACGGAAACTATAAAGGTTTGGATGCCTGCGGAGAAAAAAGGCTGCCGTATCTCACTCATATCGATTTTAGCCACCAGCCCACTCTGCAAGATCTCCAGAGAAGCGTAAGCCGCAAGGACATCCACCGCCCGATAATCTTTTTCGGCAACCACCCCTTGTTGACCGGCCAGTGCCAAACGCATGGGTTGGGCGATGTTCGATGTGATGGGAATCTTGGGTACATCCTGACCCGTTATTGTTGATCTTAAAAGAAATTGAATATATTTTCCGTTCAACTGCCCCAGCACGAACTCTCCGCTTTGTCCAAATCCATTTTTTTCTGCATAGGCATCGACAAACCGGGCCAGGGTATTTCCCTGGTTAGTCCGCCAAGTGGTCGATAAACCCTTCTCCCCCTCACGATGACCAATCAGTTCAATCAGGTTCTTCTGGTTGTTGACCATCTCGGAGAGAAAGGATTTGGTCTGATTGTAAGAAGCTTGATAGAGAATGATATGGGCTGCCGTGGTCACAGCCAAGGTAACCACCGCCATGATAAGTACCAGATAAAAGGTTCTCTCAACCCAACTGATGGCTTGGTGCTGGGCAATATGATCCAGGCCATAATTTTTCCCTAAAGCACTGGATTCCATCTGCCAGACCAAAAGGGTTCCGAGACCGATGGTAAAAATGGCTATGGCCAAGGCCAAAAGAACTGAATTAATAAATGGTTCGTGTAATTCTTCCGTATCAATTTTGCTCACCAGACCGACACCCAACTCGGGAATAAACTGGTGGGCCGCGAGAACCTTCACCCCACGATAATCCAATGTCGTGATCAGACCATTTTCCCCCGCTAGGGCGCGTTGCATGGGTTTGGCCAGATCTCCGGTCATCGGCAAAGGGTCGGGATGGCGGTGAATGAGTCTTGATGTCACAAGAAACTCAATCGTTCCATCCTTTTCTCGTCCCAAAACAAACTCTCCCGATCGACCAAAACCGTGTTGCCGGTCAAGCGCGGTCACAGCATGACGAAGGGCCTCCTTACCGGGACCACCGGGATACAAACCGCCATGAGTTTCCGCTTCGAAGAGATGGATGGTCTGAATCAAAACGGCTTGGCTTTGAACCATCTGCCGCAGGTGGGTCTCTTCCGTTTTGATGGAAAAGTGAAAAACGAACGAGAGTGACAGAGCTGTGGCCACGATGGAAACCACAGCCATAATGAGCACGAGGGAAAGGATGTGGGAACGCAATGTTGTGGATTGCACCGTTTCTCGTTCCCCTGGAAAAATGATCGAAAGAAAGAAAAGGGGTCCGGGAGATTGCCCCCAGACCCCTTTCTTCTTTCAATAATCACGACCTATGTGGAACCAAATTAAATGTTGCAATTTTCAGATCCTCGCCAAACTCCTCACCCAACTCTTCCATGTTGTCATCTTCGGCATCAAACAGCCAGTTCACGGTCACAGCGACCCCTTTCTCCGCTGTTTTTTCCAACAGATCAAACAGTTTCATCACAACCTTGGCACTGGTGCTGTTAAAATAGGTCATTTCAAAGTTAAATGCGACGTTTCCGCTATTCAATCCTCCCAGGTGTCGATCTAACGCACTGATGTAAGGTCCAAAAAAAGCCGGAACGTCTTCGGGATACGACTCTCCTCTGAGGGAGAATACATTGTTCCCAAAGTTAAAATCGACTTCGGGAGAACGTTCGGTCCGATCAATTCTCATGCTATCCATGTGCGTCGCCCCTTACAGACTCAGATATAAGCTTTTAAAGAAAAATAAGCGTAATCTCCATCCAGGTTCAGAAAATCGAACTCAATTGGGCGACTCGCTTTTTTGGCAATGTCCACAAAACCAACGCCCGCACCCTTGCTGCCCTCTGGGGTTTCTCCCCGCAGTATCTGCTTGTAGAGCGTCTTAAGCCCGTCATGATCCATTTTACTGATCATGTCGAGCTGGCCGTTCAGCCGTTCCACATCTTTTTTCTGTACCTTGTTCCCACAGGTGACAAAGTAGCTCTCCGCATCATGCCCGACAGTGAGCAGACCGTAGCTGAGAACTGACTCTTCAGGTGCGTCATCAGGCTCCCGTTCTGCGGAATAACGAATGACGTTTTGCATTTGTTCTACAAAAACCGAAAAAACGCCACGGACAGTTTTAACATCAAGTGCTTCCATGATCAGCTTTTGTTTAATGGCCTGGCCGAGTCCAGAAAGGATCGCTTCGGTCATATACCCGCTGTAGCAGAATATGACCCCCTCATCGTGGAGAACTTGGCGAATTTGGTACTGTTTTTGTGACAACATGATAGTCATCCTGGATTTTATGGTTTGGTCGCAATTCCATCCAACGATGGAACATCCGTCCGACGACAACGCCTTGCCAGCCCATTCCCGCTTAAGGGAACATGTCACACCCTTCGCTATTTCCGGCTCTGCCCGACCGTTTTATCGAAGAAACTGGGCAACATCCACTTCATCCATCTGGTTTGGTTCCAAGAATCTATCGGCATACTTGCGGAAGACGCCACTTTCCAGAAAAATATGGAACAGGTCGGGATCGATGTGTTTGTCTTTTTTCATGAAACTCATGATGCGTACCGCCTGGCTCAAGGTTTTAGGCTCCTTGTAAGGACGATCCGTCGCGGTCAACGCTTCAAAGACATCTGCGATAGCCATAATACGGGCCGGAACCGACATTTCATCATGCGTCAATTTACGGGGATAACCCGATCCGATCATAGTCTCGTGGTGCGCCCCGGCATACTCGGGGACAAGTTCCATCCCTTCAGGAAAGGGAAGTTGGCTCAACATGGCCAAGGTCTGGACTACATGCTCATTGATTTTATACCGCTCTTCGGCGTTCAGAGTGCCGCGATCGATGCAAAGGTTATAGATTTCGCCCATATTATAAAGATGTTGGGGAGCTGGCATCTGAATGCCCAACGCCGCATCCCGTTTGATGGTGTCGCGCTCTCGTGGGATGATGTGTTCCAGTTTGTCGTCTAACAACCGTTCTTCCATGGCGTTGGCATTCGTGGCAACGGTCCCTTTTCGTTTGAGTTCGGCATGGGACAATCCGATGCGATCATCAAAATGTCGCGTCCAGGTTTGTTGAGCCATCTGCTTGACGCGCTCTTTTTTTTCCGGTGCCATAAACTCTCCGCCGACGTTGCATTCGGCAATGAAGGCATAATCTTCCTGTAGGTTTTTGATTCGGGCATCGAATACCGCTTTCAGATCATCTCTCTTTTGCCAGTCATCCATGACCCCTCTGAGATAGGCAATTTCAGCGTCGCGGTAAAGTACCTCGAAGCGCATACGCACCTCGTGGATTCGGTTATAGATGGTTTCCAGCTTGGTCGCCTTATCCACGACATATTCCGGCGTCGTTACCTTTCCGCAATCATGCAACCAAGCCGATAGATGCATGGCACTATGTTCATCGGGAGTCATCTTAAAAGCTGCAAAAGGACCATGGTCGATTCGGCATACCGCTTCGGCCAACATGTTCGCCAGCTCCGGTACCCGTTCACAGTGACCACCCGTATAAGGTGATTTGGCGTCAATGGCGGAGGCGATCAGGCGGATGAAGGAATTAAAAAGTTCCTTCTGAGACTGAAGAAGGGTCTGGTTATCCAGCGTCATGGATGCCTGTGCCGCCAAAGCTTCCACAAACTTGACGACATCCGGGTCAAAAGGGATCACCTTGCCGGTTTTGATATCCATGGCGTTGATAAGCTGAAGAACACCGATCACCTTGCCTTGGCGCGGCTTGAGCGGAACGGTCAGAAACGATTGCGAACGATATCCGGTCCCTTGATCAAACTGACGGACGCCTGAAAAATCAAAGCGATCCGAATTGTAGGCATCCTCGATGACCACGGTCTCGCCGGAAAGGGCGGAATAACTGGCGACGTTGCGATGGTTGGGTTCACCTGTTGCGGGATCCTTCAGCATGACGGCGGGCAAAAAAACCGGACTGCCACCAGGACCACCCATGGCGATTCCCAGAGAATCGGTCCGAACAATGCTGAATCTGAGATTGTCCTCTTTGGTCCGAAGATAAAGGGTTCCGGCATCGGCATGGGTCAAATTTTTTCCCCCTTGGAGGATATTTTCCAACAGGGCATCCAAGGATCGTTCAGCTGAGAGAGAAATCCCAAGAGAAACCAATTTTTCAAGCTTCTCCTTGGTCTTTACGAGGTCCGCAGTACGCTCCAGAACTGTCCTTTCCAAAGTCTCGGCGTGGCCGGAAAGTTGGGCATGGGCCTCACTCAGTGCTTGTTGCTGCGTCTGGATTTGGGCATGGGCTTGTTTGATTTTTTCCTCGCTGCGGTCACTCATCCGCATCAACCGCTGACTCCCCTTGAAAAGTTTTCTGTAGTCCTTCAAGAGGTTTTCCAACCCTACGGCCAAATCTTCCGCTGGGGCGTCTCGCCGATCAAGAAGAGCCGTTGCGGCATCGATGGCAGCATTTTCGTTTTCAAAAAGGTCAAAGCCCATGTTCACTTCCTGTTGCTTGGAAACTTAGCAAAACGGCGCAAAAAAGAGACAACCCGAAATCCTGTTCAAAACCTCCGCGCATGAAGGTGGTCCCCCTTTTAGTGATCCAGCGTGGGAGGCTCTACGTGATGAATCTTATAAAGTTCGGTCACCCTTCCCGAAGCACTCATCTCAGCCAGAGTTGCGTTCAAGGCGGGAAACGAAGCGGCATGGGGTGACTTTTTCGACATACCATAAAAATTACCGATTTTTTGGTTAAAGTGATAATCGGCAACGGTGTAATCCTTGAAGTTCAACCCCGCCAGTACCCCCTCCATCGCTGGACGATCCAACAATGCAATTGTTTCAAAACGGCCACCGATGAACATTCGGGCCAAGCTGGAATCGTCCGATGATGTTTCTTTGCGGATGGTCTCATCGCCATCGAAGGGATCGAAATAGGCCGTCTTCAACTTGACCCCCACCACCAGGGAACGCAGATCCTCGTAGACACGGATACGACCCTCCTGCCCCTTGCGTACTAAAAAATGAATATCTTTTTCCTGATAACCAATAGGGCCAAGAAACTGAACAAAAGCTTCCCGATCCGTCGTTCGAATGACACGGGGAACGATATCGACATTCCCGACTTCCAGATCATGCAGACTCTTTGGAAACGGGACAACATGCCATTCAACCCGAAACCCGTTCCGGGTCGCCGCCTCCTCCAGAATATCCTTCAGGGGACCGGAAATCTTTTCCCCCTCACCAACGATCATCTCTGGGGGACGTGGGCGATAGTCGGCCTTGAGTAATTTTTCCTCAGCCACGGCCCAATGCGCCAAACCCGCCACCAGTAAGAATATCCAAAAAATTCGTGTAAGATTCATAGGATTCGCCATCTTCAGTCTTGGGGGAACCAAGTAACGGCAGCCAACTGTTGCCACCAACGCACCGACCTTACCGCCACGCTATCAACTGCCTACGGTTGGAACCCGAACGAGTATAGTGTATCATGCTAGAAAGATAAACCTTCTATCCAGGAAATCCCAGGCGATATTTCCGAAACCATGTTGAGGGAAAATGGGGACTGTATCATTTTTGCAGGGCCGGAGTCTCAGTGGTAAGCTGTTACGAATTCTTCTCTCCCTGACAACGGTGGCGGTTCTGGCCCTGTTCCTGGTTCTGGAGTTGGATTTTTACCGAGGCGAACGTGCGCGATTGGTAGAAAGTCTGGCCCGGTTGGTGAACGTGCAGGGGGCCGCCGTCGTCGATGCCGTTTGGGAGTTTGATCTGGAGCGTATGCGCGCCTTGCTGGTGGAACAAAGCCGTCTGTCGTTCTTCCAGGCGGCGGAGGTGATCGGCAAAGGGGGAGAAATTCTGGTTTCGGTGGGCGATACCGCAACACCGCCTCGTTCTCCCGATTTCCGCCTGGAATATCCGCTGCGCCACCAATCGGCATCCGGCATGATGATTATCGGAAAGCTGGTCGTCACGGTTCATGATGATGGTATCCGCGCCGTCATGATCCAACACCTCAAAGTTAATGGTGCCATCCTACTAACATTGCTGGTAGCCTTGGCGGCGGGCACGCTTGTCGGCGTGCGAATTGTGATCGGTCGCCCACTCGAGGAGTTTCGCGGTGCCATCGAGCGCCCCATGGAGGTGCAAATCGAAACTCCGCTGCAATGGAGTCGCGATGATGAACTGGGCAAGGTGCTTGGTGCCTACAACGTCATGTTGGAAGCGCGCAACCAAGCCGAAATCGCTACCCGTCAACGTGAAGCGGAACTGCGCGAGGCCGCCAGAATTGCCCAAGAGGCCAACGCCGAGTCGGCACGTTTCAACCGTCTAGCCATTGGACGGGAGATGCGTATCATTGAGTTGAAAAATCATCTCAATGATCTGGCCAAAAGTGCGGGTCAACCATTGCCATTTGACCGTTTGCAAGCAGACGATCTCTCTTTTGCCGATACGCCAGCGACCGAAGATGTCGGAGGAAAGAACCCTTTGGAGTTATTGCTGGGAACTACCGATGTGCAATCACTGTTCAAGAATTTCTGTAATGCCGTGGGGGTGGCATCCGCCATCATTGACCTAGAAGGGAAGGTTCTGGTTGCGGCTCGATGGCAACGTGCTTGTACCGATTTCCACCGGGTCAATGAGGTGACCTGCACCCGTTGTATCGAAAGCGACACCCATTTGTCGAGCCGTCTCCAGGAGGGCCAGAATTACACCATTTACCGCTGCCGAAACGGGCTGACCGACGCCGCCTCACCCATTATGGTCAACGGACAACATTTGGCCAACGTGTTCATAGGGCAGTTTCTGGTGGCTCCCCCCGACACCGCCTTCTTTGCGACGCAAGCGCGGGAGGTGGGATTCAACGAGGTGGACTACCTGGCCGCCATCGCCGAAGCACCGGTCATTGCCGAGGAAAAACTCCCATCCATTTTGAGTTTTTTAAGCCATTTTTCCAATCTTCTGGCAACCTTGTCCATGGAGCGTAATCGGACGGCGACAGCACAAATATCCCTGCGCCAGGGGACACTGGCGGCCCTCAATCTTGCCGAGGATACCGAACTGGCTCGCAAGGAATTATCTGCCTATAAAGACCAGTTAGAGGAGATGGTTGCCGAAAGAACTCAGGAGTTGCGTGCTAGCGAGGAACGGATGCGCAGCATCATCGAAAACGCTGCGGATGGGATCGTGGTTATCGGTTCCGACGGCACTGTGCAGAGCTTCAGCCCTGCGGCTGAACGGATCTTCGGTTACAGTGCCAACGAGATCATCGGTCGCAATGTTTGCGAACTTATGCCCCACTCAACAATAAATGGACCTGATGGTACCATTTGCCATGATCTTACATCGCGTGATTCTCATATCATCGGCACCAATCGCGAAACCATCGGTCGGCACAAGGATGGCCGTGAATTTCCCATGGATTTGGCGGTCGGCGAAGCAACCTTGGGCGATGAACGGATTTTTACGGGTATTCTCCGCGACATCTCCGAGAGGATAAAAATTCAAACCGAACGCGATAAAGCTATGGAACTGATTTCCAGTTCGATTCAATACGCCAGTCGCATTCAACGCTCGGTACTTCCAAGCTCCAGGGCCATGGAACGGACATTCGCTGATTATTTTGTACTCTGGGAACCGCGTGATGTGGTTGGCGGTGACATGTACTGGTGCCACTCCTGGGGAAACGGCGTCCTGATGGCGATGGGCGATTGCACCGGCCATGGGGTGCCGGGTGCCTTTATGACCTTGATCGCCAATGGTGCTTTGGAACAGTCGCTCTTGGAAACCCGGCCAGGGGATCAAGCCACACTCATCCAACGTATGCACCAGTTGATTCAATTCTCATTGGGCCAGGATCAGGAAGAAAAGTGGACAAATCAGGGCGATGCCTCGGACGATGGTCTTGAAGTGGGTGTTTGTTTCATCAACATTCGCCAAAAAAAGGTGACTTTCTCCGGTGCCCGTTTTTCTTTGTTTGTCGCTGAGGCGGGGACAATCCGAGAGATCAAAGGAGATAAAACCGGCATCGGGTACCGGGGCATTGACCGTGATCGTGATTTTACCAGCCATGAGATTGAATTGAACCCAGAGAAACGGTTCTATATGACCTCCGACGGTATTCTCGATCAGGTTGGAGGGGACAAAGGGCTTGGATTTGGCAAGCGGCGTTTCACCCAATTGCTTGCCGATGTGTGGGAGATGCCCATGGCGCAACAAAAAGAACAGATCCAACAGGCTTTGACCGACTACCAGGGAAACCAAGGCCGACGCGATGATGTTTCGGTGATCGGTTTTCAGGGACAAAGCTAGCGCAGCTCTACCCGTCAATTCAGTTCGGGTAAGCCACTAGGCCGGAATGAAGGCTTGGAAGAGACCTTCATTCCGGTGCGGGTTATTGCTCGCCTTGAGCATCTCCAGCCACCGCTTGCTGCACTTCGGTGACGACCTGGGAAAATTCTTGCACACTCATCGGCTCCGCTTGGGCTTGTACCGCTTTGGCCTGATAATCGGAATACAAAGTTTCCATATCGAGAGTAGGATTCCCTGTGACATGTTGGGTGATCAGTTGCGTGACAACCGAAGCGATCAAAGATCGTTGCGGCGCAGAAATCTTTGCCAAGGCATCGACTACTTTTTGCGCCGCTTGGCTTCCCAGGTTCAGACCAGGGAGGGTTGTTATCGCTGCTGGCCGGTCATTCGCAGGCCCATTGGGCTGTCCTGGCACCGCAGTACCTGAGCGTTCACGAGCCGTTTGCATGTTGTCCAGCAGACTTTCCACGGCGCGGGTGATTTGTTGGGTATCGACATTCCGTTGTCGTTGCCCGGCGGGGGTATTTCCCGGTACTTCAGTGGTTTGTCCCGTTGGCGCGTTATTGTTTTGGGCCGTGGGTGATCTTGGAGTGTCGGTGCCGGAAACCGTGGTTGTCTGCGTTGTTTGCGTCGGCCCTGTTGGGGTGTTTTGTTGCCCAGGACGGTCACCTGAATTGGGCTGTGTACGATTGAAGCCATTGATGACGGAAACCAACTGCTGTTGTGCCGATTGTTGGAGCGGTTGAGTTGGGGTGGTTGGGGTATTGGCACCAAGACCACGATTCACGGTTATCCCTGACCCTGCGTTGAAAAGACCTGAAGCCGACCCGGATGCGCTGGAAGCCCCCTGACGACTAGGACCATTATAAAGATTCGACAACAGCGCATTATCACCAGCGTTATTTGCCAGATTGGCACCCGTCAAGGTAGACCCACCCAAGGTGACGCTTTCACGGATAATGGGGGAATTGATCGGCGGCAAACGACGACCTTGGGTTGCAATCCGGTCAAGATTTTCCAGTAGCGGTGAAGACAGGATGATATCCCCAGTATTCGAGGTCACCCTGGCATTGAAAATCAACTTCGTCCCGCCACCATTGCGGGCTTCCAACAGGATGTCACCCGATTGGGTGGCGATGGCATTCTGGACCACCATACCACCGTTGCGGGCGGTAACCAGGATGTGACCATTTCCCGTCGTCGATAAACCGGAAACCATTAACGAACCGGCATTATCCACGGCGATGCCACCCGATCCGGCCTCTACATAGAGGTTATTGGCCGCCACTTCCAACGCATCCACACCATAGCTCAAAGCCAGATCAAACAAAGCTTGCGATCCTCGGAATCCGGCAACAGAAAAATCATACAAATCAAGGATGGCACTGGATCCCACAGCCTGACCCGCCTTCAAACGCAGCGTTGGGGCCGTAATATCCATGGAACCATGGCCATTGTCGAGAATGGAACCTCCGGCCACAAGATCGGCCAAGGAACCGGCTCTGAGTTCACCCGCAAGGAGGATGGAATGTCCACTGGTCCAGGTCATCTGATTGCCGACGATGATGGTGCCATCCAGGAAACTGCCACCCTGAACCATCAAGGTCATATTGGCTTCCGTTCTGATTTCTTGACCGCTTTCCAAACGGAATCCTTTCCGGGTGGTCATGGACAAATCTTGGCCGGCGTGGATATTGCCCTTGGATTGAATCTCTCCCTGCATATCAAAAAGGCCCTGTTGACCAATTTCCAGATTGCCACCGTCGATCAACAGCCGGCCCAGGGCGTTGATGGTCAGGTTGTCGCCTACCGTCACCTGACCCAAAAGATCCACATTCCCATCCACCGTCATCTGAACCGATCTCTGACCAACAAAAGCAGCATGGTTGGTCATGGTCAAATCATTGTGGGTTGTGATGCGGGTGTCGGTGCCACTCTTGAGGTGACCATCGACAACCACGGCGTTATCGATAATCAAATCGACCATTGTATCCCCATTCAAGGTTCCCCCGACCAGCATCCAACCACCATGGCCGGTCATTATAATATCTGAACCCGATGTTACATCTCCGGCCAAGTCAATATCTCCGGTACTCGTCACCGTGAGGGATTGTCCCGTGGCAAGGGTTCCAGAGGCCAATGCAAAACGACCAAGTGTTTTCAGGTTGGTAAAGGTACCCGACTTCCAGTCGCCAGCCAAGTTGATACCACCCCCAGCCTCCATGACAGTCGATTGACCCGAATCGAGGTTCCCAGTCAGTTGCATGGTCCCCGCCGCAGTCAATCGGACATCGGTTCCCGCCTTGACCGAACCAGGCGCGAAGGTGATGCCACCCCGGGAATTCATCTCCACACCCCAGCCACTGGTCACGGTTCCATCCAGGAACATCTCACCCCCCGAAAGAATTGCGGTTTCATAGGATGTGGTCAGCAGGCCGGCCAAGGAGACCGAACCCAGTGCCGCCAGATGGAGGTCTTTCCCCGCAGTGAAGTTTCCTTGGCTGACGCGAATATGGGCCTTGGAATCCATCACGACATCCAAGCCACTGTGTATCCCACCCACCAATGCGATAGCACCACCCGCTATCACCACAGTATCGTGACCCGCCTGTATGTTTCCTTGAACACTCACCGCATTGACCGCAGTGAGCCGTGCTGAAGTGCCCGCACCGATGGTTCCAGGGATGAACTGAATACTTCCCTTGGAATCGACCCATACCTCTCTTCCTCCGGTCAGATTCCCCTGCCATACCACATCTTTTCCAGCGGTGATCCGAGAATCACGACCGGCATGTACGTCGCCTGTGACTGTGAGGGGGCCTGCCGCCGTCAGTCGTAGATCCACACCGGCATCCATCTGCGCGGATGACAAAGTAATACCCGCCATGGAATCCACCATCACATTCTGACCACTCCGCACAGTACCCGCCAGAACGACTTCTCCTCCAGCAGTGATCCGGGAATCACGACCGGCATGTACGTCACCTGTGACTTTGAGGGGACCTCCCGCCGTCAGTCGTAGATCCATACCGGCATCCATCTTCGCAGGTGCCAAAGTCATACCCGCCATGGAATCCACCATGACATTCTGGCCACTCCGCACATCACCTGTCAAAACCACTTCCCCACCCGCCCCAATAGTGGTATCCCGACCTGCGGTCACCATGCCATCCACCGAAAGGGATTCCACCGCATGGATCCACACCGAAGCACCCGCATCCACCCGTCCATGCGTCAACCGCAGACCCGCTTTGGAATCCATGGCAATCTCTCGACCACCCTTCACCTGCCCATCCCAAAGTATGTCACCCACCGATGTCACAGTTGCATCCTGACCAGCGGTTACCCCACCGGTCACCTGAATGGCTCCTTCCGCAGTCAGTTTTACATTGGGATGGGCATCCGCCGTCCCTTGGGTGAATGTGATCCCTTTTCTGGAGTCCATCGTCACGTCAAGGCCGCTCGCCACAGCACCCACCAGGGTAATGTCTCCACCGGCGGTCATGGCGATATTTTGATCGGAGGTCATATCCCCTTCCAAGGCCACCGCTCCAGCGGCATGGATAACCAACGATGCCCCCGCGTCCACCATTCCATGCGTCAGTTGAATATTCTTGCCAGAATCTATCACGGTTTCCCGACCACTCTTCAACGTCCCATCCCAGAGGATTTCATCCTTTGCGGTAATCGTCGCATCCTGACCCGCTTTGACTTCCCCATCGATGTGTACCGCTCCCGCCTCTGTCAGCAAAGTAACATGGACTCCCGCATCGACCGTTGCCCGGGTCAACCCAATCCCCGTTGTGGCGTTCATATGAACGTCGCGACCACCCGTTACATCACCACTCCAGGCAATCTCACGCGCCGTCTCCACGATGGCATCCCGGCCTGCGGTGATTCCACCCTGGATACGTATCGCATCGCGTGCCGTCAGTCGTACATCGATGCCAGCATGTACCGTTCCGGGGGCAAGGGTAATACCGGCTTGCGAATCCACCGTAAAATCCAACCCACTCACGGCATCACCCATCAAGGTAACCTGACCACCTGCGGTGATGGTAGTTTCCCATCCCGATGACACATCCCCCTGGATCTGCGTTGCGCCCGCTGTTGTCATTTGCAAGGTTTTACCGCTCTTCAGATCACCTTGGATCATCTCAAACCGGCCTTGAGATTGGATGGTCATCTGTTGGGTGGCGGTAACATCGTCCCGCAATACAATATTCCCTTGCGCTTCCATCTGGAGGGGACCGCCAACCGTGATGCTGGCCAGACCCGAAGTCATGTGTCCCCCAACATCCACGATGGTTGCCGCCCCTGCGGTAACGTTGGTTTCCAAGACCAAGTTGCCTGGGGTTTGGATCGTCATCGCCCCCCCGGCGTGAATACCACCAGAGTGTGCCGTCAGGTCTCCCGATCCCAAATATGTGAGTGTTCCACCGGCAAATATCCCATCGGGGTTAGTATTTATCCGTTGGATGGAACCATCCCTGTTGACCCGGTTGTTGGCAACAGCCACTTCACCCACGGTAACGGCGGGACTTGATACATGCAGCGTGGCATCCTGACCAGCCCGGACGGCCAGCGTGCTGATGGCGACGGGGGCGACATCACCGTTCAACGTGATCGTATTGGCCGCCTGGAGAGCCAGACCGGCTGCCCGTATAGCGGGATGATCCCCTGGGGACTCCAGTGTGATGGACCCTTGGGTCACATCCAGTGCGATGGCGCGGTAACCCGCATTCATGGTTCCATTGAAAAACAGATCCCCAGCGGATTGAATGCGGATATCTCCGGTCCCATCGGTACGGATCACCACGTCTTCCCCGGTAATCATGCGACCATGGAGTGCCACGAGGTCTATCCCCTGGCCAAAGTTGGCCAGGATGGAACCCTCTTCGATGGTGATGTCCCTTTGGGCGAGAATCGACAAGGCACCACCCGGTGTCTGAAGATTACCATCCAGATGAATATCACCCTCGGCACCCGTTGCTTCCAAACGAATGTTACCCTGTTCGCTGTGAATACCGCTCTCATCGTCATCGCTGCCAACATGGACATCCAGCAAGCCATGGGCAGTAACGATCATGGCCCCATCACCATGGGTAACCAGATCGGATTGGGTGGCGAAATCACCATAGTCTTCCACGGTGGCGTCATCCAATACTCGGAAGGTTGTCACCGATGCGACACCATCGATGGTCAACGAACTGGCATCGTCGATGAAAAGAGCATGACCGTCGGCGGCAAGGGTTGCCGCTTCAATGGCGAACGGATTGATGGCATCGCCCAGGTCGCCACGAGCTTGCAAACGCAATTCATTGGCAAAAATTTCGCTCTGTGGACCGGCAGCGCGAATGAAACCGCTTTCGGAATTCAAGGAAATAGACCCCCAATCTCCCTGAGTCGTCAGGCTGTCATCCGCACGGGAAGTGGCATCACGGGCATCCACTGTACCGAGGAGGATAGGCCCCGCAGACTCAAAACGGATGGCCCCACCATCGGTTTCCACAAAAGCGGCTTCATCCATAGAAATGGTTGTCCCACGGGCAGAAAGGATGACCGTCCCCTCCCCGCCGGTGCGCACCCCCGCCATGACCCCCATGTCGATCATGGCACCGTCCAGGGTGATATGACCATCCCCGGATTGCACCCGTGCCTGGAGTTCCAGAGTACCGCCCGAAATCAGAATGTTCCCTTCCAAACCGGCATCGACCGCCACCCCATCTCCATCGAGGCCGTCTGTGAAGCGGAAGGAGCCATCGGTATCGGCAGTCAGGATAATGTTTCCGACGCCGGTGGTCACGTCTTCCAAAAATTCCCGACTACGGGTCAGCGTTGCGTCCTGTTCCACCCGGGCGATATCCACATTCACCCGATCCACCACAAAACCATCGGTATCGTACAGTCCGACCGATCCAACATCGGTTACCAACGCCCCATGGCTAATCCTGACATCCAGGAGGTCCAAGACACCATCGACATCGGCACCAACGCCGAGACTGGCGGCAATCGACAATCCCGATGCCACAATCAACGGATCATCGCCGACCGTTCCATCTTCGATTCGTCCACCCACCACCAACCCCACATCCCCGATACCTGCATCCATCCGGCCATTGAGGACAAGATCACCCGTGGTCCGGTAGCGGATATCACCATGGCTGAGGCTCCCCGTCGTCGTCAAAGAACCCGCGCCGAGAGTCAAGGTACCATATTCCGCTTCCACATCGATGGAGGCGGCACGGGTTTCAATCCGAACCCCGTCACCCTGGGTCAGATCATGGCTGCCAAACAAGGTGATTGCACCACCATCGGCGATGACATCGGCCAGCATGGTCAGGTCTCCGCCGAGACCACCGGCCCGTTGCAGGATGGAACCACCACCCATCATCTGGATGCCATCACCGTCGATGGTCAGGAAACCATCCAGAGTTTGTACGACCAGATCCCCGCTCATTCCAATGACCAACCCACTCAAAGTGTCGGCATCTTCCGGCAACGTCACCGTATCATCGGCGGCAACCCGTTGCCCTGGGACCACATCCACCGTGGTGATGGCAAGATCGGTCGCTTCGGTGATGAATGTCCCCTGGGCAGCGACCGCCAAGCCGACGATTTCAGTTTCCAGATGGTTGTCCCCCATGCCAATTCCGCCGGCCACCTGCATACGCAGATCATGGGCGAAGAGATTCATCACGGGGGCTGCGCTGTCGGCCATATCCCAAATAGCACCGCCTACCGACATGCTGACATCACCCCATTGATCCTGACTTGAGAGAGTTGAATAACCGCGATCCAGAACGGTGCGGGTATCGATCCGGTTCAAGATCAGATCGCCCGCCACCGTCATGCGCAGATGATCCCCATCGGTGGCAAACACCGCCCCTTGTCCCATGGTGATGCTGTCAGCGGCAAGATCCAGGGTATCCCCGGCGTGGACCCAGACATTCTGCGCCAACGTGATCTCCTCCGTGGCATACAGGCTGATAGCCCCCTGGCCACTGGAAATATGGGTACTGACCATCAATCGATTGGCAGAATCAATCAGGACATTTCCCTGGCCACGGGAATTGACTTGGGAAGAGACGGTGATATTTTCGGCATCGTTGACCAGGAAGATCCCTCCCGCCGTTTCCGCCGTGGAAAGCCCCGTCCCTAAGATGGTCAGACCATCGACCTCATGGAGGAACATACCGCCAGAGGTGGTATTGGTCCCCTGAATGGTCGCCACGTTCAGGTTCAGATCATCGGAATCCAAACCGACACCCGTAGCCGCCAGCAAAGTCAGATCATGGGCTGAAATATTGGCTGTTTCACCCGCCAACCCGTCGCGGATCGCCCCGGTGGTGCTGGTCAATGTGACGCCAGCCAAACCAAAAATCGACCCGACGGTGAGATCACCCCCATCGGCTGTAACGAAAATACTCCCCGCAGCATGGTCATGGGAAAGGGTAAGGTCCACCACTTCGATATCGCCACCTGCCGCGATTTCGTTCAAACGAATAGTGCCGGTAGCACCACTGTTTTCGGCGAATACCCGATCCACTTCCAGGTCGATATCATCGGTGGAGCCGATGCCACTGACGGCACTCATGGAAAGATCGGAGGTGATGACGTTGGCCGCTTCACCGCTCATGCCATCCCGGATGACACCATTGCGTGCCAGGAGGGTAACGGTCGCACCTTGAGATTCAATCTGATGCAGGGTGATATCACGCTCGGCATCCAGGGATATGGCACCGCCATGGGAAAGAATTTTTGCCATTTGCAGGATACTGCTGGCATTGCCCTGGGCCAGGAGATCCACATCACCAGCACCGGCGAGGCTGATACCGCTTCCCGCTGCAACCAGAGTCAGACTACCCCGTTCGGTAATGACCAAGATTCCGGCATCATTGTCCGCATCGGTTTGATTCAAGCGCAGGATATCCAGGCCACCACCCGCTGCCATTTCGGTGATGCTGATCCCTCCGGTGGCACCGTGGTTGATGCCGTCCAACGACACCGCCTGGATTTCAAGGTCGCCATCAGTAATTTGGGTTCCCAGGCCAGTCATCGCCGAAAGGGTCAGTTTGCCCGATGTGATGATGTTGGCGGATTCAGGGAGAATACCCTCGTCCAGAGTATCCAGAATGGCCCCGGTTTGCGCGTGTATGGCCACATCGCCCGTGATATTCAATGTCGCGCCCAGTTCAACCGCACCACCAAAAATGGTCAAGTCATCCGACACCCGCGTGGAACCGACATCAACCAATCCGGTACCCAAGGTATCCCTACCCACGGTGATTTGCGCAAAGCCATCGACCAAAGCGTAAAGATCGGCATCGGAGATATCCAGATCGGATGCGTTCACGGTACTCGGTGAGCCGATGCGAATGGTTTGATCATCCACTGCCGCCAGCAAGGTCAATGCTCCCCGGCCCAGGACGCTTTGATACCCCCCGGCAAAGTCGATTTCATCCCCTTGCACGGTGATGTTACCTGCCCCCACATCCAGCACTTTAGAAAATGTCAGACTGTCTGCGGTAGACAGATCGACGGATCCAGCGCGCAAGGAACCTTCAAAATTGACGCTGCCAGCGATGGCACTACCCCAGACTAAACCGGAAACGGTCATATCCTGGTCAAATCGCACAGTCCCCAAATTCAACATTTGGAGATCACCGGCCAAGGTCGCGCGATTTTCCAAAATAACCGAATGGGCATTCATAAAAGAGAGGTTGGTTACGACGGGCGTGCTGGGTTTAACCGCCCCGATGCGACCTTGAAGCAGAATATCGGATGCGGCGTCCATGGTCAGGCTATCGGCACCGGTAGCGGCATCGTTGTCGCCGGTGATCAGGTCGTTGTCCACATTTTCCAGCAGGATGGAACCCGATGTCGCGGTGATACTCCGGTCACCAGAAAGGGCAATCTTGTCATGGATGGTCAGATCGCCACCGACAGTTAGATCACCTTTAAGATCATAGGTAGAGCCTGAACCCAACACGGTATAGGTATGCCCAGCCGAGATGATGGTATCGGCATTCTGGGTGATATGGCCTCCCAATGCGGGGGTGTTCAGGGTCACGTCATAGTCAAAGGTGGCGGTTCCGCCAGATTGACCGATGGTCACCGTATGCGAGCCATGGGAAAGACCAAAGATGACATCTCCCAAACCACCCGATTGCAGATGGTCCAACTCCGTTTGATCCAGGTGAAACACGCCAGCCGCTCCGGTCCCAAGACCGATAGAAGTTGTCGCCGTCAATGGCAAGAGGCGGATGGTTCCCGCCACTCCGGTGGCGATATCACTGTTGATAGCGACCTGTTCGGCGTTCAGCACCACATCACCATCGCCGGTACCGAGGAAACCGTTGACGGTCAGGACTTTCGCGGTCCCCGAAGTCAGGTTGATTTCCCCCGTCCCGGTGGTGGTCAATCCGACGCCAGCGACATGGTTGATGGTGATGTCGCCACCGGCATCGAGGGTAATATCCTCCCCTGCCAGGGAGTCGATATGGGTTGTGGTCAGGTTCCCCCCCGCTTGCAGGGTGACCAGACCGGAACGGGCGGTGATGGTGGCACTGGAAATATCGGCAGCGGCATGAACATCGACAGTGCCATGCAACACATCCAGATTGGTCAGGCCAATGGAACTGGTTTCGTCAATCGTGACGTTACCCACTTCCGAAGTCGTGATGCTGGCACTCGCCAGGTTTCCCGCAACGGTTACCGCTCCGGCGGCGATTGCCGTCAATTGATCACCCTGGATAGCATCGACCACAACGGAACCGGCACTGGTGAGGTTGATATCTCCAGAAGTGGAGGCATTCAGGATACCCAACGTCATTGATCCGCCCGCAGTCGTGGTCAGGGTAATGTCATTACTATCGGAATTGGTCAATGATTGAATCTTATCGACGTTCATCAACCCGGCTGCGCTCAGGGTAACTGCACCATGGGCGGTGATGACCTCGTGGACATCAAGAGTGCGATCATTCACAACAGTCACGTTGCCTGCGGCGATGGTGGTGACATCAAGCGTACTGACACTGGCCTGGATAGTGACCGACCCACCGGCAGTTACATGCAGTTCATCGCCGGTGGCCTGTGTTCCCACGGTGATGGCCCCATTGGCCGTTTCCAAAGTGATATCACCCAGGGTTCCCGCATTGAGTGCCGTGGCGTTGATAGCCCCAGAGGTCGTTTTGATCGTGATGTCATGGGTATCGCTGTTGGTCCCCAGAGTCAGGTTGGTGATAGTTAGTGTTCCCCCGGCGGTGACGTTGGCTGCACCATCATGCACGGTCGCCGACAGGGTGGCAGAATTCAACTCATCGATGGTGAGATCGCCGACCCCATTCTGGGTTATGGTCATGACACCGGCATCGGTTGCCATGCGCAAAGGACCATCACCCAAAGTGACATTTAAGGTATTGGCGGTCATGCGACCACTGGTTTCCAGGTTGCTGGTCGCATTGAGAGTCATGGAGCCGGTTCCGACATTGACCGCATCGGCGAACAGGATTTCATGGGCGTTCATGACAATGTTACGGCTATCAAAATCGGGCAGTGCCACCACGGTGATGACCCCGGTGGCGGTCAGGTTGATATTCCCCTGATGTCCGGTTACCAACATCAGCAGATAATCGCCCACCACGTTGGCGTTCAGATCACCGAAGGTGGTGTCATAACTCACCGTAGGGGTGACGGTGAGAACCGAGCCAATATCGAAAGCATCGAAGGGTAAAGCGGTCCCCGATTCCACGGTGACGCGATAACCAAAGACATCGATGCCATCATCTTTCCGACCCGTCGGTTCCACGATGGTCCCCGTGGCTGCATCCAAGGTGACACTGGCGGCGGTTTTGTAGGATCCTACCGAACTACCCGCTTCCACCCGGTCTACGTAGATGTTGGCCCCGGCATTCAAAGTAATACTGGCAGCGGCGGTATCGTTGACGGTGGTGACGTTGGTGGCGGTCAGATCGAGACCCGCTGTGACGGTGATGGCACCGCCGGTAGAGACCACGTTCACCAAGTCTACATTGTCGGCTTCATTGATGCTGATGGCACCGGAGGCCGTTGCCGCGATGGTGTTGGCATTGGTATTCAAGGTGATGGTGTTGGCGGTTGCGTCCAACGCATCGGAAATAAAGACCGAACTGGCACTGGCGTTGATGGTGGTGCCGCTGATAGCGGTGGTTTGGGCGGCGCGATAGATCCCCGAATTGATGGTCAGATTGCCATCACTGTGGAGCAACAGGTTTTGCGGCGCACTCCCTGGCGTTAATCCGGCGATAGACCCAGACAGAGTAAAATCGTTGGTCACATCGATGGTCACATCGCGGGTAGCGGCAACCTTGAGTTTGGTTGCGTTCAAGCTTGCGACTTCCACATAGATATCGCCACCCTGATCCACCAATTGCACGGGCGTCAGGCGGGCCTTGATGGTGGCATCGACTAGTTCGGTATAGGTGGGACCATAATCATCGATCCCTTCCAGGTAATATTTATTGCTTCCAAGGTTATAGAGATATTGAATATTGGTGTTGGGATCCACAGTGACACGCATTCCCGACACGTCATCCATCACCGAGTTGATGATGGGGGTATCGGCCCGTGCCGTAAGGCTCACCTCGCCGATAGCGGCGGCAGAGCCACTGGTCAGGGTTCCATAGACCAGGACGTTGCTACCCGAAGAAAGCTTGATTTTGTCAGCGGCAGTCAGGGTATCGTCCGCGTCGATGGTGAGAATCGAACCAGAGTCCAGGATAATCTGACTGGCGGCCAGGTTGACCGGGGCGTCGGGCAATACCAACTGGGCACCGGCATGTATCTCAATCAATGAGGAGGCGTTGTACAGTTTTTCCAAGGTCAGGACGCCATGGGCATTCAACACATAACCGGCACCAAAGCCCAGGGCATCACCGGCACCCGGTTCAGCGATGGCGATGTTACCTGCGGCACTGGTTAAGGTCAGCAGGTCGGTTGCTCCGAGGGCATAGGCACCCGACACCACCATCCCTTGTTGCGCCTCCAAAGTGACGGCACCAGCAAAGCTTTTGACATGGGTGACCGCCAAGCCACGCACCAACTCGCCATAGCCGTCGGTATCGCTCAACAGGATATCACCCGTCGCACTTTCCACATCCAAAAGGATGTTGGCAGCCAGTTCAAGATTGGCAATGTCCCCCCCCGCATACAGGGTAACTTCATCGGCGATCAGGTCCACATCCGCATCGGTGCCATATTCCAGGATGGATCCACCAGCGGTCATGATGACATCGCTTTGAGAAGTCCGGTCTTGGGCAGCAGCAATGTTGGTGGCAAAATAGTCCCCAGCCTTGACGTGACCCATTTCAATATTTCCGGCTGCGGTCACGGTGAGATCATTGCTGTCACGGTTGGTTCCCAGCACAACCTTTTTCAGCACGACATCGCCATAGGCATCCATCACGTTGAGAGAACCGCTTTGAATGAACACATCATCCAGGACAAACAGATCGGCATCAGGGGCGGTCAAGATGATATCGCCGTCAGAGCGGCTTTCCAACAAAAGCTTATTGACATCGGGAGTTAAATTGACATGGCTTTCCACCGTGACATCCAACACATCGGCCCGCAAAGGATTGGCATTACGTTCTCGAATCGCCCCGCCAATGTCCAGAGTGATATCACCCAAACCATTCAAACCTGTCGCAAGGGTTGTATAAACCAGATCGGCACTCTTGCCACCCGTGCCATCCATATCATAGGTGGTGATGAGAATATCATTGCCGTCATCCAACCCTTCCGCTTCCATCCGGGTGGCGGTGACATCGCCGAAAGCGGTCACGGCAATTTGACCATCGCCAGTGACCATCTGAGTGGCAATGACACTGCCATCGACCCAGACCGAAATATCACCCGCATCGGTGGTCGCTTGTTCGATAGTCATGTTGGAGCGGCCCACCAGGGTGATATCACCCGATAGCCCGGTCACCTGCGCAACCAACTGATCCGCATCCACGGTCAGGCGAATGCCTTCTGCGGCCATGGCGGTGATCTTGGCAGCGGTCAATGTCCCACTACTGTGGGTAATATTTCCGGCGGCAGCCACCAAGTTCATAGAGCCATCGGTCTGCATGACACCGTTATCGAGAGTGATGTGACCTGCCAACTCGCCGGCGGTCAAAACCAGGGCATTGGTCGTGTTGGACGATACGGTGATATCGGTATAAATGCCGCCGACGATGGAACCACTTTGTCCACCCCCTTGTCCCGCCAGAAGTGCAGTCGTTTCACCGGAGGAGATGGTACCGTCGATACCCAACAGCGTTGCCGCACTGAGTAAGACATCCGCGTCAGCGGTCATCACCCCTTCAGCCCTCAAGGCACGACCCGACTCCATGGTGAAATCGCCGTCACTGTTAGTCTCCGAGGAACGGGCAAACGTAATATCCGAACCCGCCGTCACCAGGATGTTGCCACCGACGTTAATTTTGGAATAAGCGGCGATGGTATCGGGATCGACCCCATCGGGAATCATCCCTTCGTGGGTCACTGCGCCATCGGCGGTAATGGTCAGGTCGGAAGAGTCTCCCTGGACGTTGATGAGACTGCTGATATAAACGTCGGAACCGCTGGCAATATTCAAACTCCCCTGGGTCAGGACCGAAACATTTTCAAATGCGGCAAAGGGGCGGGGCGGCTGATCATCTTCCAGGCGTACCGTCTCGATCACAGTCTGCTGCTCGACAATGGGTACTGTTTCCCACAGAGTAACAACCTTTTCTTCCACAATTTTGACATCGGCCTCGTAGGTTTCATAAATCGGCCTGTTATCCCAAATATCATAGTCCTGACTGACCCACTCATAAGCCAAGCTTTGGCGTTTATCGACAACATTGGTCCAGGTACTGGTCCAATTATAAAGGTAGTCGTGAAATGTTTCCGTGATGGTGACATCTTGGAGCCAATACGGCTCGTGCTGGATCACAAAGGCAAAAGACCCCGCTGACTCTGAATAGTCAGTACCGTTCTTGTTTTGTGTTGTCCAATAGGAATAATCATTCCAAGTCCCATTGGAATACATGACATAGAATTCTTCGTCACCACCAGAGTTACTAGGTTCTCCAGAATTCCAGTTGGAATACGCTTCATCCCAATTGACCCATTGCAGATCCCACTGATCCAACCCTGTTGTTCCATAAGCTGGTCCCCAACTTGAGGAGCCGGAATGTTCAAAAATATTGATCCATATCTCATTACCTCCGGCAGCATTTTTGATGGCCGTATTCTGGGCTGAGGATCCTGGGAGGGCCAAAAAGGTATCGGCACCACCAAGATGGGAGAGTACAATGGCACCAGCGGGGGCACTTCGATCGTTGGATGCCCAATTGACGGCATTCACAAACCATTTGTTCGTGGAGATAAACTCATAATCTCTGGGGTGATAGGACCACTCTTTACCAACAGCGACACTACTGGTTGCCTGATTTGACAATTTGTTGACAGCAGCCATCATATCCATGAAACCATCACGAGCAACGATGAATTGATTGGAATTATCACTATCATCGTCATATCCCGTTTCCCAGGTACCCGAAGATGACCAAAATGGTGCCTGATCGTATTTTGCACTACTACCGCCGGTACGCCCGTCGTAAACCTCATACTCCCTCTGACCATTGCCATTATAATCCACCGACCAACGGATGGGTGAACTATCAAGATCGGTTGTGGTTAGATTCCGACTTGGAGTGCTATCCTCTCCACTGTAAGGGAGGGGTTCAGAACCGGTGAATGTTTTATTGGAAGCGGTATAGGCCGACTTATCCTGGTTGTAGTAGACATCGGCATGTTCCCGGTACCGACCCACAATCTCATACCAAGTGCCAGGGGTCCACCAATTGGTATCAGCCGCTTTGGGGGTGTTGATGGGGGAGGCAAGGCCACCTTGGGAGACTACCCGCAACACGTCCGCCTGTGCCCCTGTAGGCATTTGGATGTATTTATCTTTCCACCCGTCCACATTGACGTTATAGATGGAATTGCCCTGGCCTGCCCAGGTTGGTGTCCAGGTGGTCTGGGTGGTGACGCCATTCAGAGTTTTATGGAGAACTGGATTGGAGTAAGTAAAATTGTAAATGGGTTTGTAGCCCAAGGTGTCCAGCACCGCCTGCCGATGGGCATCGGTAGGGAGATCAAAGAAGGTGGTGTTGTTGATGGGGGCGGTGAGACCAAAAGCGGCCCAGTCGATGATCGGACCACTACCCACAGGATTGGGGGTCGCGGCGATTTGGGCATTTCTTTCGGCAGCAGAGTTGAAATAGTCCACCTTGTTGACAAAATATTCCCGCGTTTTATTACCCACCGGGTTGTAATACCCATCCTGGGATAGAATCACATCCATGGTGTGCCATTCACGGCCCACTTTGACCTCGACCGAACCCACCTCTTCGGTCACAACGGTACTCTGCCAATACACCTCCGGCACCACGATGAAACCGGCATCCAATTCCTGATAGCCGGTCACGACATCGATGGTCAACGCACGGGTGGTGAGGATAGGGGATTGCAGGACCAGGGTACCATCCTGTTGTTGCGGGGCGGCGGCGATGATGACATCACCACCGGCGATCAAGTCCACATCCCCAGGAGAGGCCAACTGGCCGGTACCCGATACCCACACCATGCCGCCGGTGAGGTCGGCCACCGTCATGGCATTCAACAAGCGTGCTTCATCCCAACTGCCAGAAACACCGGCATGAACGGTGATGGTATCACCCGAGGTGACATTGCCCGAAACCATCGCCTGGTTGGTGGCGTTCATAAGGATGCGGCCATCATCTTCAAAGGTAGTCACTTCGCCATCTACCCGGATGTTGGCCCCAACCAAGTGAATGGACTCCTGAGCCTCAACCACACCGTCGTTGCTGTTGGCCCCGCCGGAGGCGATAAACACATTGGCATCGGACATCAGGGTGATGGTGGAATCATCACCACGGGTTTTGATGATACCTCCCGGCATGAGGTTAACCCCCTCCTGACCAATCATCCGCAGGGTGTTGGTAGCTTCCACCCGCCCCGTCACGGTCACTTCACCCTCTGCCGAAACGGTTACTTTTGCCGTTTGTACCCCTAATCCTCCCCCTGGCAAGGTATCGAGGCGGGAAACGGTCCCTCCGAGGAAGATATCGTCGCCAGCCGCCAGGGCTATGGTGCCACCCGCCCCGGTATCCAAGACGCCGCCCGATTCGTATACCGGCAGTCCGCCAAATATCGGGGCTGCACTGGGGTTACCCGCTTCATCCACAAAAGCACCGTCGGCATCGATCAGGTTGCCATTGGTGTCGATGGTGCGGTTTTGCGCATCCAGCAATAAACCGGACCCATTGGTGACATAAATAATCGTATTCACCATAAGACCGGCTCCATCGGCATTGACCCCACCGGTCAAAGTGAGCCGATTGTCGGCAAACACCGTTCCATCGACAAAGACCATCTCTTCCGAGGTGACCGTCACATTGGCCCCCTCATCACGGGCAGCCACCAACCCGCGCAACTGCACGTCGCGGTCGGCAGTAATGGTGATGTGATGGGGTTTATTGGAGGGTGGCGTCACGATCCCACCGGCACTGGCGTCGCTTAAAATCGAAGAGGCGGCGGTCATCCCCATAGCGGGGGCATGAATACCACCCTCCACGGTGATACGAATATCTCCAGTTGCCTGGATGGAGCCGCCCATTTCCGCTTCATCCCCGTCACCGTTGATGCCGGTGCCACCGATAGCCAGGGTATCTTGCACCGTCAGGGTGACATCGACACCATCCCCCTGCCAAACGGCGGCATTGTCGGCGTCGGTATTGGTTCCGCCCAATACCGAACCGATGAGGCTCATGGAGGCGGCGTTCATGGTGATGGTGCTGTCATCACCAAAGGTCATGACCCGCGCACCGCTACGAACAGTAATCAGGTCTGCCGCTGTCATGGCAACCGCCTGGGCTGCCCGCAAGGTACCGCCGGTTTCATAGGCTTGCCCATCGGGGAGAACCGCATGATCCAAGGCGGTCCCTTCCCGACCCAGGGTGATCGTACCACCCGATTCCAAGACGATACGTTGCCCCGGATCAGCCGCCTCGATTTCACCACTGAAAATATCAATGCTGGTGGCGGAAGCGATTTTCAACGATCCCGCCATTTGAATGTCACCGCTCACCGATACCGGCCCGGCAACATCAATCAATACCTCAAAATCATTCGGATTGACGGTAGCCTGGGTATTGATGACCGAACCTTGGATATCGACCCCATGGCCAGCAAGCCGAATCATGACGTTGGATTCAATACGGCCCGATTCCCGCTCCACCACGACATCACCCGCCGTGGAACGGATATTGATCATCCGAAGATCGGCACTACCCATCCCGATGGCACTGTTGATTTCCACATCATTCAAGCCATTGATGAGGATTTCCCCACCAGTTCCGGTGGTGGACATGATACTGGTCCCCTCGGTGCGGATGGCGTAGGCATTGGGATTGACATGGGTTCCTGCCGCAAGGGAAATCTGGTCATCGGCGGTCAGAGAACCATGCAGGGTCAAAGAATCTTCGGCGGTGATGATAATATCGGAACCGGTACCCCCGGCGATGATATCCCCACGCAGAACCGCATTTTTCCCGGCATTGAAGGCGATGCTGCCATCGATGGTTTCCAACTGTCCGGTCCAACCCAGATCGATATCGGTACCATCTGATGATGGGCCGGAATACATGTTGATACGACTGTGGGCCAATATCTTGCCCCGAATATCCAGTTTGCCATTGGGGCCATCGGGAGAGCCGATGTTGATGATGGAACCTTCACCCGGTGCCTTGAGCATATAAGGGAGCGACGATGCGAGATCGGCATTCAGGTCTACATAACCCAGGAGATCGGCATTGACCGACGTTGCCAGCAACTGGAACTTGTAGGGGCTGGTAAGATTGATCTGACCATCGCGCAATTTGGCTTTAAAATCGGGGTCGTTGGTCGGATCCGCCGTGGTATAGGTGGCACCCACGGTCCAATCGGCGTTATCGGAACGGACCACGGTAAATTCACCCGCATCGAGTGCCGCTTGAATATCGGCCAGAAGATGGGCGTTTTGGGTGTTGTCGGCGGTATCGGCAGCATGAATGATGATCTGGCCGCGAACTTCAAAATCAACCTTGTCGAGGAAGATATCCAGGGTCACATCCTGGCTGAGTTGACCATTGGCATATTCAATCCAATCGTTGGCCCGTATTTCGTTGGTATGGGCTGGGGCATAAAGCAACACTGGACCCGGAGCGTTCAGGTTGATGGATGAATTGTCCGACCATGTGGATAGTTGTGCCGAGCCTTGCAGGATCATCCCTGGGGCGTTGACATCTTCGGGGACGCCACCGCCATGAAAGGTGATCTCCTTGCCTGCCGCCAACTCCAAACCGAGTTCAATGACCCGTTCGGCATTGACAATCAAAGTTGATTCCCCGCCGTGGGCCACCTTTTTACGTCCCTGGTAGGTTCCATCGGGGTCACGGACATCCTCAACGTGGCCACCCGACAGCAATAATCCCAGAATATAAGCATCTCCCGTAGCATTGACGGTGATATTGCCATCGGCATTGTCGGTGACCAGTTCGCTGGCCCCGGAAATTTTCACCCCAGCGGTTTCACCCAGCCCCAAGGGGACACCACCCGTCACGGTGATCGCCTGGGTTGTTTTCAGATACCCCCCTGTTTCCACCAAGGAACCATCGCGGGCGGTGGTGATGCCGCCGATCCAGGCTTGTCCCCCAACATCCACCTCAATCGTGGAATTGGTAGCGTTCCATGTGGTGGTTTCGCTCTCAAGGTTGCCGTTGACATCGAAGGTCTGGGTGACGTTACCCCCGGAGGTAACCCGACCCATAATCTGCATGTCGTCGGTGGCACCCAAACGGATCCGGGCACCCGAACCGTCACTGGTCAACCCCGCCGCCATGGCACCACCGGCGGTATTCATGATGAACCCAAGGCCATCATCTCCGTCACTGGCAACACCGCCGTGCAGATCGACCGATTTGGCCGCAACCATGGCTGCATCAACATATAGCTGCCCACCTGCGGTAACGTGTATTGTAGAATCGGGTCCAGCAAAGGTAACCCCATGTTCACCGATGGAACCACCGGCGACCAGATCGCCGTACAAGAGAATATCTTCGGCCCCCGTGATGGAAATATCGGTCCCCGCCCCCTTGGTGACCAACCGGGTGGTCGCATGGACATACACACTGTCACCCAGACCATTGGCACCATCGGCGGTGACGGCAATATTGCCATCAACATCGAAGGAGCCTTCCAGATACGTCCATCGATCCGAATGAATACTCAGATCGGAACCATCGCCATAGAGCTTGATATTGCCACGAATGATCAGGTCATCCTGGCTTGTGAGAACCAGATTTTGGTTATCCCCCAACGTCAGGAGGGTGCCGGTCAACAGGAGACCATAGCCATCGCTGTGGGTTTTCAAGTAATGGGGGATGGTTTCTACCACATTACCATCGGCATCCCGAACCACTTTATCGGGGATGGTGGAAAAATAATCGAGGTGCGGATGCAGCGAACCGTTGCTTTGGGTATTGATATTCAGCGACGCGCTCAAGGAACCACCCAGGAGCATTTCACTGCCGGAGGTCAGATGAATCGAACTGTTGGCCCCGGTCATGACCGGTATGGGGGTGGCACCCTCGTAAGTGAAATCGACACCTGCCATCATGGCCGAGCCGGAATTGACATGCATAAACGTTGCAGCGTTGACATCAATATCGGTGTTGGCCCCAAACGCCGCCAAGGCACCTCCCTCCATAAGATGGAACGCCGCCCCGGTATCGACATCGATGGAAGAATAGGCCCCCTTGGCTTCGATATAGGAGCCGACCCGCGCCGCCTGATCGGTGGTGAGGGTGATGGTCGAGTGGGCGTTGGCTGTCTCGATGATGGCCCCGGTGGAGCTGATGAAACTGTAAGGCTCTTCCCATGCATCGGCCCACACCACGGTAGTGTCACCTGTCGTTCCGGCAACATCGATGTCAATGGAATCTTTCGCCTTGATCCACCCGGCGACAATCATCTGTTCGCCAATGTCAAAGGCGATGGTTTGGGCACTGACGCCGGAATCCGGCCCCGAATCGGGCATATGGAGGTTGGCAATATTGACCTGTAACAAGTCTGCGGAAAAATCGACATCGTTGCCGGTCGCCTGAAGGTCACCACGGATAAAAATTTCGTCCGCCTTGAAGCTGACATCATCGCGGAAGGTGGAATCCCAACCATGGCTGGTCCCCAGGAGCTTGATGGGGGAGGTCAGCAGGGTATCGCCGATGGTCATGGCGTTGCCATCTTCCCGGCGTCCGATAGTGACATGATTGAAACCGTCGGTCAGTGCGGCCAGATCGCGGGTAGAGAGTTCCTGGGCACCCGTCCTCTGGGGGGCGAAATAATAGGGCCAGTCGATCCCGGTCAAGGGATACATAGCGCGATTGGCATCATCTCCCGCCGCATTTTCCGCCGCCGAGCCGATTCGATATTCCCACACCGCCTGATTGGCTTGAAACACCAAGTTGCCGGAGGCGGTCACCCGATGCGCACCCGACATAAAATCAATGTCATCCATGGTAAACGTCAGGTCAGACCCGGTATCCAAGGCATGGATATCCCCCGAAACCAGGGTGGTGCGGGCATTGAGTCCGGTCAAGCGCAGATAGAGATCACCACCGCCGATTTCAATGGCATGGTCTTTTTTGCCACTTTGCACGATCGAACGCCAGGGCGCGGTCGCGGTATCGTCCCATTCCATGTCCCATTCCCAGCCATTCTCCGGTGGTGTGGCCAAGATTTGCAGATTGGGGTTAACCCGATGGGTCAAGGTTTTTTCCACAATCAGGTTGAGATCATCCTCTTCGGTAATGGCCACGTCACCCCGTCCAGCATCGGAGGTCATGACGGTCAATTCCGCAACCCGTGTGAGAAGTGGGGTGGCAACCTTACCGATGGCGTTGGCTGCCCGTACCTGCAAATACCCCGCAGTGGCATCAATGTGAGAACCATTGGCATTGAGTACTGAGCCATCGGGAACCACCATGCGGATCCAACCCGAACCGGCCCCATCCCAATTGTTGCCGCTGGAGACCAGAATATTGGCCTGTTGAATGATATCGGAACCGTCACCGTACACCCGCAGATCCATATGACCGTTGTTGGAGACGTTCAACCGTTTGGCAATCTCCATGTCATCGATGGTTTCAAGGATGATCGCGGAGGCCTTCATGTCACTTTCCATCGTCACCCGTTGGGCGACGACGCGGAATTCGGTATTTTCCAAATTGCTGATACCATCATCGCTTGTGTAGGAGACTCTGCCGCCAAAGCTGGTGATGGCACCGTCGGTGTATAACCCCCCCTTGCCCATCAAGGTCAGGCGTTCAATCTGGCTGTTGGTGTAGTTTAATATCTCACGTCCATTGACGACTTGGTTGGTATCCAGTTCCAACGATGTCCGACTGGTTTGTTCCAGGATGATTTCATCAAAACCGCCGGCGTTATCGACGATGGTGATGGTTCCCGTGGCCAGAGCCGAATCGGGGCGGCCCGTCAATACGCGATAATCCTCATCACCCCCCGCATCGGTGATGGTGAGAGCGCGGTCGGGAAAATCACGAATCAGGATGGTATCGCTGCCGGTCCCTAGTTTCAGTTGGGTTACCATCTCGCGGCTGCCCGTGCGCAGTTCCGAACCGGAGGCATCGACCACGCTGAACCCACGCCTGCTGACAGTCGCGGTCACGGCTGAGGTCATGGCGGAAAAATCGAGGAAAACATTCCCCTCGGTATCTTTTAACTGGTCGTTGCCATAATTTTCGACAAAGAGGTAGGTATCATTGCCCGTCCCACCGGTGAGTTTATCGTCACCCAAACCACCATCGATGGTATCCGCGCCGCCAAGACTGGAAATTTCATCATTTCCCGCACCCCCTTTGAGGAGATCCGCACCACCACCGCCGGTGAGTTGATCATCACCCACCCCACCATCCATGAGGGTCACCCCCGCCCCACCGATCACGATGGAGAGTTCATCATCCCCCGCATCACCGTAAAGTTCACCGCCCGCACTCCCCAAGATCAGGGTATCGTGTCCCGCACCACCATGGGCGATCACTCGCGTACCCGACAGGCGTGAGGCATCCAGGAAATCATCCCCCTCGCCCATGTCAATGACGACCTCATTGACACCGGACCAAGTTTGATACCAACCATCAAATTCGATACTGACCGTTCCACCGCTGCCGTAGAGGGTGAAAATCTCACCACCATCGGTCATATCAAAATATTCCCGGTCGCCCGCCGTGGCACCGGCATGGATCGTCAAGGTAGAACCCGACTGGCTCGCAAGGGTAGGTTCTACAAAAGGAGCGTTGTATTCAAATTCAAACAACGGCATTTCAAACAACCGTTCCTCAAAGATATTCTCCCATCCTACGAGGGGGATGTAGAGATCAACATAAGCATCCGCGTAGAGATTGGCCCCGGCATCGACGTTGAACAGGTTGGCTGGACCGCCATCCTGGTATTCCCACATAGTGATAATTTCAGAACCACGAATCTTTCCATCGGTCACCATGGTTTGGCTGGTTACGTAGCCATTGGCATCTTTTGTAAGAACCGAACGGGCGATATCTTGAAGATCGAAGTCGGCAAAGAATTCAATGCCCCCTTCCAAGCCGCCACGGATGATGGCCAAATCGAGTGCCGCCTCAATGGCAATGCGGAAATCGGTCGTAAATTCCGGTTTGTCTTTTGTGGTTCCCAAAGTGAAATCGGAGATCCAGAAACCGTCGAGGACATTGACGTAATCTCCTGTCTCCACCGCCTTTCTGATGCCATAGGTGTCATAGCCAAAGGCCAAGTCCACCTGGGCCTCCAATTCCGCCTTGCCAAAAATACCAAATTCCGCCGGTCCGGCACTGAAACCGACCAGGGGAACTTTGAACCCTTTTTAAAAGGTCAGCAGAGGCATTTCATAGGTGAACAGGGTGGCATCACCACCGGTCATGATGTTCATCCAGTTGCCAATGTCGGTGATGTATTCCATAAACTTAAAGCCACCACGCGCCGTTTTACCCGACCCACCATTGGAACTGCTCTGTCCGCCGGAAGACCCCGTTTGGACGGCATTTAATTTATCCAAAAGGGCACCGCTGGCCTCCACCGCCTGATCCTGCCAGGGACTCTCTACCCGGATATTTTTTGTCCCCAGATTGTAGATATCGCCGAGTAAGATCTCCCCGTCATCACCCCAAGAGCGAATTTCATCGGGTAGGTCGAGCATAAATTCGGCGGCGTAGACAAAACTCCAGTCAATCGGTGCCTTGCCCTGAATCTGCAAGCCCAAATTGATCAGATTCATGACATTGGCGGGGCTGACGATGATATCGAGTCCGGGAATTTCGGCGGTCAACGCATCGATAACGGGGCGCATGGGTTCCAGGGTGGAGCTAATCCGATCGGCGATGGGGAGGAGGAAATCATCGACCATCGAGCCTACATCCAATCGCAACCTTTCCAGATTGATGGTGGGTTTATCCGCTCCATGGAGCAAATCCCAATCCCAATCCATGACCAAATTCCCCTTGAGGGTAGGCAAACCACCCACGTCGGGAACTTCCAAGGTGACATCCATATCCAGGTGGGTGTCCAGGCCAAAGCTGATATCAAAGGCCCCTTCATCACGCGCACCGATGTCATTGAGGGTCAGGCGTCCCCGTTCATTGCCGTTAAAATCAACGGAAAGTCCGCCAAACATGCCGTGGGGTTGAAAACCCGATTTGTTCGGATCGGCATCGGTATCGGTCAGGGTGGCACGGAAAAAGAGCAAATCTCCCGTGGCATTGAAGGGGGTTGTGACATTGGGATTGGTGGGAGCGGAATCCAGGAAGAACGATACGCCCGCTTGGAGTTCATCTTTGGTCAGATCATCTACCAAGTAAAAGCCGTCGGTAACCGAAAGCCCCAAACCAAAGTCAAAGCTCCAGCCCACCTCCATGCCGAAGCCGCCATCGACGTTAAGTTCAAAACCGGGGATGCTGAAATCCAACGGCAGATCCATGCCGGTGCTGTAGAGGGAGCCGCCTAGTTTGACCTGCAACTGCACCGCGTCGGCATCCATCCGGCCTGCCCCGCCGGGAGTCCAGGCTTCCAAAAGGTGACCCGATTTGTCGTACCAACCGCCGGTAATATCATCAACGGTTACCCGGCCATCATGATTGGCATCCAGCATCAGTTTCAGACCACTGGGACCAAAAACTTTAAAGAGCGCGTCCCTGGTGATGTTGATCCCACCGCCGCTGTCACTCAACTTGGCCCGCAGTTCTGCCAAAAGACCAGTACGCATGTCCTGGATGAAGGTAGCCACCTCCCCCAGGGAATCACCCACCAACGGGATATCCTGGGTAACGGCATTGCCAAAAATATCTTGGACTGCACCCAGGCCAAAATCGATGCCGTCAATGATCCGTTCTGGGGAATTGATTAATCCCAGAATGGAATAATCGCCCATCAAGTTTTCAAAGGTTCCGGCAATATCGGGATATTGAATGACAATAGCCGGCAAGGCACCCAGTTCGGCTTCACCCGCCAAACCATCCATGAGGGCGAGCAATCCGCGATCACCCCAGGCGGGGTTGGAGACAATTTTTAATGGCTCCGGCAATGCCAGATGCAGACCGGCAATATCCAAAGCTACCGGAAGATTGACCGCAAACTTGGCGGTGGAGAGGAGTTCCATATTGTCGGAAAAACGTTCCGTGGCAAAATGGAAACGACCATCATCATTGGGGGTTCCCGCTTTTTGATTTAACGCCAGCGTGACGGTAGCATAATCTTCGGTGGCGATAATCCCGTCGGCATCCAAAATCAAAGAGCCGCCGTCTACCCCCAGTTTCATCAGACCAATATCAAAGCCCAGTTCCAGATTAGACCCTTCCACACGGACACCGATTTCGGCATGAGTCCCCCGGTGGGTCACGGTATCATAGTCGTAGAGGAAAAATTCAGGATCGGCGAGTCCCGCAAACCGGATACCGCTGTCTACCACCAGTTCGGCATAGGCATCCAGGGAGATGCCAGCACCACCCCGCACCATATCGGTGAGAAAGCCCAATCCATCCAATGCCCCCGGCGCAATACCCGCCGCATCCATGAGGACTTCCAGGTCGAGACCAAAGTTATACATATCCGAGAATACCTTGGAATAATCCATATGGATCTTCAAAGCATCTCCATCCAACACCAGGGCAAACTTTTGCTCGAACCAGTCTAGGGCATTATTGTCTTGAATCCCCAAAGCTTCTTCAAACACCGTCTCGACGTTTTGAATGGCACTTTCTGGATTAGACGCAGCCTCTTCGATGCGGGCCAGGAGTTCATCGGTCACCGACAGGGTGTCGGCCAGGGAGACGTTGACCACCGGCAGGGAAAATTCGTAAAACGCCTGATCCTGCAACGCATCCTGGAGGAAGCTGATCCCCTCACGGGCAGCACCGACGATATCGAGGAAGCTTAAATTGCTGAAATCGAATGCCGCCCCCAGATCGGGAAGGATCACCACCAAGTCATTGGCCGCCACCGTTCCCGCCGCGATCAAAGCATCCATGTCAACCGCTTGGTTTGGGTTGACGGTAACGACCGTCGTATCCCCCATATCCAGAAGGTTCAACGCCCGCAGAGAGATTTCCACCGTGTCAGAAATAGGGAAGCCACCCGCCACCCCCCCCTCGGCCATGGATAGCCCCTTGATGATGGCGTAGGCATCGGCGTCGATGGAAAAATCAAAGGCGTCACCCAACGCCCCGCCAAGGATGTCGTCCATGGCAAAACGTTGATCGTTTTCCAGCCCCATCCCCCGATCCAAAGCCAACGTCGCGGTTGCCCCGGCATGGATCGCCGAACCGCTCCCCACACCCCCTGCCGTCAATCCGACAAAACCCACCCGCGCCGTGATGGCAGGATCGGTAATGTCAAAGTCCATAGCGGCGGTGACGGAAATATCTTCAAATCCCATCACCAACCCCTGTTCCAGGGAGAAGACAGTCCCCGAATAGCTTTGGCTGGCGGCCCGATCCAAGGTTACGGTATGGGCATTATTGACACTGGTAACGCGATACGTTTCATCGCCGATTTCCAGGCGATAACCCACCATGCTGTTTTTAAAGGTGGAAAGTGTCGAGGAAAAACTCCGAGAACCGGAAGTGCTTCGACCATCAGTCCCCTTGAGCGTTTCACCATCGATATCGACAAACAAGCTCATGGTGCCGCCGATCTCACCCATCAATGTGCCGGTGGCATCGGAAGAGATTTCCAGAGTATCCCCCAAGCCCAGATCAAAATCGAGGCTGGTGGAAACGCTGGTATTGTAAACAAAATCCATGGGGACTGCGAAAATATTGGTGACTGGATCATAGGTCACCTGCATACCCAATGGGAGGATGCCCGATTCGTTGATGGCCGAAACCAATTCCTGCATGGTTTCGATCTGCTCTAAGGGATTATGAATCGTGAATGTCAAACCGTTGGCCGAGGCATCGATCGCCTTATTGAGTACCAGGGTTGTGGCATTGGTCACCGAGCGGATGGTATAGCGACCCACGCCATCGATGGTGATTTGTTGACCCACCAGGGCGGCAGTAAATCCACCCAAAGCGGAAGTTACTGTTTTGGAATCGGCGTGAACAACCAGATCGGCGCGTTGCGGCAACAGGTTGACCGGATCACGATAGAAGTTGATCTTGTCATAGATTTCGCTCTTGAACCCTTTGCCCAGGTCAAGGATGGCGTCTAGGGCATCCTGGGTGAAGGGGATATCGGCGGCGAGTTGATTATCGCGGACATCCTGGAGGAAAGTGATCATGTCGGGGAACATGAGGATGACCTCCACCACCGACAGATTGGAAAAATCCATCAACCGATCAAAGTTGACGGTATCCATGTGCAATGCCCCACCCGACAAGGGGGAACCTTCCAACAAAACCCGTGCTGTCCCTGCGGCATCGGCCAGATCGACCCCCGCCAATGCGGCAAAGATCGGCAGATCGGCGGTAACACTGTCCTGGGCGGGATTGACCTGGAACTGACCATTGACCAGGCTAGCCGAACCACGCAAATCGACTTCGATGCGTCCTGGATCGGCGACCGATCCGATCCCCAGGGCCACGGGGCCAAAGGTGGCGGTTGTGGCCAGGTCATCGATCAAGCCATTGATCTTGAACCCCAATTTATTGACTTCAAAATTACTGACTCCGGTGGCCCAATTAAAGCTAAATCCCAGATCCAGATCGGCCACCATGGAAAGATCCAACTGGATGTCGCCGTCCAGACTCAAGCCAAATTCCGCCGCTTCATCCCCCAGGCTGAAGTCAATGGTGGAATTTTGGGTGACGGACCCTTGTAACAGGACATTGATACCCGTTTCACTTAAGACAACCTTGAGATTATCCCCATTCAAACCCGGCAAGGTGGGAATCCACTGGGTTCTGAGAAAATCCACCAGTCCGGTGAGGGTCGGGCCGTTGGTCCAGGTGATATCCACCACACTGGGAAACAGGCCATCGCTATAAATCGGTTGCCAGGTAAACTGCCCTACGGGGAGATCATCTTCGGGATCGGGGACATAATTGCTTAAATTTTGTTCGACATAAAAATAGGGGGCCAAGTAGTGATGGACATAATCTCCCAAGGCCAGAATATCGCCAACACTCAGGATTTCCGCCAGATTTTTATCGATGCCAGGGATGTTCATTCCCATGGGATTGGAATCGGACAGATTGCCCGGCTTGAAATCATTGGCCAAATCGATGACGGTGGATGCGGCACTATCCAAGGTGTCGGCCAGAAAGCCGGTGAGGCTGACATCCAGGTTACCCACATCCAGGGCATTGATCCTTTCGCCGGTGGCAAAGATGACATCAACACCGTTCACGGCGGTGTTGATGGCCCGTCCCAAGGTATTGACTTGGACTCCGACCTCGCCGACAAAGTGCAAATCTCCCGCTCCGGTGACGTTCACCGTTCCACTGCCACTCAAGGCGTAGGCGGGGGATCCCAGATTGTCCGCCGCGATGACCAGACCGATGGTCCCTCCGGTCAGGCTTCCCGGTCCAATAGCGGCAGAAATATTGGTGCCGTACAGACGCAATTCCGGGTTGGCCAGGGTTCCCGCCGTACTGATGGTGAATGTCCCGGAGAGATCCGCCACCCCATCCAAACCCAACGTCAGGGTTCCTCCAGCACTCATGCTAGGGGTTGCCAGGGTTAAACCGTTGATGTTGGTCGTGGCAAAATTGATCACCTTGCCTGCGGCATTGGCGGAACTATTGACAGCAATCGTCAGGTTGGCATTGGGCAGCGCAAAGCCATCAAGGCCAAGGATGGCCCCAGAGGTGGCACTGGCGGCCAGCCCATAATAAAACCCGGTGTTGGCCAAATCGGACGGTTTGAGCAAAGCGGCATTGAAGGCGACACCATCCAGGAGGAATCCCGCCGCATCAGCCGAACCCACAGGGCCATGGATACCGACAAATGCCTGCACCCCCGAACCGCTCAAAGTGATGGCGGTCATCGCTTGGGTGGCACCATCGCTCAAAGTGGCAGTAACACCCGATTTTTTAACAATATCCAACTGACCTTTCAGGCCGGCAAACTGCGCCATATCCACGCCAAAGTTACCGGAACCGGCGAAAAGTTCCCCCAGATCTCCATTGAAATCAACGGTCAGAGGTGCATTACCCACGGGGATGGAGAGAGGGACTTCGGACCAATCGACGACATCGGCGGTGTTGATCGCCCGGTTGACACCAAAAGAAAGGTTTGTCGCCGTGAGGTGTACATCGGCAGGTAGCCCCACCAAGCTGGCACTGCCAGCGCGTACCTTCACCGCCTGCCAGGCACGGTTATCAGCATCGGCATCCACCACGGCCAAAACAAAATCGGCATGGTTCAACGCCAACCCCATGGCCCCCACAGCACCGGGGGCACCATCGAGTCCCAACCAAGCGTCCACTTGGGCGGCAGAAATTACCACCTGACCCGCCGCTACGACCTCACCCGTCGCGGTCGTTACCTGGGTTGCGGTTTTTTCGACACCAATCCAGCCGCTGGCGGTCAAGAGTCCATCCACCGTCAGTTCCGCCTCACCGGTAATCATCAATTCCTGGGCCGCACTTCCCTGGAGGGTCACCAAGCGGTCGCCAACCACGATTTCACGATCCAATGCTTGTCCGGTTGTGTTGATCAAGACATTCAGGTCGGTCCCAGTCACACCGACCCCACCCATACCGCTGAGGTTGACATCACCGCTGGTGGCCAACGCCCATCCCCTGGAGGTATCGGTGGCCGTCACGGTGTTACGTGTCCCCAGGAGGAGAATCGCGGCACTGCCACCCGCCAAATCGGCCCCCAGGCCACCCCCCACATCCAGGTTTCCAGTCAGATTGGCGGCGGCAATCACCAATTCGGTGTCGATAATATCGTCCAGGCCATCCCCATTGGCATCCACCCCATTGCCGGTGGAACTGCTGGAGAAGACAAAATCACCCGTCAGGCTTCCCGCCCCCCCAGGCAAAGATAACGTTGCATTCTTGACTTCAAATGCCTTGACATCGGCAGACGAGGCAAACTGTAAATTGACCGGAGTTCCCCCGGTTCTGACTACCTCATCGACCGGCAATCCCAGGGTATTGAGTTTGATCCCCACATCATCCGACAAGCCCCAACCATCCATGCCGATCAGCCCCGGCACCCCAGAGGCGGTCAAGGCAAAGCCCGGTGTTCCATCGGCCCCGTTTTGTACCAGCAGGGCCAGATTATCCGACTGTACTTCCAATCCAACGCCACCTTGGAGGTCACCTACCCTGGCCACCACATCGTTGGCACCCAGCAACAACTTTTGCACCCCGTCTACCACACGGCGTTCCAAGGAAAAATCACCCGTCAAAGAGGCAAAGTCGGCAATATTGATGCTCAAATCGGGCAGGTTGATGGCAAAGTCCAGGTTCGCCGGCAGATGGAGATCAAGTCCATCCAAGCCCACGTCGGGCAAAGCAAGATCCAGGTCAAAATCGAACGGATTGAATTGCAGGTTGACACTGGGGATATCAAAATCCAAACCGGGGATATGGATATCGGCAGAGAAGTCCAGGTTGAACGCCAAGCCCAAAGGGGTAAAGAGAAAATCTCCGAAACCATCAAACAAATCCAGGGAGAACCCATCAAAATCCAACGAGATGTCCAAATTGCCGATATCGATGGCAAGTCCCATGTCGGGCAGATTGGGAAGGTCTGGTAAATCAATAAGATCAAATGAAAAATCACCCAACACCGGCAAACCGAACATGTCAAAGGCAATATCAATGTCTGGCATGTGGAAGGTGGGGAGGTGCAATCCCATGTCACCAAAATCCAGCGACAGATCCAAGCCCCAGTCCAGATCCATCCCCAGATCGAAACTGCCAAAATCGGGCATTCCCCAATCCAAGGTCCAATCCATGGAAGGGAGTCCCAGGGCCGGAAGATCGGGCAGATCCAATGGCGGCAAGGACCAATTAAAGGTAAACCACTCCATGTCCAGGCCAAAATCGGGGGCGAACGACCACGGCCCCATATGGATAAAATCCATCATCCCCGCCAGGGTGAACCATTGACGGGCGAAACGAAAATCAAAGTTGGGGTCAAAGCTGAAATCGTGGGAAAAACTGAAGGCAAAATCCAACCCTTCAAAGCCCAGTTTCCAATCGGGTATACCGGGGATGCCCAGATCAAAATCGACATCCAGGCCCGAGAAATTGTATTGCAGCATGAAATCCAGATCGAATCCGGGATCAAACAGATCCAACCCCGGAATCATGAAATCGGGCATGGGAATACGGAGCCGGGACAGATCGATGAAACCATTGAAATCGAACAGTCCTCCCAGGTTGATATCCAACATCCCCTTGAGGGAAAAATCGGTCAGGGCACCCAGCGTAAGGTCTATGGGGCCGATGTCGAGGGAAGGGACATCAAAGGTATAATCCAGGTCGATGCCAAACCCGTTGAAGGCAAAATCAACTCCAAGTCCCTGAAGATCCAGGCCAAACCCTTCCAGGCCGGTGATGGTGACATCGCCATGGGCGACAAAGGCGTATTGGGGGTCGGCGGGATTTTTGATGAGAAGTCCCAAAGTACCGTTGGCCAGTTCAATCCCCACGTCACCAGGAACTTTCAATTGACCATGGGCATCGGCTACAGCAATCTCCAACAATACGTTGCCCTGGGCATCGACTCTGTGTTGAAAGACAAAATCACCCGCGATATCAAGATATCCATCCAACAGGTTGATGTGGACATTTTCTGCCGCGAAAGATTCCACATCCACCGCATCAACAAAGCTCAACTGGCGGTAGCCACCTCCGGTGTTGACCGCTTCGCTCACGGTCCGGCCTAGATGATTGATGCGTACCGCGCCATTGAGATTATCCCCCACCAAGTTGGCGGTAATCCCGTTAAAGTGCAGTGTTCCCAGGGCATCCAGGGCAAATTCGGTGGATCCAGCGACCTCCTGAATCACCATAGCCAGTTGACCGTCATCGATGGCAACCCCCAAACCCGCAGGATCACCCAAGGTTGCCGCCATGTTCTGGCCACCGATCAGGAGTTGCGCCACTCCGTCGGCGAGGCGACGTTCGATGGCAAAATCACCCGAAAGCTGGGTAAAACCGTCAATTCCCAGGGTGGCATTGGTCGCTTTGAGTAAGAATGGGGTTCCGGCGGCGATCCCTTCCAAAAGCCCCCCGGTGGTATTCATCGAGAGCGAAACCGAATCCGCCGCAAAGGTGACTCCGGTCAGACCGCTCAATGCGACGGTACCGCCGATGGTCCCGGCAATCCCGTCTCCCGTGATAGTCAAGGAACCGGAACCGTTGGTGACCGCCACCCCCGCACTACCCGCCTGCATGGTAAAGCTGACATCGGTGGCATCAATGGTATAAATGGCGTTGGCAACGTCATAGGTGATGCCAAAGGTACCCGCCAAACGTTCACCCAAAAGGTTTAATTCTCCGTGGATGCCGGTAAAGCCCCAGGTTTGCCCGGCAAAATCCATGGCAAGCGTGGTCGCCTCATCGACGACAATGTTCTCAACGCTCGCACCGCTCCAATCGATATCGGCCATCTTGGCCAAGCCACTGACACTTGCAAGGGCCTGGTTGAGCAACAATCCCCCCTGGTCAGCCTCCAGAACAAAGCCACCCAGATTGATCTGGCTAGGGGCGGCGTTGATGCTGATCCAGCGTCTGGCGGTATCCATATCCGCCAAACCCGCTTCGCGCATGAAGGTCATGGCCAAGTCGGCCCCGGTGATGGAAAGGCCCGCAGCATCCCCCCCAGACGAGATTCCCAAACCCAGATCGGTCCCGGTAAAGGTAAACCGTTCCACATCCACCATCGCCCCACCAACCAACGATACCTGATCAACACTCTGGGACAGGTTCAGGTTTCCCCTCATGGAAACCATTCCCGCCAGATCCAATACCGCTTCACCCGAAAGCTCCAACCCCGTTCCACCCACCGCCAGGTCAAGATTGGACAAGGAAAGTTCCAAACCGGAAATTCCCGTCAATTGACCACTACCGCCCAAGGAGCCGGTCACTTCCATATCAGTACCGACCTTACGCAGGGCCAGATCGGCGGTGCCATAGGTCAAGTCCACCCCAATGCCACCCCCCATGGGGAGCGACCCACGCAGTCCATCAGCCTTCAGAGTCAACGTGGCATTGCCCGCAATATCCGCTGCGGCACTGAATCCCAGATTTCCCGTAATGGAGCCAAAATCTCCCAGGTCCAGGGAGGCATCCTCCAGAAAGAAGCCAAAAACCGCCTCCGCACTATCAAAGTTGAGCGGAATAGAGTCCACCCCGTTACTGATTTCATCGGCAATGGTCCGACCCAGGTGGTTGATGCGGATGGCCATAGGTTCAGCAGCAGAGAGCATCCCGCCCGCAATGCCATCAAGGCTGGGGATACCGCTGGCCTGAATGGCATAACCCGTCCCATCGGCCTGTTCCATCAACAGCATCGCCAGGGATACATCCGCCATGGAGACCCCAAAGCCTCCCGTCAGATCACCCGCCCGCGCTACGATGTCGCTGCCGCCAATGCGGACTTGTTCCACCCCATCGATGACCTGACGACTGATGGCAAAATCACCGCCGATGTCGATAAAATCGCCCAATTTTAGGGTGGCATCGGTGGCGGCCAACCTGAGAGAGGTTCCCGCCGGCACCCCCAGCAAATCCGCTGCGGTGGTGTTCATGGCCAGGGCAATGGTGGGTAAAGTGAAAGTGACCCCATCCAGACCGGTCAGAGCGGCACCGCCACTGACGCTGACGACAACCCCATTCGGCCCCATAGTAAGAGAACCGTTACCGTTGGTGACGACGATAGCGGTTGGTCCCGCCGCCAAAGATAAGGTTAAGTTGGATACGGTGGCGGTGTAGGTTTGCGAGGCCGGAGAATATTGAAATATAAAATCGCCGGAAAATTTCTCACCAAACAGATCCAATTCCCCCTTAAGCGGCAACCGCCAAGTGTCACCGGCAAAGTCCATCACCACGTCGGTGGCCCCATCGATGGCCATGGTTTCCGCCTGGGCACCGCTCCAATCCACCACCGTGGCGTTGAGCGCGCCACTCACCTTGGCCAATGCCCGGTTGAGTTCCACCGCAGCACTGGTCGGAGTCAAGGTATGACCCAAAATCGACAACGACCCCGGCAGAGCATTCATGGTCATCCAACGGCGGGCGTCGGGTACGCCATGCTCTTGCAAAAACGCCAAGGCCAGATCAACGTTGGCCAGGGTGATATCCACACCGGAAACGCCGGGCGGATGAAGCGTTATCGCTAAGTCATTGCCAATCACATTCAGCCGGTCGGTGACCACAGTACTCCCATCGGCAAGTTTCACCGTGTCGGCCAAAGATCCGATGGAAATATCGCCCGTGATAGCAAGTATTCCCCCCAGGTTCATGGAGACCAATCCCTGAAGGTTTTTCTCTCCCACCGCCAGATCCAAAGCGATGGCATCGCCGGTAGTCTGGATGGTTTGCTGGATCGCAGCACCCGTATTATTGATGGCAATGGTGATGGCATCACCATCCAGGGTCAGGAGATCAACCCCTTGCAACGTCGCTTGACCACCCGCGCTCAAGGCATAGCGAAAACCGTTGGCATTGTCATGCACCAAGTTAAGGCCGATAAAGCCATCCTGCAACCGCGCCGCGACAGGACCGACACCGATGGCACCGTTGACGTGGACCGCACCGACGTTGACCTCGGTTCGGTCACCGACAACACCGCCCTGGATGCGCAAATCCCCTTCGATATAACCAATAGTATCTCCCAAATCCAGACGGACCCCCAAAGCATCGAAAGACTGCACCATCTGACCGTCGGCAAAGTTCAACGCCACCGTCTGCAATCCATTGGTGATATCCGTGGTGATCGCCCGCCCCAGGGTATTCATGCGTGCTTGAATAGGACCGGAAATCGCGCCATCCGCCACACCATGCAGTGCCGCCGTTCCCGAAGCGTCCAAGGCCAAGCCGACGCCATCGCCATCGTCGGCGATGAGGAGGGCCAACTGTCCATCGGTCAGGGAAATGGCGACCCCGGAATTGGCGGTATCGCCAACCGTCGCAGTCAGGTGGTGGCCGCCGATCAACAGTCGTTCTTCCCCTGGAACCAGGGATGCTTCCACCACCACTTCGCCTGAAAAATCGGCCAATCCATCCAATGAAAAGGATAATTGTCCCGCCAACCGCAAGGGGGTATTTGCGGGAATATCAAGTTCATAAAAGCCCAGATTGGCAATGGTTTGCTCAATCTGGTGGGCAAAGGTGTTGAAAGTGACCGCCATATCGGCATCGGTCAGGGTCAAACCTGGTACACCCGTAAACGTGAGGTCACCACGGATGGATCCCGCCATGCCGCTCTCGGAAAGGTAAAGACCACCCTCACCGTGGGTCAGGCTCAAAAGTGCATCACCGGCGCGCAGAGTGGTGGCAATATCGCGGGCCGACATCTCAAAGATCCCCTCTCCGGCCCGTTCAAAATGGACCGTGCCACTAAGGCTTTGCCCCATCAGGGTGAGGGCACCGGTGATATCACCACGGGTCAACACCCCATCGGGATCCAACGCCAAGTCAATCACCCCACTGTCCAAGGTCAAACCATTCAATCCCGTAAGACTGGCCGAACCGGAAACCGAACCGCTCACCTCCAGGCCGTGGGCGGTCTGGGTAAAGGCAAGACGTGCCGCACCGTCGGCCAACCTCACCCCAATACCACCCGCCAAGGCCAGGGATCCGGTCAGGTTCGAGGCATCCAGGCCCATACGGAGTTCATGATTATTATCATAGGACGCCGAAAAACGGAGATCCCCCGTCACCGAACCCAAGCCATCCCCCAGATCGAAAGTGGCGTTTTCCAAAAGAAAGGTTTGTTCAGCACTGGCAGAGGCAAAAGCGAGTTGCAGTTGATCCACCCCATTGGAAATCTGTTCCTGAACCGCCTGCCCCAAGGTATTGATGCGGATCGCCAGGGGTTGGGCCGATTGCATGGCGTTGTCGGCAAAACCGTTTAAGCTGGGGATACCGTTGGCCTGCAAGGCATAACCCGCCCCCTGTTCTGTCCCCGCGACCAGCAGAGCCAGATTGGCTTGCGACACCGAAAGACCCAAGGAGTCGTCGGCGAGTCCAAGAAAGGAGTCAATGTTGGCCCCACCAATCAAAAGTTTTTCCACCCCATCCACAACTTGGCGCACCAAGGAAAAATCACCGGAGACCCGGATAAAATCACCCAGATTCAGGTTGGCCCCCAAGGCGGAAAGGTTCAACCCGGTGTTGGCGGCGATATTCAGGATTTCGTAAACGGTGTTATTGAAAGATACGGTAAGCTGTGGCATGGCCAGGGTGACATCATCCAGCCCCGAAAGGGTGGCACTGGCGGAGAAAGAACCCGCCACCCCATCCGGTGTAATGCGGAAATCGCCTGTCCCCCCCGAAATTTGAACGGCTGCCACCCCGGCGTCCAGGGACATAACCAGATTTTCACCATGGACCTCATAGACCCCATCGGCGGGATTGAAGGTCAATTCAAAATCACCGGAGATGGTTTCACCCAAAAGATCCAAGGTTCCAGAAACCGGGATATTCCAGGTTTCAGCAGCAAAATCCAAGACCACCTCATGGGCGGCGTCGGTGGCGATGGTCTGTGTCTGGCTGCTCCAATCGACAACTGCGTCGTTGACCGCGCCACTCACCCGGTCGAGAGCGCGGTTGATTCCAATGCGGGCACTGGCAGGGGTCAAGGTCAATCCGGCAATAGTCATGGCCCTGGGGAGGGCGGCCATGGTGAGCCAACGCCTGGGGTCGGCGACATCCTTTTCGGTGACAAAAGCCAAGCCAAAATCAAGTCCCGCCAGCGTCATTCCCCAATCGGGCATCCCTGGAGCGTTCAAGGTGGCGGTGACATCATTGGCGGCGAGAATGAGACGGTCGGTATCGATGGCGTCAAGGGGATCGGGGGAGCCGGCGAGTTGCACCGTTTCCTGGGAGGCTTGCAGGTTCATCTCCCCTGTGGCCGTCAACAGCCCACCCACATCCAGGTTGATCATCCCGCTTAACGAGGAAAACCCCGCATCGGCCACCAGATTGATGGAACCGCTGGGGGTACGAATGTTGCGATCAATGGCCTGGGGGGTCGCATTGCTGACCAATACCAGTTGCTCACCCGAAATGGCCAAACCGTCCACCCCTCCGAGGCTTGCCTGGCCTGACGCACGGAACGCATGGGTCACATTACCCTGGTCATCCCGCATCAGGAGCAGCGCGGCCCGTCCTTTGGCAAGGGTCGCCGTAGCCAAGCCGCCGAACGGAAAATGAGCACTCATATTTTCCACACCGATGGCCAACTCGGAACTGTTCGCGCCAACCGTGGCCTGGATAAACAGATCCCCCGACAAAGACCCAACCGTTGGCCCCAGATCCAGGGTTACCCCTTTGGCGACAAAAGCAGGGGTCGCATCGATGGTGTTGAACGTGAGGTTCAACGCAGAGACGCCGTTGGAAATCACTTCGTCCACAGTCTGCCCCAGGGTGTTGAGGCGGATGTTCAACGGCCCGGACAAAGAACCATCGGTGATCCCATGGAGGGCAGCATTTCCAGTGGCACTGACGGCATATTTGGGAACGGCACCAACCCCGGCATCGGCGATCAACAGGGCCATTTCGCCACCGGTCATGGAGATGCCCAGTCCACCACCTGCGACATCGCCCAGGGATGCGGCGATATTGCTGCCACCGATGCGCAATTTTCCCACACCCGATTCCATCGCCGCTTCGATGGAAAAGTTTCCGGTCAATGTCGCCAGGTCGTTGATGGTAAATCCTGCATTTCCCCGCAAAGCTAGGCCGGTATTGGCACCGATGCTTAACGCCATGTCGCCCGCATGAGTCAATGTCCGGGAGACCTCTACGGCCATGGTATTGAACGAAAACCCCAAATCGGTATCGGCCATCGAGAGACCAGGAACCCCATCCAGGGCCACGGTACCGTCGATGGATCCCGCCATGCCATCGGTAGTCCAGTAGAATCCACCCGAACCATCCGTGATGTTCAGCAGGGCATCCCCCGCTGCCAGTTGCAAAGAGACATTGGCCAGAGAGACCTCAAACGCACTGGCACTCACCCGGGTGAAGGAAAAGTCTCCGGTAATCTCTTGGTTCTGGATGGTCAATGAACCACTCGCCGTGGCGGTCTGATCGAGTACGTCGGGTTTGGCCAACAACGTCATGAAGGCGTCAAGCTGGGCACTATCGGCAATGGTGATGTCGAGGCCAGGAATCGGAAGTTCCGCAACCTCCAGCGTCAGTTTGGTCGGTTGAAAAATCGGTTTGAAATAAAGTCCATCTCCCAAATAGAGTCCCGAAAAACTGCTGAAGTTTCCCGAAACGCTGCCATAATTGAGAATATCGAAACGTTGCCCTTTGACGGGATGAAAACTGTTGAGCAGATTGATATCCAGCGTCCCCCCCAGGGTGGTGGCTCCGCTGACATTGATCTGGTCAAAACCATTGTCGATCACCGGATTTCCCGGCCCCGGTGTCACACCGCCGATTTCGATGAGGGTCGTGCTTCCCCCAGCCAAGGAGAGGCTGACAACATTTTGAATACCAGGAGAGTTGCCAGGACTCAACAATCCCTGGAGAAATACCCCCCCGCCCATGGGACCGCTTCCCGTCAAAGAATCCTCGGCATCAAAAAACAAAAACCCCTCAGGGAAGAGGGGTGCATCGACGGTCAGGTGGAGTTCATTGCCAGGAATACCGCTGATTTCCAAGCCATTGGTTCCCGGATCGGGTAGGATATCGCTCGCAAGGGAGACATTCGGTCCTGAGACCACACTGTTTTCCAGGGTGATAAGGGTATCTCCCGACAAAGGATCTTCGTTTTCCCCACCCGCCTGGGTGGCAAAAACAAGTACCGGGTCGGCAGACAAGAGGATGCGCTCCTCCAGTTTTTCGACCTGGAATGGCCCGTGCGACGAACGATTCATTTTATGTTTTTTAGCAACCATTTTGCCCTGTCACCCAACAAGAGAAAATGAAAACCCGACCAATCCGATTGGACCACATTTTATCTGTTTCTGAAATTGAATGTTAAATGAAAACTCATTTTATCTCAATCATATTATTAATTGCACGTGGCCATGAGAGATACGAATCACTTTTCTCCAATCTGCTACAAAAAGAACGGCCTAGTAAAGTGATCATGATTCTGCTAGGCTTTGGCCCCCTGTAGATCGAAATGGTCACCCGTAATGGTCTTTGCAGGTTGCAATGAAACGGTGTCAGACACTGCCAAGAGTTATGATGATAACCTGTAAAAAACATGCTGAACTGACAGAATCCCTGGTCGTGCAGGATCATGGGGATCGGGTGGGACGTGCCACCGCTCAGAAGATATGCGCCATCCCTCTGATCGCCTTTCTTTTATTTCTGTCCTGCGCGGCTTATTCACAACCGATACTCAAAAATAATCAAGGAAGTTCGTCCTTTAAGAGTAGCACCGTCATCTTCAAGCTTTCTCTGCAAGATAACCTAGTAGGGCAAATATCCGATGACCTCCCTGGAGCGGTCGCCGAGACCAACTTGGCCGCCGTCCAAGATACCTATCCCGGTTTTATACAGATCAGCCGATCCTCTTTGGAAACCGGCGATCAACCCAACTCCGTTCCGATGACGGTTCCGCCACCCCCGACTCCAGACGGTGGCGTCATCCACACCACAAGTAAACCTAAAGAGATTGACGCACCGAGCAAAACAATGCCGCTTCCCGATGGGATTTCCCCGCGTCGCAGACCTGTGACCAACCCATTACCCGACGGTGTGCTGCCTCAACGCCCACCGATCGTCACCGGGGAGTTATCAACACCCTCTCATTGGAATCAATCCGCGACCCCCAGTGAAACCATTCTGTTTCCAGATCGGATTCCCCCACGCCATAAACCGGGTATGACCTTGGATCCTCCAAGTCCGCCAGTACCAACGGCGGTCATCACGCCCCCGTCCAGCACCACGCCCCAGCGCATCGTACCATCTACGCAACCGTGGAGTTTGTCGGAATTCGTTCAGAAGGTTTATAAAAACAACAAGACCATCGTTAGACAACGGTTGGACGAGTTCATCGCCGATGAATCCATTCAATCCGCTCAAGCCATCTACGACCCCACGGTGTCGATGGAAATGGGTCGTGATGGTTCCAATAAACGCAACACCGCCGAAGAATTCTATTCCCGCTCATCGTTGCCCGAATATTTTAGCCTCAACAACAAGGTAAAAACAGAAACCGCCCAATTGCTTCCCACGGGTGCCCGTATGGGGGCCGCCTATGACCTCAGCGATATCACCAATAATCTCCAAACTGGCGATCAGATAGGCAAAGAATTTGAGAGCAAACTTGGATTCAACCTGACCCAACCCCTCCTCAAAGATGCCGGTCCCAGGGTTGTCAACAGCAACATTGAAGTCGCCAACCTCGAACGGGCAATCGCCCGGCAAACCCTGCGGCAAACCGCACTGGGGGTCATCTTCAACGCACTGCAAACCTATCGGGATCTCCAACAGGCTTCCCAACGGATCCAATTGCGGCAGGCATCCTTGGCCCTTGCTGAAAAAATACTCCAAGACATCGAACAACGCATGGCCCAAGGGCAGGCCGATGAAGCCGAACTCTTAGAGGCCCGGTCCGCCCGGCACATGCGTGCAGCCCAGGTCTCCGAGGCCGGGATCAATCTTTCCAACGCCATACGTGCCGCTCAGGTGGTCTTGTCGGATACCAACTCACTGGAAATCTACCAGGGGATCGAATCCATCGAACCCCTCCCCCCATTCAAACCGATCATCAAACCTTTGACCGAAAGTCTGGAACTGGCCAAGCAAAATCGACCCGAACAGTTAACCGCCCAATTTCAATATCAACGCGAAGCCTTGCGTATGACCTACGCCAAAAACCAAATGCTGCCGCAGTTGGATCTTTCCGCGCAATATGCCCTCAATGGGTTGGGTAGCAGCATCAACACCAGCCTCGATGATACCTGGAAAGATGATCACATCGACTGGTCGATTGGAATTAAATATGTGAAAGCACTTGGAAACATCAAAGGAAAGAGCGATTATATGGCTGCGGTCCACAAGGTGGAACAAGCGCAGTTGGATTTACAAAACGCCCAGATTACCATCCACGCCGATGTGGAAGAGGCACTGAAACTGTTGGCACTCTCGGAGGAGAAAATCCACGCCCACAAAGAGACCATGGAGAACCTGTCTAAACTGGTGGACCTTGAACGACAACGCCTTGAGTCGGGTAACAGTTCGGCGCGTATGGTTCTGGAGCGGGATTCTGCCCTGCTACAAGCCAGGGAAGTTTTCTTGGAGTATTTGGCCGATTACCATAAGGCATACCACCGCCTTGAGCTGGCCGAAGGGAGGCTTTTGTTGCATTACGGACTTGAACTCCAACAGGAAGTGAATGAACTTTAAACATTTGCCCACCCGCAACGTAGCGTCTCAAAGTTTATTCCTGGCAGGACTCCTGGCCTTGGCAGTACCCTCTGCCCCCCAAGCCCAGACACTGCCGGATAGCCCCCCCCTGCACCGTTCTTCCCCATCCCCAGATGGGAATTCGACCGGGCAAACCGTTCCACCTCCCCTCGTCAAGGAGGCGGTTTCCAAGGAGGCGGCATCTATAGACGTCCCGGAAGAGTTTCTCCTCCCTTCCCCAACAGACGCCGCCCCGATCATCATCAAGGGTTTGACAGAACCCCATAAAGATGTATCCCTCAGTTTAACCGTTCCTGGAAAAGTTGAGGAAATTTTTTTCCGTGAAGGGGCCTGGGTCAAGAAAAATGATATTATCCTGACCTTGGATAGCCGTTGGGAGGCACTGGAGGTTTCCAGAAAAAAACTGTTCTGGCAATCCAAGGTTAAACTGGAAGCGGCCCAGGAAAGGGAACGTCTCCAGGGACACCGCTATCAGGCCCAGTTGCAACTGTTTCAATCGTCGCGGGGATTGAGTGAAGAAGATCTGGAAAAACAGAAGCTCCAATGGATTAACGCACGGGCGGAATATGGTCTGGAAAAGATGACGGAGGAAGAGGAAGAACTCGGTTATCGCCAGGCGATGGAAACCCTTGAAAAGCGTCGTTTACGTGCCCCTTTCGATGGCATTGTCTCCGAATTGGCCGTGGAAGAAGGGGAAGGGGTGGAACCCAACAAGAAAATTGCGCACTTGGTAGATCCCGTCACCTGTTTTTTTGTCTGTGATGTGGAAGAATCCCAAGGGGCACTCCTCAAAGAGGGACAGGGGGTGACCCTGGCATTTCCCGGGTCGGGAGGCCCCATCCGTAAACCCGGAGAAATCGTGTTTCTCTCCCCCGTGGTCGATGCCGCCAGCGGCCTGCGCCATGTCAGGATACGCTTCTCCAACGCAACCCCGCCCGCCATCCATCCCGGTATCGCCGGAGACTTGGAACTGTATGCCGTCGGATCATCACGCCCATGAGTGTTCCTGCGGGATCTGAACCGGTTGGTCGCACGGAAGTCAACAACCCCGATCTGCTCCTGACCCGGTTATTGGAACTCTCCCAAAAGGAACCCTCCGAAGAGTTTTTTTTTACCGCTTGCCTCAACCTGTTTTGCCAATGGCTGCGGGCAGAAAAAGGGGTTTTGCTCCACAAGGAATCCCCAGCCGCCGAGGGTTGGCACTGCTCCCACCGTTGGCCCGCGACCATGGGTCCATCTTTGGATCCCAATACCGAAACCGGTCAGCCCGATTTTATGGTCGAAGTCACCGCATTGGCCAACCGCTTAGCCGTCATCCCAGCAGATCAGGGGATGGGACGGCTGGCGGAAAAAAAAGGGGAAGGGCGGATACTGGCCATCCGTTTCACCGATCCATCTCCCGGAAAGGTTCAAGTATTGGCGATCGCCCTGGGCCAGGCATCGTCGGTCAATTCCCGCGAAGCATCCACCCTGCTGCGCCTCCTGACCCTTATTCCCGCCCATTTCAGGGATAAAAGCCAAATTCATGCCGCAGAAAAAAAATTGCAACGATGCACCGGGGCCTTGGATCTGGCAGCACAGGTCAACAACGATACCCGATTTTTAAAAGCGGCACTGACTTTTTGCAATGAAACCACCAACCGTTTTGGATGCAGCCGCGTCAGTCTGGGGTGGATGGATCCCCCCAATATCCTGGTTCGCGCCATCAGTCATCGCGATCAATTCGATAGCAAACGGGAAATGGTGCAAAACCTTCAGGCCGCCATGGAAGAGGCTTTGGACCAGGATGAAGAGATCGTCTGGTCGGAAGCCACGACGATCACCTCCCCTGCTGAGAATGCCCTGGGAGATGACTTCCTCATCACCCGCGCCCACAAAATCTATGCCCGCAAAGAGGGGATCGGCCATATGGCTTCCGTCCCCTTGCGTATCGATGGAGAACCCAAGGGGGTGATTACCGCCGAACGCGACCGCCCTTTTAGCACCGAGGAAATTCTGAATCTCAGGGTCTTGGTGGATATGGTGAGTCGGCACCTGTTTGACTTGGAACGCCGTGATCGTTGGTTTGGCGGGTTGTTGCTTCTGAAAGCACGGGAATCGCTGGGGGTTTTATGGGGAGTAGAACACTCACTGGCCAAATTTTTGGGCGTTGTCACCATGGTTGTCCTTTGCTTCATTATCTTTGCTTCCTGGCCTTACCGCATCGATGCCCCATTTATCCTGAAAACCGATGATATGCTCTATCTGACAGCCCCGTTCGATGGTTATATCGACCAAGTTCATGTCAAAGTGGGAGATAGCGTTCATAAAAAACAGATATTGCTGGAACTGGACACGCGGGAACTCCTGATGGAACAAACCCGTTCCCTCGCCGATGTCAGCCGCTATACCCGGGAAGCGGAAAAAGCCAGGGCGGCCCGAAGCATGGCGGACATGAAAGTTTCCCAGGCTCTGCTGATCCAGTCCAACGCGCAACTGGAAAAGGTGGTCTACCAGCTTGACCATGCCCAACTTAACGCCCCCTTCACCGGCATCGTGGTCGAAGGCGATCTTAAAGAACGACTGGGAGCGCCGGTCAGGAGTGGTGAGGTTTTGTTCAAGGTTGCCCGCATCGAGGATATCCATGCGGAGTTGGAAATCGACGAAATGGATATTCACGAGGTCAACTGGGGAGCCAGTGGCGAACTGGCGTTTGTGGCACGACCTGAGTTGACTTTTGACTTCATCATCACCTTGATCGAACCCATCGCCCTGCCCAAAGAGAGTGGAAATATGTTTCCAGCGCGGGCCAAATTTCAGGTAAAACCACCCCTGTGGTGGCGTCCGGGGATGAGCGGTACCGCGAAAATATTCATCGGTCCCCGACCCATTTTATGGATCCTGACCCATCGCAGCGTCAACTATCTGAGAATGCTTTTTTGGTGGTAGAAGCGCACCCAACGGGAATCCCATGGCCCAGGCATCAAAGACCTACAGCGAATCCTGGCACCTGGTTGCCAATCTGAAGGTGGCATTGCGACCAACCCTGAAGGTCAGCAAACAGGTGTTTCGTGGGGAACCCTGGTATTTGCTCCATGATCCGTTTGACAACCAATTTTTCCGTATCCGTCCCCAGGCTTATGAATTTGTCGCACGCCTGAGCCTTCAGAACAGCGTCGAGGCGACGTGGAAATTTGCTCTTCGGCACAACCCCCGGGAGGCCCCCGGTCAGGAAGAGGTGATCAGTCTACTCACCGCTCTGGGGACAGCCAACCTGCTCCATTATGATGGCCCCACCGCCAGCAGCGGATTTTTTCAACGCCATGAACGCCGACGCGCCACCGAGTTGCGTTCAAAAGTAGCCAGTTTTATTTTTTTACGGATCCCCCTGTTCGATCCCGACGCTATTTTGACCCGGATCGTCCCCTGGTTCAAACCCCTGTTTGGCCCTCTGGGGATCATACTGGGGTTGGGGTTGGGTATCAGTACATTGCGCATTGTCTTTGACCATTGGCGACCATTGATGGACCAGTCCCAGGGGGTATTGGCACCGGGTAACTTGGTCTGGCTCTATCTCGCTCTGGGGATAATCAAGATCGTCCATGAATTTGGACACGCCATCGTTTGCAAACATTATGGCGGCGAAGTGCGTACCATGGGTGTTTTGATGATGGCGTTCACTCCCCTCCCCTATGTCGATGCCACCGCAAGTTGGTCACTCTCCAGTCGCTGGCAACGTATTTTTGTCAGTTCAGCCGGTATGTTGACCGAACTGACCCTGGCTGGAATCGGGCTGCATGTTTGGCTGAACACCCCCCCGGGTATCCTCCATGCGTTGGCTTATAACATGGTATTTGTCGCCTCGGTCTCGACCATCCTATTCAACCTGAACCCGTTGATGAAAATGGATGGTTATTACATTTTTTCCGATCTGATCGAAATTCCCAATCTTTCCTCCCGTGCCCAGAATTATCTTTATTATCTTGTGGAAAGATATTTTTTCGGCATTGGTTCCCTGGTGTCTCCGGCGACATCTCATGCCGAAGCTTGGTGGTTGGCCCTCTATGGCATGATGAGCAGCGTCTATCGACTGATGGTCATGGTGGGGGTCATGCTTTTCGTCACCAACCAATACTTGGCGTTGGGGATGCTCATGGGGTTGGGGATGATGATCAACACGTTCATCCGTCCCCCCATGCGACTGATCAACTATTTGACCACGAACCCCAAACTGGAGCGTCGTCGTAAACGGGCCATCATCCTGACCCTTCTGGCACTGGGAGTTCCACTGGCGATGGCGGTTTTCATCCCCTTTCCCAACCATTTCCAAGCTCCAGGGATCATGGAAGCCCGCCATGCCACCGAAGTCGTCAATCCGGTTTCAGGCATTCTCCTGAATCTTGAAACGCCGTCGGGACGTTGGGTGGAAGAAGGGACCATCCTGGTTCAGTTGGAAAATCCGCAACTGATGGCCGAAATCTTAGAAGCTCAGGGGCAACTCGACCAGGTTCAGGCATTAAACCTAAAAGCGACCCACGAAAGCAGTGCCGATCTGGAACCCATTCAGCGTCGGGAGGATAGTGCCCGACAATTATTGGATAACTTGGAAAAACGCCGTCAAAATCTGACCATCCGTGCCACCCATGTGGGGTTGTGGCATGCCCCGGAACTTGCCTATTCCTTAGGATCCTGGTTAAACCGAGGGACCGGGCTGGGAACCATGATCGATCTGTCTTCGTTTCGGTTTTTGGCCGTTGTTTCCCAAGAAGAAGCATCCAACCTTTTTGAGGATCAAGTGATCGGCATGTCGGTCCGTCTCTACGGTCAGGAGGGGTTGGAAATCGAGGTGACAGATCATACCTTTATCCCTTACCAGCATGAATCCTTACCCTCTTTGGCCCTGGGTTGGAAAGGGGGTGGAGAAGTGGCTATTGCCACCAATGACAGCACCGGATTGAAAACCAAAGAACCGTTTTTCCTCATCGATGCCCGGTTGCGGGTCACGAATGGTGTGCGTGGTTATCATCAGCGCACCGGACACATTCGCATCACGATGGAACCCATGCCGTTGTTATGGCAGATAGAAAGGAAGGTGCGTCAATTTTTCCAACGGAGCCTGCGGTTGTGAATCGTGTTACCAACGATTATCACCGCCTGAACTTTATCACGCCCAAGCCGCTCCATACTGGCCTGGACCGGATGGTTCACGCTGTGGTAGGACGCTCTGTGAATCACAGTCGGCGACCTGCATTGTTGAAGAATCGGGTTCAAGGGATCCTGACTCAGGCGGAAGGACTCAGGGCCATAAGCGACGCCAGACTGGATGAAATTATTCGGAATCTGACCACCGAATTGCGCCTGCATCCTGGCAATGAACCGTTATTTGATCAGGGATTGGCCTGTTTGGTAGAAATAGCCGATCGGACCTTAGGAATGCGTCCCTACCCGGTGCAACTGACGGGTGTTCTGGTCATCAACCAGGGGCAACTGGCTGAAATGGCGACCGGTGAGGGGAAAACCCTGACCATCGGGTTGGCTTCGGTCCTTGCGGGATGGCGTGGCCGTCCCTGTCACGTCCTGACCGCCAACGGTTATTTGGCCCAACGCGACGCCGAAACCATGGCCCCGTTGGTCCAGCGTTGTCGGCTTACCATCGGATCCATCACGGATGAAACGCCACCGGAAGAAAGACGAAGGACCTATGCCATGTCCATTGTCTATACCACCAGCAAAGATCTCATGGCCGATTTTCTCAAGGATAGCCTGACCTTACGCCAAAACAGGCAGCCACAACGTCATGCCATCAACAAGTTGTTTATGGGTGCGGCCAGTGCCGACATTTCCCTTCTTCTCAACGGCTTGGCGACCGTTATTGTCGATGAGGCCGACAGCCTGTTGATTGATGAAGCGGTCACCCCGCTGATTATTTCGGCCAAGCGGGAAAATCCCGATCTTATGGACGCCATCAGACAGGCGGGTGTGATTGCCCATGGATTGGTTGCTGGTCGTGATTTTACCGTGAACGACCGTTACCGCGAAGTTCGATTGACCGCTTTGGGAGAGCAACGGTTGGAACAGGCGACGGCGACCCTTCCCCCATTGTGGCAGGCCCCTGGCCGCCGAGAGGAGATCATTCGCAACGCTCTTACCGTAAGGTTATTTTTCAAGCGCGACCAGCACTATGTTATCCAGGGAGATAAACTGGTTCTTCTGGATGAGTTTACCGGACGTCTGATGGCGGATCGTTCCTTGAGTGCCGGTTTACATCAAGCCCTGGAGCTTTTCGAAGGTCTTCCCGGGACCCCTCCTACGGAGACCATGGCGCGGCTTACTTTTCAAAAGTTTTTCCGCATGTTTCGGCATCTTTCCGGGGTCAGCGGTACCGCCCGCGAGGCTTCTGGGGAATTTTGGCATGTCTACAACCTGCCCGTTCAACCCATTCCCACCCATAAACCGGTAGCACGGGTCATGTTTCCAACCCTGGTTTTTGCCAACAAGGAAAAAAAATGGGATGGTGTCATTGCGGCCATCGTCGGTATGCACCAAACCGGACGCCCTATTTTGGTTGGGACACGCAGTGTCGATGATAGTGAAAACCTGGCCCAACGATTGGTTGTCCAGGGATTGACCGTGGAAATTCTCAATGCGGTCCGCCACAAGGAAGAAGCTCGAATTGTCAGCGGTGCGGGGGATATTGGACGGATCACCATTGCCACCAACATGGCGGGACGCGGCACCGACATTACGTTGACCGATGCGTGCAAAGCCCTGGGTGGACTTCACGTCATTGCGACCGAATTGAACGAATCGACACGCATTGATCGCCAATTATTTGGGCGGTGCAGCCGCCAGGGAGACCGGGGAAGCGCACAGGCGTTCATCAGCCTGGAAGATGAGTTATTCGTCCGTTTCGTCCCAAAATTCATTCAAGCCATTGTGACCCTGATGATCAAAAATCCCGGTCCAAAAATGTCATGGCTTGTACAAAAACTGTTTACTTTCAGTCAACGCAAAGCGCAAAAACTGGCCTACCAACGCCGGGAAGCCATTCTGCGGGCCGATACTTGGTTGGAAGAAAATATGAACTTATGAGCGGACGAAGTATACCCGATCATTGAAACTATGCCGCCTCCACGAAGATTGGCTGCATGGATTCTTGCTGTATCTTCCCCCAAAAGGCTCGGTCAGGGGGCGGAATGACGCTGGAAAACGACGTCCCCCGCGTTAGTTGACCTTTGCGGTTCAAGCGGGCATCATTCTTTGTCTTACGTCTTGTCGATATAGTTTCTTCCACTTTTAGCAATGGAGGTTGTGACGTGCAAAAAATAATGACTCTGTTGGTATTGCTTGCAAGTCTTTATGTGGCACCGAATGCATGGGCTGTGGGTGCCATCGCCATCGACGATCAGATGGGGGATGACGAACCGGCTTATGGGGTTGCGGTTGGAGAAGATAACAAAAGGTCCGCCAAGAAAGCTGCCCTGAGGTATTGTCGCCAGAATGGTGGGAGTAATTGCCGGTTTATCGTTTGGTTTGAGACCTGTGGGGCGGTGGCGGTTTCCAAAGATTATTATGGCTATGGTTATGGTCGCACCAAGGCCAAGGCGACGGCCGATGCGTTAAACATGTGCGACAGTAACGAATGCAACATTGTTTCGGCAGAGTGCGAATGAGCCGCCCAAGTGATTTGTGAGCGACGGTGTTGGGGAACTTCTTTTCGGGCAGGGCAATCGCATTTAAAATTAGCACATCCAAATGCTTAGGCGGTGTTGATTTGCGATGATTTGTTGACCCCCACCTGAAAATGATAGAAAGAAAGCAAGGGGGATGGGGGGGTGCCCCAGCCCCCCTTGCTTTTTTACAAAAATTTTATTTAATGTCAACACGTTATTGTTGACCCCGAGAATGCGACAGTTGGTTAAGCTACAATTGCCTCTCCTAAATTCAACATCGTGGTCGTTATAAAGCTGAAGAACCTCATCCTTCCTGCGATAACCGTTCACGTTTCGAAAAGGAAATGTCGCAATGCAAGACCTGACCCCATTCTTGTGACCCCTAAAAATGATCCACATAACCAGGGCAATCGCATTTGAAATTGGCACGTCCTAATGCCTCGGAAAGAATAAATTATTAAAAGAAAAAAGGGGTCTGGGGGATTGCCCCCAGGGTTTTGACTTTGTTTTTGACTTTGTTTTTGACTTTGCTTTTCCACGCGCCCCTTATCCCGAAGCATTTTTCCCGTGCCTTTTCTTTTAAAGGGA
>PEAO01000091.1 GCA_002753615.1 Magnetococcales bacterium DCbin2
CCCAGACCCCTTTTTTCTTTTAATAATTTTATTGAATGTCAACACGCCCTAGAAAAATGGAGATCATGCCATGAAATCGATCAATTGGTGGCAAACCACCCTGAAAGATGCAGAAATCGAAGCGGTCGTCCATGCCATGCGTGATCGCAGAATCGGTATGGGACCATTGGTCGTGGCGTTTGAAAGTGAAATCTGTAAAGCCCTGGACGTTCCTTACGCGCTGATGTGTCCTTCTGGAAGCGTCGCGTTGTACATGGCATTGATGGTACACGGCATCGGTCCTGGCGATGAAGTCATCGTCCCCAACCGTACCTTCATCGCCACAGCCCATGCGGCACGTCTGACGGGTGCCCGCGTGGTTTTGGTAGACTGCAACGCACAGAATACCAACATCAACGTGGATTTGATCGAAGAAAAAATCACCCCAAAAACCCGTGCAATCATGCCGGTTCATCTGAATGGGCGTGCGGTCTCCATGGATGCGTTGACGCCATTGGCCCGGCGGCATCGGTTGATTGTAGTTGAGGATGCCTGTCAGGCACTATTTTCTCAAACTCAGGGTAAGCCGTTGGGAACCTTGTCCCATGTGGGTTGTTTTTCCCTGGGGATCGCCAAACTCTTAACCACGGGAATCGGTGGTTTTGCCGTCTGCCATGATCAAAAGACGTGGGAACAATTAGCCCGTTTCCGCAACCATGGTGTCTCAGACCTCAACCACCTTGACTATCAAAGTTTGGGATTTAACTTTAAAGTTTCCGATATGACCGCCGCTGCGGGCCGGGTACAACTGGCCAGAAGAGAACAAAGAGCGGCACATGTCACCCGTATTTATCACACCTATGTGACCGAACTGGCTGGCATTGACGGGATCACACCCATTTCTGTAAATACCCAGGGGGGAGAGATTCCCATCTACGCCGAATTCAGAAGTCCCCGCCGTGACGCATTGCTCGCTTGGCTTGAAGGGCAGGGAATCGCCCAACACCTGCTCCCCCCAGGACTGCATCTGTCGGCCCACCTGGAAAATGATGGCCTGTTTCCTAACTCCGATGGATTTGATCGCGAAGCATTCATCCTCCCCTGTGGTCCCGATCAACCGTTGGAAAATATCCATGTGGTTGTGGAGAAGGTGAAGGAATTCTTCGCAGGTCAATTCATGAAATAACTGGGGGAAAAATCCCCGCGACCACCCATCCTCTGCAAAGTTTTTGGTGCATTTTGATTCATAGTGGTTCATCATTTCAATCCAAGGGTCAATGGATGTCTCGTGAATTCGACCATTGGGGGTGTCATGAATCGCATGGTTGGTTTTATCTTATTGGTTTTGCCCTGGTTTGTCATCACCGTCCCAACGCAAGCGTGGGGAGAAATGGATGCGCCCAGTGTGTTAAAAGGACAGCCATTTTCCAATCCCGAAGAGATCAGCCAACAAACGCAGGAATGGATTGAGCAACCCATACGTTACAGGGACAAAGATGCCGGGGTCGATGTGGCCCTTTTGCTGGACCAAAACATCTATCCAGGGTTGACGCCGTTGGTGGAGGAATTTGCCAAGGCGAACCATATCAAGGTGTCCGTCCGTGAAGGGACCTGCGGCCCTGCCGCAGAGGGGGTGCTACGCAAAGAAGTCGATGTGGGTGGTTCCTGCTGTCCCGCCGCCAAAAGTGATCGTCTGCCGGGACTGGTTTGGCATACCATCGGAATTTCCCCCCTGGCTATGTTGGTGAATGCTTCCGACCCTGTAGATCACCTGACTTCCGAGCAGGTACGGAAAATCTTTCAGGGAAAATTAACCCGCTGGTCACAAATTCCAGAAGTTGGCAATTTATTTAGCAAAGATATTCCGATCCGTCCGATCACGCGGTTGCATTGTAAAACGCGACCGGGACACTGGCGTTTGATCTTGGATAACGAAGATATGTTTGGGCCACGCACCAACGAAGTGGGTTCCATTCTTGACATGGTGATCCATGTTGGGAAAAATCCAGGTTCGCTCGGTTATGTGGAAAATTGGCAGATTGTACAAGAACCCAAAAACAGGGATCTGGTTAAGGTGATCAAGATCGATGGTACCGATCCCAGGGATGCCAACGCCGTCAGTTCAGGACACTACCCCTTTTATTGGGTTTATAATGTCTCCACCTGGACAGCAGCCAACACGTCCAATCCGAAAGCCCACGCACTCGTTCAATTCCTGATGAACAACGCAGGACGGATCAACCCGGATCATCATGTGGTCCCTGCGGCGGCGTTGAGAAAAGCGGGTTGGAAATTCAAGGAAGATGAGTTGATCGGAGAGCCTTGATGGCAGATGGGTTGAACAATCTGCCCTTTTTCTGGGATAAGCTGTGGCGGCGAACAACCCTGACGACCAAGGCGTTGGTTGTATCGGTGGTCATGGGGGGGCTGTTGTGGTTGATCGCCGATGTCTGGCAGACAGTCCTGGTCCGGGAAATTTTTCAAAAAGAACAATTAGCGAACCTTGAGGCACAGGCACAACGTGATCGCCTCCTGTTTGATGGCTATCTTCGTGGACAGGAACAGGCGGTGCGGCTTGTGTCTTACATGATGCCGCTGGTCCATCGGGTTGAATGGATGCAGGAAGATTGGGCAGCCCATCCCCAACGGGAACCAACTTTGCTTACCGATAATCGCCCGTCTTGGTTGCCTCCCCCATCCGTGACACGAGATTTGATTGCCGCCCCTTACGTGCTATTGCTGGATGCGCACAAATGGGTACGGGAAATATATTTTCAAGGGGCTGAAATCCCCCCCTTACCCCGCACTGTTCTGACGAATCTTCTCCCCCGTTTGCTCCATTCCGGCGGACATACCCATATTGCCGCTGATGATGATGGAACCGTTTACCTGATCAATGTCAGTGGAATCTCCCGGGGTAAAACACGGGCAAATCCCAAAGCTTTCCTGGTTTTTGTGGTTGCTTTGAATGATGATTTTTTATCTTTATTTCACAGGCAATCCGATTCAAGCAGCGTTGTGGCCTTGATTAACGGTGAAACCAACCAGGTTTTTGCCAGCAGTCGTCCCGACCGAGTCTCGGCGGGGATGACAATGGAAGCATTGAACCCTCAATTCGCCGTTTTTGGAAAAAAATTTCTGGATTATGATTTTTCCATCGATATCCCCATTCATTTTGCCACACTGGTTGAAAGGGCTGAAATAGATCAATTAAGCCATACTATTATTCATAGTGAGCGGAAACATCTTGCCGTTGGCTACGGAATGCTGACCATTGTATTCTTTCTTCTCGTTTATTATTTAACAAGAAGATTGAAAATATTTACCGAAGGGATGATCGATGCCGCCATTGGGCAACTCGGGATCAAAAAACAAACAGTGGCTGCTGGTGATCAACTCCTGATCATGGGAGAACAGTTTCAATGGATGATTCAGGAAATTCTCCATTCACGGCAGCGCGAGCAAATACGCCAGGAAGAGTTGCAAAAAGCCAATGATGCCTTACAACAATCTTTGGATGTCGTCAAAAATACCCAGAGAAAACTGATTGAATCCGAAAAAATGGCGTCGTTGGGTAACCTTGTGGCGGGGGTTGCCCATGAGATCAATACCCCTGTGGGTTCGGGTGTGACAGCGGCCTCCTACCTGCGACAGCAGAGCCTACGATGTGCCGAAAGCTTTTCCCAAGGGACACTCCGTAAATCGGAACTGGAAACCTATTTCAAGGATGTGGTTGATTCAACCCAGATGATTTTGCACAATTTAAACCGGGCCGCAGAACTGGTACGCAGTTTCAAGCAAGTGGCGGTAGATCGTACCCATGAACAACAACGCCGTTTTCACCTGGTTGAATGTATTCGGCAAACACTGGTCAGTTTACGTCCCCACCTGAAAAAGACGCAACACAGGGTCACGGTGGATTGTCCCGAAACTTTGGAAATCGACAGTTATCCGGGTGCTTTTTCGCAGATCATCACCAACTTTGTCATCAATTCCCTGTTGCACGGTTTTCAGGAGATAGAATCCGGGGATATTGTTTTCAGGATCATGGAAGTGGAAGGGAAAGTTATTTTTCGGTATTCTGATAGTGGCCGTGGGATGGAAGAGGAAGATCGGCTGCGGATCTTCGAACCATTTTTTACAACGGCGCGTAATCGCGGAGGGAGCGGTTTGGGGATGCATATTGTCTATAACTTGGTCACTCAAACCCTGGGAGGGACGATTCAGTGTTCGAGTCATCCTGGGCGGGGGACCGTGTTGGAGATCATCTTGCCTGTCGGGTAGAGGATTCCTTAAAATTGATGAAAAATCCGCAGTACGCTATACTTACGGCTATAAAAGATGAATTGTTGGTGATTGCCCTGATCGGAATGACCACGGTTCTGTTGCTGCCGTTGCATACCCATCTTTTGATGATCAATATATTGATGGTGTACCTGATTCTGGTGTTCCTGGTGGCACTCAAGCTCCATGGCAGGGCATCGATTCTGGCCTCTTTTTTGAGTATCGCGATCTATTTTTACTTTTTTGTACCACCACATTCATCCTTTGAGATCATCGAGCTGCAATATTTACTGACCCTTGCCTTGATGCTGCTGATCGCCATGATTACGACCCATTTGGCGTCTGGATTACGCAACCAGGTTGTCATTGCCGAGAATCGAGAACGATGCATCCGTTCGTTGTACGAATTGGCGGAAGAGTTGACAGGAATTGCCTCGCCAAATCAAATTATCCATCCATGCCGCCGATTTGTTTCAGACAATTTTGATGCCCATGGCGTTCTCATTTTTCCCGATGAAACGGGAAAGTTATCGGGAGAGGCCAATTGGCTCAATCTGGTCAATCTTCCTTGGGCGCAACGGATCCTCGACGAAAATATGGGAACCTTGCCCGATTTTCGTACCTGCTTGATGGAAGGTTCCCTCTATATTCCATTACAGGGAAGTGAAAAAAACCAAGGAATCATGGTGTTAACATTGAAACAGACAGACGGTGTTTTGTCTGGGGAACAGGAATCCTTATTACGCATGAGTGTCACGTTTATGGGTTTGGTTTTGGAACGGTTGGCTTATGCGGCCAGAGAACGCAAGGCCTTGTTGGAGATTGATTCGGAACGTTTGCGTAATGCCTTGTTGGCGAGCCTTTCTCACGATTTGCGCACGCCGATTGCGGCCATGGCGGGGATGGCGGACGCCATGCAATGGAGTTTTCCCCCATTACCCCAGACGCACCAGACCATGCTGGGTGGCATCAGGGATCAGATACACCTGATTTTGTCGGATGTCGATAAATTGCTGGATATGGCACGTCTTCACCAAGATATTGTCACCTTGCACAAGGAATGGCAGGTCTTGGAAGAGGTGGTGGGATCGGCACTCAAAACCAGCGGTGATGTTTTGCGGGGATATATCATCGATGTCACCATGGGAAGTGATATTCCATTGTTGGAGATGGACGCCACCATGGTGGAGCGGGTTTTCCGCAATTTGTTGGAAAATGTGGCGCGTCATACACCCGTTGGCAGTCGTATCGAGCTTGCGGCCCATGTCGCTGAGCAAGGGGTGGTGGTACATGTCATGGATAATGGTCCGGGGATTCCCCAAGGTCAGGAAGAGGCCATATTTTCCAAGTTTGTCCATGGAAAAACCATTGCGGGCACGGGTGGCGTCGGATTGGGTCTTTCCATTGTTCGCGCCGTGGTACGGGCACATGGCGGTAGCATCCGTGCTGAAAACAGAAAAGAGGGCGGAGCAAAATTCGAGATCATTTTTCCCTTGGGTAAACCACCCACCGTTATTTGTGATACAGAGGTTAATCTATGAGCGAACCGCAACAGAGTGTAGTCTTGATTGAAGACGAAAAGATGATTCGTCGTTACGTGGCCATGGCCTTGTCGGCCAATGGCTTCAAAGTGTGGGAATCGGAAACGGCGCAACAGGGGTTGATGGAAACCGCCTCACGCCGTCCCGATTTGATCATTCTGGATTTGGGTTTGCCGGACCGGGATGGTGTGGATGTCATCCGGGAATTGCGGCTTTGGTGTGAAATTCCCATTTTGGTGCTGTCGGTGTGTACCGAGGAGATGCAGAAAGTGGCGGCTTTGGATGCGGGTGCCGATGATTATCTCACCAAACCTTTTGGAGTCCCCGAATTACATGCTCGCATCCGGGCCGTGTTGCGGCGACGGGCACGCCGTGATGGCCATGAGGAAAATGAGGGGGGAATTTTTGAGTTTGGGGATGTCCAGGTCGATATGGTGCATCGCCGGGTCAGTCGTGGCGGCACTCCGGTCCATTTGACACCGATCGAATATCACATATTGACCTTGCTGGTAGCCAACGTGGGGTTGGTGTTGACCCATCGGTTTATTTTGCAGAAGGTTTGGGGGCCGGACTATGTGGAAAGGCCGCATTATCTCAGGGTTTTCATGGCAGGACTTCGGCGAAAAATCGAGGAAAATTCGTCCAACCCCAAACACCTTATGACAGAAACGGGCATTGGTTATCGTCTCGTCCGATAATCGGAGCATGATTGTGATGGTCACAGCGGGTCGATAGTCCATCACTTGCCGTCCAGAGCCTCCTGAGAAGGGGTGTTCGATATAAAGATAAAATTAATATCAACTATATGTCTTCTTAGCGGCAAATATTACAATTATATTGTGTTGTTTAATATATATAAGAAATATTTAAAAAATATCATAGTCGTGTTTTATATTATCTTAATGTTTACAAATCAATGATTTAGCACTACTTTACTGAACATGCGGTGCTTTCCGAATTTCCCCAATATTCCTCATTCAACTCCAATAAGGTCACTTGGCATGAAACGATTTCTCTTTTTTCTGTTGGCGGCGGTGCTTGCTCCAGCCACCGCCTGGGCTAGTTCCACCACTGGGGTTGATGGGCCGTCGCTGTTCGGCATTCCACTGGATTTTATCTTGTTTGCACTGGTGCTGTTGGGAGTCGCTCTTTTCCACAACAACACCTTGCAGGTGGCCCTGACAGGGGTGGCAACCATCGTCCTCTACAAACTGGTCTTTACCGGGTTCAAGCATGGAACGGGGGTGACCGGGTTGGTGCAGCATTTTGAGCATGAATGGGTGATTCTGGCCAACCTGTTTTGTTTGCTGATGGGATTTGCCTTGCTCTCCAACCATTTTGAACACAGCAAGGTTCCCGATCTCCTCCCCCGCTTTCTGCCGGAGGGATGGAAAGGGGGCTTTGTTTTGTTGGTTCTGGTCTTTGTCCTTTCCAGCTTTTTGGATAATATCGCTGCGGCACTCATTGGCGGTGCGGTTGCCAAGGTTGTTTTTCGTGGCAAAGTCCACGTTGGCTATTTGGCAGCGATTGTCGCCGCATCCAATGCGGGGGGGTCCGGTAGTGTGGTCGGGGATACCACGACGACCATGATGTGGATCGCTGGAATCGCCCCTTCAGCCGTCCTTCATGCCTATGCCGGTGCATTTTTCGCGCTGTTGATTTGTGGCATTCCCGCCGCCTTGCAACAGGATAAACATTCTCCGATCAAGGCCGATCATTCCATAAACATCAAAGTGGATGGTGGACGGGTCGCCATCGTCGCGTTCATTCTGATTGTGGCCATTGCCGTCAACATGGTCGTCAACATCAAATTTAACGAAATTTCCGACACGTTCCCGTTCATCGGTGTCGGGGTATGGGTCGCGTTACTGCTGTCCGCTTTTGTGCGGACTCCCGAATGGAAGATCATGCCGGAAACGTTTAAAGGGACTATTTTCCTCCTCTCCCTAGTGGTCTGTGCCTCCTTGATGCCTGTAGAAAAGCTCCCTCTAGCCTCCTGGCAGACCGCTCTCGGGTTGGGCTATGTTTCGGCTGTTTTTGATAACATCCCCTTGACCGCCTTGGCCATCAAACAGGGGGGCTATGATTGGGGCGTTCTGGCCTATTCCGTGGGATTTGGTGGTTCGATGATCTGGTTTGGATCTTCTGCCGGTGTTGCCCTTTCGAACGCCTTTCCCGAAGCCAAATCGGTTGGGAACTGGCTCCGCCATGGCTGGCACGTCACGCTGGCATACACCGTTGGATTTTTTATCATGATGTCCCTCGTCGGTTGGCATCCGACGGCGGAACGCAATCAAGGTGAACAAGTTCAGCCCGTCCAGATGGAGATGAGTGTTCCGACCACTCCTCCGGCACCGGCAAGCCATTGATTGAAGATGCAGGGCACCTTGCGCAGGGAGTATTCTTCGCAGGGTGCCTGTTTTAAACCATCCCCCGGACGATCATCCGGGGGATAATTATTTGAGGGGATTATGCAATCTGTGCCGTTATTCTACGCGCATCAGCCATAGGGCGAGGGCACAAGCAATTCCAGCCAAAACCAGGGATGCCAATTCCGGTACGCGATACTTTCCACCATTTCGGGCTACACCCGTAGCCATATTGATCAAAGAAACCAGTGCCAACACCAGCATCCATGTTGTCGCTTCCGATACCTGCGACATATCCCAATTGGATCGCACATTCAGTTCAAACATTCGGGTAAAAAAGGTGCTGGATTCGGGCATTGCCGATTTTACCCTATCGAGAATCCAGAAAAAACATCCCCAGGTGATTACGCCGATCCATGAAGACAGGTGTGACTTTGACTTTTTCCGGTGAGGACTGACCGGAGAATGGGCACCAGGGTCGGTATCGCTGTGACTGGCCTGTTTGGCGGATACGACACGGGTATGACCACTGGGAAGTTTCTTGGCTGTTTTTTTATGCGGGTGTGAGGTCATGGCAGATAGTCCGAAAGAATGGATTATCCCCATCGTGACATGTATTCGTGATACAATCAATATCTATAAATTAAATTTTTGATTATCGCTGACAGTATGAAACATACCAACAAAATTATCGGGTTGCGAAATAATGTTTCATTGAATCGTTAATATTCTATATCAACGACTGTCAATATTGTGTCCTTTGATAGTGAATTTATCGGAAAGAATATATTAAATAATAGTAAATATCAAACAAAATCATATACTTAAACTAATTTTATTGTATTATCTATGAATACAATTTCTAGAAATTTCTATTCCATTTTAATTTTTTTTGAGTTATTATAAATTTGACTTTTATGCATCGTGCGATTCCGATGTCTCTGAAATAATGGAATATTTTTTTGTATTCTTAAGGTTGCAATGATGGAGGTGTCGCCATGGCGAGAAAAAAATGTCCCACATGCAAAAAGGGGACACCCCTGTGGTTTATATCGTGGGCCGATATGGCGACCCTCCTGTTGTGTTTTTTCGTCATTATCGTTGCCTACTCCACCGTTGAAATCACCAAATTTAAAGAGTTAGCCGGCACATTCCGGGATCAATTTGGCGTCCAGCGGATTGAAAAAATCAGTCCCATCTTTTCGAGCCAAAATGTGATCGGATCAGAATTCCAACAAGAAATCCGCTTGGTGGAACTCCTCGACAAAGTTCGTGTTGTGAGTACAACTCTGATCGATAATGGTCAGGCAGAGGTGGAAGAAAGAAAAGAAGGTTTCGTACTTCACATCAAGGGAGATGCACTCCTCGATGCCAAGGGCAAGAAAATCAATGAGGCCAGTGGCACTATTTTGGATCAGATTGCCACGCTGTTGGCCAAGGAGAGAAATCTTGTAGAAATCCGGGGACACACAGAGGCCCAATTGGGAAGTGGGGATTCCATCGAGAGTACCAGTTGGTACAAGGGGGCGTTCATGGCGGTTGCCGTGGCAAAACGCCTAACCAACAGCGGAACATTGGCACCAGAACGGCTGATTATCAGTACCGATGGTGAATACGGTCCCGTGGGAGACAATGATACTCCAGAAGGCCGTAATGCCAATCGCCGTATTGAAATTATTGTTCGCAGAGAGATGGCTGGATCATTACCCGGACAAGGATCTTCCGAAGATGGGGCATCAAGCGAGAAAAAAACGGACGGTTTGAAGTAGCGGAAGTTACAAAGGAGAAATCAAATGGATAAGGCGACATACATCGGCGTTGTTATGGCACTGTTAATCCTGGCTTTTCTTTCGGCAGGTAAAATTGGCATGTTTGCCAGCTCCCATGCGGCGGTTGTGGTGTTTGGGGGCTTGATTGCTTCGACATTCGTCAAATTCAATCTGCACGATTTGAAGAATACGTCTGCAATCCTTGCCAAGGTGTTCAGAGAACCCCAGGGCAATACCAACGATATCATTGCTCAGTTGGTGGAAATGTCCAACATTTGCCGGAAGGATGGCATCTTGGCCTTGGAAAAATATAAAACGAGTAACAAATTCATGCAAAATGGGATCAACCTTTGCGTTGATGGTGCTGCCCCTGAATTTCTGGCCGATGTTCTGGGTAAAGAGATCGAGTATTTAAGCCATCGCCATCATGTCGGCGTTACCATGTTTGAATCCATGGGTGAAGCGGCTCCGGCGATGGGAATGGTTGGGACGCTGATTGGCATGGTGGAACTTCTGGCCAATATGGAGGATCCTTCCAAGATCGGCCCAGCCATGGGTACGGCACTGTTGGCCACTTGTTACGGTGCCATTGTTGCCAATATGTTGACCATCCCCATGGGAATTAAGTTGGCTCACTACTCCAGTGAAGAGCAATTGCACTGTACCGTCATTATGGAAGGTCTGCTTGGTATCCTCAAAGGGGTTAATCCGCGCGTCCTGGAGTCTTCTCTGCGATCTGTCCTCTCGACAAGAGAAAGGGATTTGGTTTGAAGGTTTATTTCCCACGATCACCAACCCACGCATCAACCGCCTTTTTAAAGTGGTTGATCTCCTTTTCATCCATCCCCTGAGGATCGAAACGCCATCGATAGTGCCAACGCAACAGAGGGATGAGTTCCGGTCGCTGGCGATGGCGGAGCCATTCCGATAAAGACTCGGTGGGGCGTTTTGCCGGGCCACTCTGTTCCAAATGGTTCACAACCACCGCAAACGGTGAATGCGTTCCCGCACGACCTTGGACAATCCCCCCCACAGGCGTGGCGTCGGACATGGGATCCCCATCCAACCGTCGGTTCCTCCTGATCCAGCGGACGGCATAAAACACCCCCAAGATCAACAGACCACCGACCGCTACCCCCCTGCGCACCGTTTCTGACGCCCCCATGATCCCATACAAAAACCCAACCTGGGGAAATAAATCCATGAGCGGTTGCCAAAACGGTGCATCCCGATCTTCCAAAACACGCCAATCCGGGGGGGTAAAGTCCATATCCCGCCAAGCTCCGTCCACGAAAACCGATGTCCAGGCATGGGCATCCCGCTGGCGCACCCGATACCAACCGGCGACATGTTCCGGTTCCGAAACGGCGTAACCAAACACATAACGAGCCGGAATCCCCCCCTGTCGCAGCAACATGACCGAGGCGGTGGCAAAATATTCACAGTGCCCACGCCGTGATCCCAACAAAAAACCGGTCAAGGGGGTGGCAAACTGCGCAGATTCGGCCAAATCCAGGGAGTACCGAAATCGCTGCTGAAAATAATCCTGCACCCCCTGGATCATCGACCCAGAAGTGCGTCCTGCCAATCCCGCTTCCTGAAAAGCCCGCTGAATCCCGGCCTGTTCACTGCCCGGAACAGACAGATCCGTCGCGGCAAAAGTCTCAGCCTGAACCGGACCTCTTGGTTTTTCATCATAATCCACCGTCCAATGGCCTGAAGGGGCACCATTGCGATAGCGTACCGTGCCAAACGGACTTTTTTCCAACATCGGCACGTCCAAATCCCCAACCCATACCGCGCCCGCTGGCAGGGGCAACAATCCCTGGTCCTGATTCCAGGATTTGGCCACCGTGATCCGTCTCAAAGATGCGGTCGCCGTGGTCCTTTCATCAAGATTCCAGGTGTTGGGCATACTTCCAGGGGGAACCGGACTGAATGGGGTCTGGGTTTGACTCCAGCTACCGGCATAATAAACATCGTAAGAACTTTCTTTCAACAACAACGGCTTGGTCCATACGCCATCCCGGAAAACATGAAACAAAATCCGATCCGACTGCTTTAACCGCCCCACCTCGCCAATATCGGTGTGGCGATGATCCAGATTGCTACGGTCCATACTCAACCAACGGGCCAAAAGATCGGGCATGATTTCCAAAAGTGACCGTTGCAGATGAAACAATCCCATCCCCAGCCCATAGCCAAGCACCGCCGCACTCGCCAAAAGGACCAACCAATGAACTCGCCCTTTGTGACGCACCCGAAATGGCCATAACAAACCCACCAAAAACAACACCAGAATGGGGTAAAACCAAACAGAAGATTCCGTCCCCGCCGCAGTCGCCAGGAGACAGAATAAAATCAACCCATAAAACCAAGTTTCCTTGGGAGACCCCAAAGCCCCATTCCCACTCAAAGAGGGGCGGACACGCAGCAGTAAAGATTCGGGAGACCATCGTTCTTGGGTGCCGTAAGCCATCACCAACGCCAGGGGTATCCAAACCAACGGCGACAAACGCAATAGCACCAGGACAAAGACTTCTTCTTTCTGAAAAAGAACGCTCCACACCAAAAGAATCGCACCCACGGCGATACAGAGCATCACAATACCGGCAAGAATATGTTTCCCCCACATTTTACATCCGGGAACCCAGGGTTGTACCAGCAACAACAATCCCGGCAATCCGGCCAAAGCCAGCCATCCCGTCAGCCAACCCCAAAACACAAGGGCTGCTCCCAAAAGCACGGTTGCATGGTCCGAGGGTTTCATCATCTATCCCAGGGCAATTGCATTTGGAATCCCTTGACATTAGGGCGTGTTGGTATCCGATAACTTGAGACACACCCTAGAAAATTATTAAAAGAAAAAAGGGGTCTGGGGGATTGCCCCCAGGGTTTTGATT
>PEAO01000092.1 GCA_002753615.1 Magnetococcales bacterium DCbin2
ATGCGCAGGCGCGCGCCTTAGCGTGGTATTTTTCGCGCCTTCTGCGAAAAATACCACGCATAATGCCATGTTTTAACACCTGCAACATGGCATTATATCTGCCTTTCTTTGCAAAAATATGGGTTATGAAGTGTCACAAATCATCGAATATCAACACGGCCTAATGTCAAGGGATTTCAAATGCGATTGCCCTGGGTGCGGTGCATTGTCTGCTGACAGAGGTGGGTGGGGTGTGTTATTGAAAGGTTGTCAAGAATCTTGGGAAAATTTCCCGGATGGTTCGATCCTTGCTTCGGGCAGTGAACCGGGTCTTTACTGACAAGACTATTTTTTCTATCCACAGTGCAAGTTGGAACCGTTGCCATGGCCGAAGATTCCGAGTCTGAGCTTGATACCATCGTCCAAGGGGGTGACCCCGTTACCGAGCCTGAAAAATCGGCGGAGAAATCTGCGGAAGTCCCTGAGAAAAAAGGGATGTCTCAGACGCTGATTGCAATCCTGATCGGCATCGGTGCGGTGATCGTCGTGGGTTATATGTACGTGAGCGGCCATGTCGATAAAAAAAATGCGGAACTGGAACAGGAATATATCAATCGGAAGAAAGAATATGTCATCCAGGCGCATCGCCGGATGTATGACACCCTCCAGGGTCAGCTTCAGGCCGAAATGATGGACCGGACAGCCACGAATCCCCAGCCTGACAGCACCAACCCCAAGGATTCCCCTTCGTCCCCCGGTGCCTCCCATGGCACCGAATGAGACGCCGCGTGTGCGGGTTAAAATCTGTGGCATCACCCGCCGCGAAGATGCCCTGGCGGCCATCGATGCGGGGGCGGATGCCATTGGTTTGGTCTTTTATGAGCGATCACCCCGTGCGGTGACCGTGGCTAGGGCGGTAGAACTGGTCGCTGCCCTCCCGCCGTTTGTGACGGTGACCGGCTTGTTCGTCAACGCGAGCAAAATGGACATTGAAACCACCGCCAGTCGGGTCGGTTTGGATCTGCTACAGTTTCATGGTGATGAGACCCCGGAGTTTTGCGCACAGTTCTCAAGCCGGATCATCAAGGCGTTGCGGGTGGCAGGTCACGGAGACATGCAGGCCGCATCGGGTTATCGGGTCGCTGCCATCCTTTATGATGCCAAGGTTTCCGGGGTGCAGGGGGGGAGCGGGCGCAGTTTTGATTGGTCGTTGTTGGCCCATCATCCGGGAAATGCTCCAGTGATATTGGCGGGGGGGTTGCACCCTGGCAATGTCGCCCATGCCATCACCCAGGTCCGTCCCTATGCGGTGGATGTTTCCAGTGGCGTCGAATCGTCTCCAGGTGTCAAGGATCACGCGCTCATGAAGCGGTTTGTCCGTGAGGTCCATGGTGCTATGGGTTGGTCGTGACAGACCGGAGCTGTGAATACGCATGAAAAAAAATAGGTTAAATCAAGTCCTCGATGCCATGGCCTTGGCGACCCCTCCAGGGATTCACCTGGGTCTGGATCGGGTAGAGGCCATGTTACAACGGCTGGGGAATCCAGAGAGACAATTGCGGGTTATCCATGTGGCGGGGACCAACGGCAAAGGGTCTGTCATCGCCTTCTTGGAAGCGATTCTACGGGCGCAAGGGGTGGCGGTGGCCGCCTATACCTCCCCTCATTTGGTGCGTTTTAACGAAAGGATACGGTTCCAGGGACGGGAATTGGGGGATGATGCCATTGCCGAGGCCTTGGAGATGGTCCTGGGGAGCGCGGCAGGGATCGCTTCGACTTGGTTTGAAAAGATTACGGTTGCCGCACTGTGGTTGTTTGCCAACCTGGGGAGTGTCATCGGGGGGGGAAATCCCGATGTGGTCCTTTTGGAAACGGGGATGGGGGGGCGTTTGGATGCAACCAATGTTGTTGCCCGTCCGTTGATGACCCTCATTACCGCCATTGGCATGGATCATAGGGACTATCTGGGATCGGATATCGGTGCCATCGCTTGGGAAAAAGGGGGGATTTTAAAAAGGGGTGTCCCGGCCTTCACCAGTTGTGGTTCTGGTGCGGCATGGGAGGTGCTGATGGCGCAGGCGCAGACGCTGGGTACACCGTTGCAATGCCTGGGGCGGGATTTTCGCTATCATCACGCAGGGGCGGAGGGATTCTGGGAGTTTGTGGATGCCTGGGGGTCTTTGCGGTTGCCGACTCCCGGTCTGGCCGGGCCGCATCAGCGTGAAAATGCCGCTTTGGCGGTGGCGGCCATCCGTTGTTTGGTGCGTGATGGCTGGTCTGTTTCGGAACCCAGTTTATTTCGTGGATTACGAGAGGTTCACTGGCCGGGCCGTTTGCAACACGTTGCGGGGAGACCCGCCATGGTCCTCGATGGTGCGCACAATCCATTGGGGATGATGGCGTTGGCGCACTCCCTGGCCGAAGAGCCGTATGACCCCAAGGACCGTACCCTTATTTTTTCTGCATTGAAAGACAAGGATCTCTATGACATGGCCCAGATTTTGGCCCCTTGGGTCAACCAAGTGATCGTCGTCACTGTGGGTGGTGATCGGGGGCGTTCCACCGAAGACCTTCAGACTTGCTGGCAGAACATCGGCAAACCGACCCAGTGTGCGGTCTCTTTTCAGGAAGCCTGGGATTTGGCCTTGGCGATCACGCCGGATCGTGGACAAATATTGGTCTCAGGTTCGTTATATCTGGTGGGACAGGCGTGTTCCCTGCTAGACTCCCTGGGGATTGGGCAGCGGTGACGATTTCTTTGGTAAGCTCTGGACGCTTCCCAGTTCCGTATCGTGGTTTCATGATGATATCCTATTGTTATTCAAAAGGTTCGTCCATGTATTCTCCGTTGTGTACCTGCCGATTCACCAAGCTGGGTTTCACGTTGGCGTTGGCGATGCTGTGTGCGGTTGATCCCTCCCTGGCGCGAGGAGGGGATTTGCCCATGGATGTTCATGCCGATAACCTGGAAATGGATCGGGATAATCAAGGGATCAAAGCGACGGGCAATGTCCAGATTGTTCGGGGTGAAGAGATGGACCTGAAAGCCGATGAGGTGGGCTATTCGGGTAAAACCAAGGAAATTCAGGCGAAGGGTAACATTCGTTTGCTGAACCAGGGTGATCAGTTTGAAGGTGATCGGGTCGTCCTCAATACCGATACCAAAGTGGGTCACCTGGAACAAGCCAAGTTACATCTGAAGGGGGAAGGGGGGCGGGGGGGTGCCCAGGCGGTGGAACTCCTTGGCCCGGATAACATGTCCCTGACGGATGCTTGGTTTACCCACTGCGATTGTGATCCGCCTCCATGGAAACTGTCTGCCGGGACGATTGATATTGATCGCCAGGAAAATTCCATGATTGCCAAGGATGTCCGGTTTTACTTGGGAGAGACGCCGGTTGCTTGGTTGCCCTGGTGGGAACAACCGGTGGGCAAACAAAAAAAGAGTGGTTTTTTGACCCCCGACATTCGCACGGGGGACAGCAACGGTTTGGAATTTGAAGTTCCCTATTTTTTCAACCTAGCACCAGACCGGGATCTTACGGTGGGGGTCCGTCCCATTACTCGACGGGGGGTCATGGGAAAAATGCAATACCGTTATCTGGGGCTGGGGTATGAGGGGACACTGCAAACGCAACAGATTCAGGACACCTTGGAAGATCGGTGGCGGGGGTTGTCTACCCTGGATCATAAAGGGCGGTTGTGGGGATGGGATCTTGTAGCCAGGGGAGAATTCAGTCAGACCCGCGATTACATTAACGACTTTCATCAAACATTGGTGGATTCCACAGCGCGCCGCTTGGAATCCACTGTGGTCGCCAATCGTTCCGGGATTCGTGAAGACGGGTATACCACCTTCCGGGCGGGGGGGCGTTGGAACCAGGATTTGGAAGCTGCCGATGATCAATTTACTGTCCAAAGTCTCCCGTTCATGGCCTATTCCGATAGTCAGAGTTTGAATGCACTCCCAGAGGGGATGTTTTTCGAGGGTTGGGATCATGACCGCTGGCGGTTGCAGCGCGAATTTCACCTGGATCATTTTTACCAAATGTCGGGCGATGCGGTGCAACGGATCGATGCCGCCCCAACGTTGGAATATACCCGGCCACTGGGGGTGACGCGGTTGACCATGCGGGGTCAAGTGCGCGAAACCGCGTATGCTATTCAGGGGGATCCTGATCAAACCGGAACCGATCTCGATAGTACCCAACATCGGGAGGCCTCCATGGTCAGCGTTGGCCTCACCAGTCAACTGTTTAAGTATTATCCAGGCTTTGCGACCCATACCCTGGAACCCAGAATTGAATATGCCCACAATGCCGCCACCGATCAAAGCTTGTTGCCCAACTATGATGCTACCCAGAGATATTTCGCATTTTCCAACCTGTTTGGCGATTCGTTGTATTCGGGACTTGACCGCATCAGTGTCGGTCATCGTGTCGGTTATGCCCTGACGACGCGGCTCCTCGATCATGGATCTGGGGATCCGTTTTTGCAGAGTATGGAATGGTCGGTGGGCCAAAGGTGGGCACCGGAAGGTTCTCAGGAATACCAGCAAGGCTATGAGTTTTCACCCATTGTTTCCAACGTGTCCATGCAACTGTCGGGGGGATTGGAGGTCAGTGCCGCCAATCGTTATGATCCTTATGAGGTGGAATTGGAAAATACGGCGGTACGTGTGTCGCTTTCTCCGACCAAACGGGACAGTATCTCGGTAGGCTATCATTATAATCAACCCTCTGCGGTGGGAAACATGATGGAAAATAACGGGGCGTTGTTGGAAGATGCCGTGGTGGATTCCCGGGTGGGGCTGAATGAGCAATGGTCCTGGAGTCAGGAGGCGAATTATTCCCTGAATCAGAGTAACATCAAAAGTTGGAGGACGGGTCTGGCCTATATTCATCAATGTTGGACGGTGAGTGTGGAGGGGGGGCGTAACTTGGCCCACGATACCGATAACCATGGGGGTGGTTTTATCGGGTTGTTTTTGGGTCTGAAGGGTATTGGCGACTATGGCGTTTAAGTTTTACAAACCCTTTCGGAGGTTTTTTGGGGTGATGGCGACGGTGACAGGTGGGTGGCGCGGGGGGCGTTGTGTCCGTGGCATGGGCGTGCTGTTCATGCTGGTCCTTGGTGCGGGGATTTTAACTTTTGGTGCGAGCCTGACTTGGGCGCAGCCGTTGACGGAAAAATCTCTCAAGGTGACTTCAGACAAGGCTTCCAAGAGGATGGTTTCCGAGCCTGACGCGGACAAGGTTCCGGCCCAACTCCTGAGTGAACCGTTTGTCCGTGCGGGAACGTTGGATAAAATCGCGGCAATTGTCGAAGCCCAGGTCATCAGCGATCAGCCGGTGCAGCCGAAGATTATCACGCAGTCGGAGGTGGATGAACTGATCCGGCCCGCCATGGAGGAAATGCGGAAGAAGGGGGAGGATTTTGATCTGGAGGCATTACGCAAGCGTGGTTTGGAGGAATTGATCGTTCGCAAATTGCGTGATCAGAAAGCGGCGCAGTTGGGTGTGACGGTGACGGATGAAGATGTTGATGAGATTATTGCGCAGGTAGAGCGGAAAAATAATCTGCCACAGGGGGGGTTACCTGCCGCCTTGAGGCGAGATGGCATCGATTATGATCGGTATCGTTTGCAACTCAACGATCAATTGTTGGAAAACCGGTTGCAGAAAAGAATTATTGCGCCGCTGGTGACGGTGACTGACGAGGAATTACGGATTCTTTTCAATCAGACTCCCACCGATCAGACGCGGGAGGAAGAGGTTCATCTGGGGCAGATTTTGTTGGATATTCCGGCGGGCAGCAGCGCGGATGCGGTGGAACAGTTGCAGGAGAAGGCGAGCAAGTTGGTGGCATCGTTACGCGAGGGGAAGAGTCTGTCATCGCTTGCTAGTCAGTATTCTATCGATCCATCCGGTTTGAAGGGTGGCGATGTGGGCTGGTTTAAAAAGGGGGAGTTGCCGGAAAAATTGGAGGGTGTTGTTTTTCACATGCAGAAAGGGGAGATTTCGGAACCGTTGCGTTCACCGGATGGATTTCACATCTTCAAGATGATCGAACGGAGGTCCAAGGAGGTCTCCCAGGATGCCCAGCCTGCGCGGTATCGTTATAAGGCGCGCCATATTCTCGTCAAGGTGAACGAAAATCGGAGCGAGGCGGAGGCTTTGGAGAAAATCAAGGAGTATCGGGAAAAAATCAGGAAAGGGACACCGTTTGCACAATTGGCCGGTGAGGTTTCCGAAGATGAAGGCTCCGCCAAGGATGGGGGAAGCCTGGGGTGGTTTGAACAGGGTGTGATGGTCGAAGCGTTTGACAATGCGATGAATACTCTGAAAAAGGGGGAGGTTGGCGAGCCGGTGCGAACCGGATTTGGCTGGCATTTGATTTTGCTGGAAGACAAGGAATCTTTGAGTCCCAACTCATTTGAAGCGCAAAAATCGATGTTGGAGCAGCGGTTGATGGGGACTAAAATCAAGGATCGTTACAAGCAATGGCTGCGGGATCTTCGCCTACGCGCTTTTGTGGAATTTCCTTGATCGCAGTGACTATGGGAGATCCGGCGGGTGTCGGGCCGGAGCTTGCCCTCCGGGGATTTTCGCCGGTTCCCCGGCGTGTGTATGTGGGGGATCCCGAGGTGTTTCGGGTGACGGCGCGGCATCTGCATCTTGATTGCCCCATCCGGGAGGTTAAATCTCCAGAGATGGTGGTGGGGGCACTGGCCTCTTGTTTTTGTGTCATTCCGGTAGAAGAGACGGTTCCTTTTGAAAATATTGTGTTTGGTTTGCCCGATCCACGGTTTGCTGCGGCGACGGTGAACAGCATTCTTGCGTGTTGTCGTTTGGCGCAAGCGGGGCGCGTAGATGCCATGGTGACTTTGCCCATCAACAAGGGGGTCATGCATACGGCGGGATATACGTTTCCGGGACATACGGAATTGATTGGTTCGTTTGCGGAGGTGGCGCAACCGGTCATGATGTTGACGGGAAAGGGATTGCGGGTGGTACCGGTTACCATTCATCAATCTTTGGCGAGTGTGTCATCGACGCTGACGCAGGAGCGGTTGCATCGGGTTATTGTGACGACCTGGGAGGCGTTGGTGCAGGATTTTGGGATTTCGTCGCCGCGCGTGACGGTTGCGGGGTTGAATCCTCATGCGGGCGAGGGGGGGATTTTTGGTCAAGAGGAAGGTGAGATCATCGCCCCGGTTTGTGCGGCATTGCGTGGTGTTTATGGTCCGGGGCTTATTGGTCCTTTGCCTGCGGATACCTTGTTTCATGATCGGATGCGGTCAACCTATGATGCGGTGATCTTGATGTATCATGACCAGGCCCTCATCCCCATCAAGATGTTGGCTTTTGGTGAGGCGGTCAATTGTACGCTGGGTCTCCCTTTTATCCGAACCAGTGTTGATCACGGCACCGCTTATGATATTGCCGGTCGGGGGGTAGCTGATTGCCGTTCTTTTCATCATGCTTTGGCTTTGGCTGAGGAGATGGGGAAGAACCGGAAGAAATAATCGTTCACCCCCCCTAAAAAATTATTGAAAGAAAAAAGGGGTCTGGGGGATTGCCCCCAGGGTTTTGATTCTTTTTTTAATATTTAACGTACATAGCTTCATTCTTCGCTTTTGACTTTGCTTCTGACTTTGTTTAAATTGCAGAAGCCAATTCAAGAACGAGGAATGGAGCTTTTTGTTTTAAAGGGTGTCTTGCCCCGGTACCGGCCTGGAGGGAGCATGGGGACTGAACTGGAAAACATGAATAAAATGATGGCCCTGATCCGGGATAATCAATTTGGGGAGGCTTGGGAATTTTTGGAGTCTTTGTTGATTACCGATCCGGGGCAGGTGGCGCAGTGGTATCTTTTTTCACGCTTCATGGCGCAGGGTGGAGAGCGGTTTGGCGAAGTGATCCGTGGTGCTTTGGGTGAGGTGGGCCGGGCGGCGACCAGGGGGTTTGAGGGGGTTCTGAAAGGGTTGGAATCGTATGATCCTGATGAAGGTATCCGGGAAAAAGAGGGTTCGATTGAACGGTTGGAGACGTTTTGGCGTGCTATGGGGCAGGGAGGGCAGGGGGGGCTAGGTCCGCGTCCTGTGGTGGGGAGGAAGGATGGTCAGGATGCCGATTTGGAACCACTGTTGCGGTTTTTGGAATGGGCGATGCGGGGACGGGTCATGCGGTTGGACCCGGCCAGGGGGGGTGAGCGACGACTGGATGGGTTGAGACGACGTATGCAGGAGGGGTCTTCGGCTGCGGTATCGGTTTCGTGGGGTGGGCATCGTTTGGCGGAGCGTTTGATTGGGTTTGGTGACTCCTTGGGAGGGAAGGGAAAGAATGATGTCCGGCGTCTCTGATGAACGGTTTCGCATATTGATTTTGAATGGGCCGAATTTAAATCTTTTGGGACGGAGGGAACCCTCGGTCTATGGGGCGGCCACGCTGGCGGATATTGAACGTGATTGCCGGGTTCAGGCGGAACAGTGGGGTGTGGAACTTGATTTTTTCCAGAGCAACCATGAAGGGGTTTTGGTGGACCGGATTGGTGCCGCCTACGGCGAGGAGGATTTGATCATCATCAATCCTGCGGCGTTGACCCATACGTCGGTTGCGTTGCGTGATGCTTTGCTGGGTGTGGGGATACCGGTGATTGAGGTTCATCTTTCCAACATTTATCGTCGCGAACCTTTTCGGCATCATTCTTATATTGCCGATATTGCCATTGGGCAAATGTCCGGGTTTGGGGCTTTGGGGTATCGCTTGGCCATTGAGGCGGGGGTGTATCATTTAAAAAACCAGGGTACCCGATGAGTTCCCCATGATCATTTCCATGATGCGACCGTTATCCAGGTTGGCCTTGACCCGTTGATTTTTTATCCGCTTTTGGAACTTGCCCGGCGAAATGGGATGGGAGTCTTACTCAAGGCGGGCAGCATCCTCATCAACCGGATTTCTCTCTTGTGGCGGTTACGGAGTTCAGAAAACAGGCGGGCGGACACCTTTACCCATTGAGCCATAATTTTCGAGTATGGTCGCTACCAAGTTTTTGGCTGAAATCCGGGTTCGTTGGCTAGGACCACGTTTTCTCCCGACTGGACCATCACGAAAAGTCCCTGTTTTTTTGCGAAACGTCCGGCATCCTCCTCGGTGGTGATGCCTGCCACGGCACCCATCACCCGGCAATCGCGGTAACGGGGAAAGAACGCCTTGAATTGTCCCAAACGATCCAAATGATCACGAACGTCGGCCACCGTCAGGGTACTTTTGACTTCCACCAGTACTACTGCCCCGGTATTAACCACCAGGATGTCGATTTCCATGGTGCGACCGTCATCAAGGTTGGCCTTGACCCGTTGGTACACCTGATGGACTGGAATACCCCGTTCGGCAAACAGGGTCTGACAACCGGGGGCCACTAGGTTTTCCACGAACTGTCCCCACTTGCCCGTCAGATTTCCCACCTGCCGGGAGACATCCTTGACCAGACGATCTGTTTCCCGAAGTCTCTGGTAGGTTTCCCGCATCTGGGCAGCGTTTTCCTTAACCAAGCGTTCGGTTTCCTGGAATTTTCGGTCGGTTTCTCGCATCTGGGCGGTGTTTTCTTTGACCAATCGGTCGGTTTCTCGCATCTGGGCGGCAGTTTCCTGGAACAGTTTCCAGACATCATCAAAAGTGGCTGTATGCGACATCGGAAGCTCCCAATTTAGGCCAATTAAATGCTGGAAGCAGTCTATCTGCTTTTGGAAGAAAAATCTGTTCTATTTTCGAAGAATTGGATTTTTTTACAGACAGCAGCGGCGGGTAGTATTGCAATGGTTTGGCTGGTCTCCCTTGGGATGGAACGATGTGCCGAAGGATAGGGGCCTTTTTTAAAGACAGAATATATTTGTATTAAATGGCTGTTTTTTAGGCACATTCATGTTCATTGAAAAAGAAAACGTGCCGTGTAGATTTGGTTGTTGACTCATGCACCTTTTGGATGGTACTTGTCCAAAAACTGGCGTTGGGAAGTTGTGCCGTTGGACGGTTGCTTCTAAGGATTAAGGAAACATGCTCGAACATTATTTTCCAATTCTCGTCCTGTTGGGTGCCGCTTTGGCCATTGGCGGCGGTGCCATGGGATTTTCCTATCTGGTCGGTCCCAAACGTCCTTATCATGAAAAACTGGATCAATACGAATGCGGTTTCGCCCCCCTTGGGCGGATACGGATGCGTTTTGATGTACGCTTTTATTTGATCGCCATCATTTTTATTGTGTTCGACATCGAAGCCGCTTTTTTGTTTCCGTGGGCGGTGGCTTTTGAGTCCATAGGTCTCATCGGTTTTATCGAAATGATGCTCTTTCTTTCGGTACTTTTGGTGGGTTATGCCTATGTCTGGAAAAAAGGGGCCTTGGAATGGGAGTGATGCCGTGGAGATGATCCAGGGGGTGACCCAGATTCGTGAAGAAGTCGCCAACCGGGGATTTATGCTGGCTTCGGCGGATAAACTGGTCAACTGGGCACGGACTTCATCCATGTGGCCGATGACGTTTGGATTGGCCTGTTGTGCGGTGGAGATGATGCAGGCGGGTGCCAGCCGTTATGATCTGGACCGTTTTGGCATTGTGTTTCGCGCCAGTCCCAGGCAGTCGGATGTCATCATCGTTGCCGGGACCGTGACTTATAAGATGGCCCCGGCGTTACGCAAGCTTTATGATCAAATGGCGGAACCCCGGTGGGTGATCTCCATGGGATCGTGCGCCAATGGTGGCGGTTATTACCATTATGGTTATTCCACGGTCCGGGGGTGTGACCGGATTATCCCGGTGGATATTTATATTCCAGGATGCCCTCCGACCGCCGAGGCGTTTCTTTACGGCGTATTGCAACTGCATAAAAAAATTCATCGGACCAATACCCTCTATTCGGGATGGGGGGAATCGGTATGACCCCGAATAAACTGGATCGATTGGAGCAAGAGGTTCGTACCAAGCTTCCTGCGTTGACGATGGAGAGGCTGGCCGATGCCCTGGTGATTCACCTCGCCATAAGTGATCTGGTCCAGACCATGACCCGGCTGCGCGATGACATCGCTTTGGACTTTAAGCTTTTGATCGATCTGGCGGGTGTCCATTATCCCGAACGTGAGGTTCCGTTTGAACTGGTGTATCAACTGTTGTCGGTCCATAAAAATCATCGCATTCGGGTCAAGCTGCCGGTACCGGAGGGGGTTTTGGTCCCCAGCATCAGTGGCGTTTGGGGTTGCGCCAACTGGTACGAGCGTGAAGCCTATGATATGTTCGGCATACTCTTTAGCGGTCACCCAGATTTGCGGCGCATCCTCAATGATTATGATTTTCATGGCTATCCGTTGCGCAAGGATTTTCCGGTGACGGGTCTCGTGGAATCGCGGTATGACGCGGTGCGGGGGATGCTGGTCAAGGAGCCGATCCGTCTGAAACGGGAAGATAAGGAACCTTATCGGAAATCGCCATAAGGGTTGGATTTGGGTTGGTGGATCGTGGTGGACAGGGTGATGGATGGGTCTTGGGTCTGAAAAAAAGAGTCGGGGAAGATGGAACCACGTAAGGAGATAGAAAACTACACCATCAACTTTGGACCGCAGCATCCTGCGGCCCATGGGGTGTTGCGTTTACTCCTGGAGTTGGATGGTGAGGTGGTGGAACGGGCCGATCCCCATATCGGGTTGTTGCATCGCGGTACGGAAAAGCTCCTCGAACATAAAACCTATCTCCAGGGTCTCCCCTATTGGGATCGTCTGGACTATATGTCCATGATGAGCCAGGAGCATACCTGGGTGTTGGCTGTGGAGAAGCTCCTGGGGGTTACAGCACCGGAACGTGCCCAGTATATTCGGACTATTTTTGCCGAGTTGACCCGGATTCTGAACCATCTGCTCTTCGTGGGTGCCCATGGGCTGGATGTGGGGGCCATGACCATGTTTATTTATTGCTTCCGCGAGCGCGAAGCGATTATGGACATGTATGAGGCGGTGTGTGGTGCGCGTATGCATGCGGCCTATTTTCGCCCCGGTGGTGTGGCTAAGGATCTTCCCGACGGCCTTGCGGAAAAAATTCGGGCTTTTGCCGACGATTTTCCCAAAAAGATTGACGAGTATGAAACCTTGTTGACCAACAATCGTATCTGGAAGCAGCGGTTGGTAGGGGTGGGGGTTGTGACGGCGGAACAGGCGTTGGATATGGGATGTGTTGGACCCATGCTCCGGGGGTCCGGCATCGCTTATGATCTGCGCAAGGCGGAACCTTACGATGCCTATGATCGCTGTGATTTTGACATTCCTGTGGGCAAGAACGGGGACTGTTATGATCGTTACTTGGTCCGGGTTGAAGAGTTGCGTCAAAGCACGCGCATTATTCAGCAATGCCTGGATAAAATGCCCGAAGGTGATGTTAAGCTGGCCAACTTTAAATTATCCATCCCCAAACGCGATGACATGCATGGGGGGATGGAATCTTTGATTCACCATTTTAAGTTGGTTTCGGAAGGGTTTACCGTGGCACCGGGAGAGGTTTATCTGGCGACGGAAAGCCCCAAGGGGGAACTGGGGGTCTATATTATTTCCCAGGGGGGGAGCAAGCCTTATCGTGTCAAGATTCGTGCGGCGGGTTTTAACCACCTTCAGGCACTCAAGACCATGTGTCCCGGCCATATGATTGCAGACGTCACGACGATGATGGGGACGATTGATATTGTTTTTGGGGAGATCGACCGTTAGCGCTATGGAACCGGAAATTCAAAAAAACCTGCCCCCCTTCCGCTGGTCGGAGGCTTTTTGGAAG
>PEAO01000093.1 GCA_002753615.1 Magnetococcales bacterium DCbin2
CCCCAGACCCCTTTTTTCTTTTAATAATTTTCTAACGCACCGTTTTACCCACAGTTACCGTCTGAAAATGGTTCGGATTCAATATGCGACGCGCCACCCGCTTGACATCCCCCTCCCCCACCCCCAGGATACGTTCAGGCCAACGCTGTAGATAATCCATCCCACGCCGATAATAGCCAATCAAACTCCAAGTCGCCGCCTGTTTTTTCAAAGTATCAAAATTGAGGGCAAACGATTGGGTCAAATAGCGTTTCACATCCTCCAACTCCTGCTTGCCCAACCCATCCCGCGCCACAACCGTCATTTCCTCCCGAATCAACCCCAACGCCTCCGCCACCGTATCGGTCTTGGTCTTCATGGAGATCACAAAAGGGCCGCGCCCCTCCAAAGGGCTAAAAGAAGCGTTGACCCCATACGCCAACCCCCGCTTCTCACGAATTTCCTCAAACAATCGACTCGTCAATCCATGACCACCAAACGCCTGTCCCAACACCAACATCGGATAATAATCCCCATCCTCCCGATCCATGGCAACCACACCCATCTCAATGGCCGTCTGGGGACTATCCATCGCCACATGAAACAATGCCCCTTCCGCCACCGATGGGGTCGCCGCAATCGGTCCACGAAGGGAAGGTCTGGGATCCACCCCCCCCATGGTCTTCTCCAAAAGCTGCCGCAGAGTCGCCTCGGTCACATCCCCAGCCACCGCCATCACCATCTGCGGACCATGCATACTTTTCACATGAAACTGCCGCACATCATTCAAGGTGATCCGGGCCACACTCTCCTCCGAACCGATCGTGGGATGCCCATACCCATGACCGGGAAACATCATGGCATACAACCGCAAACCCGCCAACCAATCGGCATGTTCACGGGATTGCTTCAAGGTGCTGATCGTCTCCTGACGTGCCCGTTCCAAATCCTCACGATCAAAACGGGGCTGGGTCACCGCCAAAGACAAAAGACCAAAAGCCTCCTCCAAATGCCCCGATAACGTCGTCATGTTGACCCCCAGGGTATCCCGACCCGCATTGGCATCCATGACGATTCCATAATAATCCAGACGACCACGGAAGGTCTCCGAATCCATCTCCCCCGCCCCTTCGTTAAACATCCAGGCGGTCAGATACGCCACCCCCTCCTTGCCGATGGGATCAAAAACCGAACCACCACGGGTCAAAATACTCACCTCGACCATGGGATTGGCATGATTTTCCACCAGATAGACGCGCATCCCCTCCCTGGTCTGAAAAAAACGGGCTGCGGCCATTGCCGTCTCCCCAAAAGAGAGGGCCGGAGACCACCCCAATATCATCACCAAACCCAAGGCAATCCATGGTTTCATGGCGTCAATATCCCGACAACAGCCTTGTCCAATCCTAAATGGCGCACCGCAACCTCACGAATACGCTCTGCCGTCACCTCTTGAATCATCTGCGGATACCCCTCCACAAAGTGCCGCCAATCAAGACCGATGATGCTCAGTTGTCCGATCAACGACGCCAGATGATCCACCGAATCCCGATCGTAGATCCGCTCCGCCAACAACCCATTTTTAGCCCGTTGTAATTCTTCGTCCGTCACCAAATGCTCTCTCAGATCGGCAACCTCCGCCACAATCGCCTTTTCCAAATCTTCCACCGGAAAACCATCCCAAGGATCGGCATCAATATCCAAGGAATCCATCCCCAACGTCATGCCGGAATAGCGCGACTGCACCATCACCGCCTTCTGTTGCTCCATGACCACATGGCGGTACAAACGACTGGACCCGCCACCACCCAGAATGGTCGCCAACACGTCCAGGGCCGGGACATCCGTCGAATCCCCAAAGGTGTAAGAGGGTGCCGGCCAAGCGATGTGCAATGACGGAGCCATGACCCCAGGATCCCGTTCCACCAAACGACGCCCCCCGACAATAGGCTGTGTTTGGGGTAACCGTTCCCCCCGTTTGCCAGCACTCGGTTGGATGGGTCCAAAATAGGCTTCAACCAGCTTTTTCCCCTGGGCAAAGTCCACATCCCCCACGATGACGACAATGGCATTATCCGGCGTATAATGATGGCGATACCATGATTCCAGATCCGCCACGGTATACCCTTCGATATCCTTCATCCAACCGATGACAGGACGGCCATAGGGATGATCCTGGAAAAAAAAATGTCTGAATTTTTCAAAGAAACGTCCCTGAGGATTGGAATCAAAGCGGGAACGTCGCTCCTCACGCACCACATTGTTTTCCGACTGAAACCGCTCCGCATCCAAAACCAAATTGTGCATACGGTCGCTCTCAAGCTTCAGGGCCAAGTCCAGTTGATCGGAGGAGAGTTTGGACCAATAATCGGTAAAATCCCAGGTTGTAGAAGCATTTTCCTCGCCACCATGCCGGGCAATCATCCGACCATAGCCCCCCGGAGGGACATCCCGCGTCCCCTGGAACATCATGTGTTCCAGCATGTGGGACAATCCCGTTTTGCCGGTCACCTCATCTACCCCCCCCACCCGATACCAAACCTGGGTCATGACCACAGGGGCCTTGGGTTCCCGCACCATGATCAATCGCAGCCCGTTACCCAAGGTCAACTCTTCGGACTCCAATCCCCAGGCCACGTTCATTCCCATCCCCGACAGGGTGAAAACAAGGGCAAAAAAAACAACGAAATAATCAATGCGCCTTGACCGGAGCATCCATCCATTTTGGCAGGGTTTCTTTTTCATTACGCGAAAGTCCCTCATTGTCTTCACGGACGGCGGGAATGGCAAACGGCAGTTTATCCTTGCCACCATCTTGTTTTCCCACCCCTTGGCCACCACCCACCGCATCGGGATTGACCCAGGTATCCAAAACCGGCTCCGGTTTTGATACGTTCGGATCGGGCAATTCACTTAAATCGGGTGGAATTTCTAAAGGTTCGCGGGTGACCACCCGTCCAGGATCCAACATATCCTTTTCCCACGGAAGCGTCATATTGCTCGAGCATCCCGCCAACAAGCCACACCCCAACACCACTATCCGAAGCATCCGGTCACGTCTCATGCCGCCTCCTTGTCATCCGCGTTCAGGAAATAATCCAACAGGAGCATTGCGACCCCCACAGAAATGGCACTGTCGGCCACATTGAATACCGGCCAGGAAAGATCATGCCAATGGACATAAAGAAAGTCCACCACCTTTCCCAGGCGCACCCTGTCGATCAGGTTGCCCAGGGCACCCCCCAAGATCAGGGCCATCCCCAGGATTAACCATGGACTGGTCGTATGACGGAGGATGGAGACGATTGCGACGACCGCCACCAGGGCCACCCCCACCAAAAGAAGATTGCGCCACAACGGGACCAAGTTTTGAAACAGGCCAAAAGCGGCCCCGACATTATAAACCAAAACCAAATCAAAAAAATTTTCCCAAAGGATGATGCGGCGACCATTGGCCAATTGTTCCACCGCCACCCATTTGCTCACCTGATCCGCCGCCAGGACCATCAGCGCGGCGGGAATCCCTACGAGCAGACCCCTCATGAATGCGTAATCCTCACCACTTGGGCACCGATGGGGCATATCTGGGATTCACCCTCCCCCGTCACATCATCACCCCAGTTCCAACACCGCTGACATTTCCGCCCATCAGCCCGGACCACCGCGACAAACAAACCCGGCAGCCCGTTTTCCTGGGCCGGAGGGGCATCTTGTTCCACGATATCCACCCGCGCAACCATCAAAAGACGGGCAAGTCCATCGAAAGAGGACAAAAAGGCCATCCAATCCTTCGTCGCGGAAAACCGGACACCCGCCTCCATGAAAGAACCGATCACCTTTTCGTTGCGCAACACTTCCAAGAGGCGATACACCAAAGCCCGCACCTCACGAAACCGTTTCCAGGAGGTCGCCAAATTTTCGTTGCGCCATTCGGGATGGACTTCGGGGAACGCCGCCAGATGGACCGACTCTCCCGGCGTCCCCGCCATATGTTGCCAAATTTCTTCGGCGGTAAAAGAGAGGATCGGTGCCATCAACCGGACCAGGGCATTCAAGATATGGTCCAATACCGTCTGTGCCGCACGGCGCGACAAGGAATCGGCCCCGTCACAATAAAGCCTATCCTTTAAAATATCGAGATAAAACGCCCCCATATCCACGGCGCAAAAAAAATGCAAATCCTGATAAACCCGGTGAAACGCATATTCTTCGTAAGCGGCGATGATCTCACTCGTCAAATGGCTCAAACGGTCCAAAGCCCATTGATCCAAAGCGGGCATCTGTTCCAGGGGGATAGCGTGGACCTTGGGATCAAACCCATGCAGGTTACCCAAAAGATAGCGCATGGTATTACGAATGCGCCGGTAGGCATCGGCCAACCCTTTAAGGATTTCATCGGAGATACGGATATCACCGGCATAATCCTCGGCACTCACCCACATGCGCAAAATATCGGCACCATATTGCTTGATCACCTTTTCCGGGGCGATAACATTGCCCAAAGATTTGGACATTTTACGCCCACGGCCATCGACGACAAAACCATGGGTCAACACCGCCCGATACGGGGCCACACCACGGGTTCCCACCGAGGTCAGCAAGCTGGAGTGAAACCACCCCCGATGTTGGTCCGACCCTTCCAGGTAAAGATCGGCGGGCCACTGCAACCCCCACCCATCCTGCCGCCGGTTTTCCAGAACCGCTGCGTGCGTCACCCCCGAATCAAACCAGACATCCAGAATATCCGACTCCTTCTGAAACGTTCCACCGCCACACTGGGGACAGGTAAACCCCGAGGGGAGAAACGTCGCCGCTTCCCGTTCAAACCAAACATCGGCACTCCCCTGTTCCACCGCCGCCGCCACGGTTTCGATCACACTCTTGTCCGTGCAATTGGCACCGCATCCGCTACAGGTGATCACCGTGATCGGGACACCCCACGCCCGTTGCCGGGAGACACACCAATCGGGACGGCCATGAACCATATTAAAAATACGCTCCTCGCCCCAGGCGGGTATCCACTGGGTGGCGCGAATGGCCGCTTCCGCCTTATGCCGCAGATCGTTGGTCTCCATGGAGATAAACCATTGCGGCGTCGCCCGGATGATCACCGGATGATGACAACGCCAACAATGGGGATAACTGTGCTGGAGAGCGGCACGCCCCAAAAGCTTTCGGGTCCGTTGCAGATGGTCGATGATCGCATCGTTGGCCTTGAAGATAAAATTTCCGGCAAACAATGGCGTTTCCGGCTTGAAACACCCCCGATCATCCACCGGGTTGAAAGCCTCCAACCCATAACGCATCCCCACTTCATAGTCCTCATGGCCATGGCCTGGGGCGGTATGGACACAACCGGAACCCGCCTCCAGCGTCACATGGTCGCCCAGGAGGATCGGGGCATCCTGATTCAGGTAGGGATGCCGAAAACGACGCCCTTCCAAGGCAGCTCCCGGAAAACGGGCCAAAACCGTCACCTGGTCACGGGCAACGCCGATGGCATCCACCGTCGCTTCCCACAACCCTTCCGCCACGATCAAAAGTTCACCGCGATCCAGATTGGCATGGCCACACGGATCCAAAATTTCCAGGGCCACATAGACCAGTTGTGGATTCACAGCCACTGCCAGATTGGCGGGGATCGTCCAGGCGGTGGTGGTCCAAATCACCACCGAAATCGGATGCCGGTCCGCCAGCACCCCATCGAGTTCGCCCAAGGAAACGCCGTCGGCCAACGGAAATTTCACATAAATTGCCTGGGACGTATGATCCTGATATTCCACCTCCGCCTCGGCCAGGGCCGTGACATCATGGACGCACCAGTAGACCGGCTTGAACCCCTTATAAAGCCCACCGTTGGCCAAAAATTTGCCCAACTCCCGGACGATATCGGCCTCGAAGGGGTAATCCATGGTCCGATAGGGTTGATCCCAGTTACCGATCACCCCCAGGCGGACAAATTCTCCCTTTTGTATCCCGACCCAATGCTCGGCATACGCACGACAACGCCGACGAAAAGCGACGGTATCCACCGATTCCTTGGTTTTCCCCTCTTTTTTGAGTTCCTGCTCCACCTTGGTCTCGATGGGGAGACCATGGCAGTCCCACCCCGGGACATAATCGGCATCAAACCCCATCATTTGCCGCGATTTGACGATGATATCCTTGAGAACCTTGTTGATGGCGTGCCCCATATGGAGATTGCCATTGGCATAGGGGGGGCCATCGTGGAGTATGAAAGGTTTGCGCCCTCTCCCCTGCTGCCGCAGAGACCGGTACAAATCCATCTCCTGCCATTTTTTCAACAGTTCCGGCTCACGCGCGGGAAGGTTAGCCCGCATGGCAAACCCTGTTTGCGGTAAAAGCACCGTATCCTTGTAATCCACGGCTTATTCGACTCCCTGATCCTTGGCATTCATGGCGGCCAGATGATCCCAATACTCCGCCGCCTCCCGAACATCCTGAGCGATTTGTTTTTTCAAGGCATCCACGCCAGAAAATGTCCGCTCAGGACGGATAAACTTTAAAAACTGAACCCGCAACCAACGCCGGTAGAGTTCCCCCGAATACCCCAGCAGATGGGTTTCCAGCGTGACCCAGCCCCCATCGCCGAAGGTGGGATTACGCCCCAGATTGGCAACCCCCCCCCACCAACGCCCATCCACCCATCCCTGGACCACCCACACCCCCAGGGGCGGATGCAACATATTTTTCACCGGAATATTGGCCGTTGGAAACCCCAGGGTGCGTCCCCTCTGCGCCCCAGGCAAAACCCGCCCTTCCATCTCAAAAGGACGCCCCAGCATGGCACCAGCCTGTTGCAAATCCCCCGTACTCACCGCCTTGCGGATCATCGACGAAGAGATCACCGTATCACCGACCCGTTGCAATGGCTGCCCATGCACGCCAAACCCGGCGATTTCACCCATTTTCCGCATGGTTTCCAAGTTCCCCTGGCCACCCGATCCAAAGCGAAAATTTTCCCCCACCAGCACTTCCCGAACTTCAAGCCCATGGATCAAATAGCGTTGGACAAAATCCGCCGCCGACAAGGTTGCCAACGGATGGCTGAAGCCCAACACCAAAACCCCATCCACCCCAACCTCTTCAAGACGGCGAATCTTCGCCCTAAGACCCGTGATCCGGGCCAAAATAGTCTTATTGGCACTGAGAAACTGCCGAGGGTGGGGTTCAAACGTGATGACCACCCGCGGTGCGCCATCGTGCAACCGGGACAAGGATGACAATCGGGTAAAGATAGCCTGATGTCCACAATGGACACCATCAAAGTTGCCGATGGTAACGACCGCCTTGGTAAAGCGGGAAGTCACATTGGTACTGCCGCGAATGATGACCATTACGGATGCACAACTCCAGCCAATTCCAAAACCTCATCGAAGTATATCCTGACGAGAAAGCTACCGGATGCAATGGTTGTCGTCAACTCACGTCGAACCCGCACCCCCACATCCCAAAGAGTCATCTTAGGCCCCATTTTTGCTGTGCAACACTCCTTGCCGTCCATCCCAAACCATGCCACAACAGCGGAACAAACGGCGGCTGGCGGAAAACCATGAAGACCAGTTTATGCAAAAAACTGGCAATTTTCATTTTGTATCACTATTCTTTGGACCGCCAGTCAATGATTTTCACATCCCCTCCACCGTGCGCGGAGTTTTCGTACCATGCTTAATTTTTTGCGCAAAGGCGCCAACACGTTCGTCGTCAAGCTGTTATTGTTCCTTATCGCCTTGAGTTTCATGGTTTGGGGGGTCGGAGACTATGTGAACAGTCAAAGCCAGGAACCCCTGGTGGAGGCCAAACATTGGAAAATCGGTCCACGCGAGTTTGCCGTTGCTTACGACAACGATTTTCAACGTCTGCGCCAACGCTTTGGCGGTTCTCTGGATAAAAAAACCGCCGAGACTCTGGGACTCAAACAACGCACCCTCAACGCCATGATCAACCGTAACCTGATCCTGGCCAAAGGCCACGATCTGCGACTCACCGTCTCCACCAACACCCTACGGGAGACCATCGCCAGCACCCCCGCCTTTCAAAAGGATGCCCAATTTGACCCAGCACACTACGAATTGGTTCTCCGCAATAACGGCATGAACCCCAAAAATTATGAACAAACCCTCAAGACCGATCTCATCGCCACACAAATGCAACAGGTCATGGGAACCCCCGTACACGTCCCAAACCTGATGGTCGATAACCTGTATGACCTTGAAAATGAAAAACGTTCCATAGAAATCCTGACGCTTCCCTTTGCACCGTTGGTCCAAGGGATTCAACCAACCGAGGCGGAACTCACCGCGTTTCTGGAAAAAAATCAGGAACGTTATCGCTCCCCGGTCCAGGTGCGGTTGAACACCATCCAGTTGACCACCGACAGTGTGCGGGATACCGTGACCGTCACCGAAGCGGAGGTTGATGACTATTATACCGAACACAAGGAAGAATATCGGCAAGAAGAAAAGCGACGTGCCCGTCATATTTTGTTCAAGATTGGCGACGGCGTTACAGAGGCCCAGGCCATGGAAAAGGCCAACGCCGCCAAAGGTCGCATCGACAAAGGTGAAGCCTTTGAAGCGGTCGCCAAAGAACTTTCGGAGGATGTCTCCGCCGACCAGGGTGGCGATTTGGGACTTTTTGCCAGGGGGGTCATGGTCCAGGCTTTTGAGGATCAGGCCTTTTCCCAGGCACAGGGGACCATTTCCCCCCCTGTGGTCTCCCCCTTTGGTGTTCACCTGATCCAGGTTGTGGAGATCCATCCCGAACAAATGCGGCCAGAGCAAGAGGTTAAAACAGAAATCAAGGGTCTCCTCACCGAGAAAAAAGCGGTCGATATCGTTTATGAGCGTTCCATTGTCCTGGAAGATCAGGTGTTTTCCGGGGCCGACTTCAAGACCATCGCCACCGATCTGAATCTACGTTACCGGGAAGTTGATTTTTTCAGCCGCGATGATGTTGCCAAACTGGACGCCATGGAACAGAACCCCAAGTTTCTGGATGCCGCCTTTGCAACCCAGAAGGGGGAATCCAGTGCGGTCATCGAAGCTTCTGAGGGTCGTTTCTTCGTTCTCCGCGTCGTTGACCGCAAAGAACCGCAACCACGTCCGCTCAATGAGGTCAAAGACTTGGTGACCAAAGACTATCAGCAGGAAAAGGGGGTTGCCATGGCCCAAGAGCAGATGAATGCCCTGCTCAAGGAATTGGCCCAGGGGGCACCGTGGGAAAAGGTGATCTCCTCCCAACCGGCCCTGAAGGTTGCGACTTCGGAACCTTTTTTGCGCGATGGGCAGACCCCGCTGGTCAATACCTCATTGCGCACCGCCGCCTTCAAGTTGACGGCGGAGACCCCCATTCACAACGGTGTCCTGGAGACCCCCGATGGTTTGGCTCTCATCAAGCTCAAAGCCATCGAGAAAAGTGATCCGACCAAACTGAGTCCCGAAGAACGTCAAAAATTGACGGCTGATTTCAAGGAGAATCTGGGGAGGGAACAGTTGACCGCCTATCTGGATGGCCTGTGGAACGCTGCGGGGATTCGGATCAATTACAAAGTCTTAGATCAGTTCTAGACCGCGGCCATTTTGGGACTCGTCGTTTCTCCACATATTCGTGGACCCAGCACGTCACGGTCTGATAATGTTTCTGATCCGTTGCTACTCAGACCCCTTAGTCTACGGAAGGGTTTCCAACCGATCCAAAGTATCCGGGAATCTACCAACCATCATGATCAATGCAGATGCGGTTGGCGGTGGTTTTGTTCTTCCCTGCTCCCAGTTTTTCAATGTCGATTCAGATATGCGGAGACGTCTGGCGAAAACCCTCTGGGACATTGTTCCACGAATCTTAACGATGAGGTCCGGGGCTATGGCTATGGGTGGTTTTGGTGCTACATGATAGTGCCTCAAGGTGACCTTGCCTTCCCGGAAAGCATTAACATCGTTTATGCTCTCAACCAGTTCTTTGAATAACTCACGCTTTGCCATGGCTCCATCCTTCCATAAGTCGGTTCAGGATCCTGATTTCGTTTTTGGTAAGGTCTTTCACGTCACCTTTCCAGTACAAGGTGAGCAGGTAGATTTGGTTGTCAGTAACATGATGAAAATAGATGATTCGGAGTCCACCCCTCTTGCCAGTACCATGTTTTGAAGATTCCCACCTGACTTTCCTTAAGACCACCACTTCCTGGGATCTTATCCCCCAATTTTGGGTTTTTAACCAATTTTTGCTGTAACTCTGAAAATTCCGTATCGGTTAAATGTTCTAGCAGAAACCTTGAAAAGACAGTCGTTTCAATAAATTCCATTATTAAATCCTTAAAAATTGGTATCCGTCAAAATGGACGGGAGAGACAGAATGGCCAAAATATACGCTAAACGCGCATAGAAAGCAAGCATACTTCCCCTAAACGCCAACGGTAAAAATACACAAAAGGACCAGTGTGTGTGAAATTCAGCTCGTTTTTCGGGTCAACCTTGCATTGATCAACGACTGTGTGATCCCAACGTGTTGGTCAAACGGGCAAATTCGTGACAATCCAATGTTTCTGCGCGACGAGAAGGGTCAATATCTGCGTCCATAAGCCAGGATTTTGGGTTTGGATGCATGGGCTTGAGCGCGTTGGTCAACGTCTTTCGTCGTTGTCCGAAGGCGGTGCGGACAACCTGCCGAAACAACGTCGCATCGTCAACCGCTGCCAATGGTTGACTGCGGCGTCGCATGTGAACCACAGTCGATTGTACCTTGGGGACGGGATAAAACGCCTGCGGTCCCACGTCAAATAACGATTCCACCACCATCCACTGTGTCGTCTGTACCGAAAGGGAGCCATAATCACGACCACCGGGTGGGGCGGTGATGCGCTGTGCAACCTCCTTTTGAAACATTAAGGTCATCGTCTCCATGGCAAGGCGGTGATCCAAAAGATGCACCAGCAAAGGTGAGCTGATGTTGTAGGGAAGATTGGCCACAATCTTGATCGGTCCCCCCAGGGTTTGACTCAGGGCAAGAAAATCAAACCGAAGAGCGTCGGCCCATTCCACCGTCATGGAGACATCCTCCCCCACCCGGTGCCGCAGAACGGTCAACAAACGCTGATCCATTTCAATGACAATCAAATGTTTGACCATTCGTGCCAAATGGCGGGTCAGACTCCCCAGTCCCGGGCCGATCTCCACAACGCGGTCATCCGATTGTACCTGGCTGTAGCGAACGATTTTTTCCGAGATGTTTTCATCGATCAAAAAATTTTGCCCCATCCCCTTGCGCGGAATCAAACCCAGTTGACGCACCAGTGTGGGCAAAGGAAGTCCCGGAGGAAATAGAGGAAATGAATTCATGGGATGGATCAACTGCAAGCCGTCTGGTTCCCTGGTTAACTCTTTGGATGCCAACGAATAGTATAGCGTATTCATCGTGAGGCAACCAAAAAAATCAAAAAAAAAGCAAATTGTCGGAAACTATCCTTTCCCCTCTTGGTACTAAGCCAACAGTGGGATGCGGATGCACCTTTCTTTCGTTAAGATTGCGGTGTTTGTGAAGTCAAGGACTATTTTTTTATGAATAAAAAAGATTTCCATTGAAACTATTTTGCTTCCACTTGATACTCACGCATCAAAGGGAACGCGATAAAGAAGATCAGGCGAGGTTATTATTCAAAAGTGGTATTTTTTTTGTTTTACCGGAAAGGGTGCTGTCTTGACCTTTACGGAGTGTTTCACCTGTGGCTTACAATCAACTTTACTTAGGAGTTTTACCATGAAGAAATTGATCCCCGTGTTCGTTGCGATGTTTGTTGGCGTTGGCTTTGCTGGCCTGGTTTCCGCTGCTGACACCGCTGCCGATCCAGTGGTCGCTGCTTGCACCAAGTCTGCCGAAGAGCAAAAGTTGGCCGGTGATGCTGCCAAGGCCTTCATTGACGAATGCGTCAAGATGGGTGGCAAGAAGTAATACGGTTTCAATCGGGTAGGTAGTCATCCCTCCTGATGCTGTTCCAATGTCTCCGCTGACCCAAACAAACTGCTCTTTTCTCGGACAACCCTGCACGATGCAGGATCCAGAATAAGCAGGGGTCACGGAGACATTTTTTATTCCTCCGTATAGAAAACGGAGCCATAATCATGGCTTCGGTCGTAGTCATCCAAGAGACCAGAAATCCATTCAAAAAAATAGAGAATCTGGAGAACTCTTCTCCCAGAACCTCGACCCTTTTTAAATTTTAACCCTCTCATTCGTATCAGAATCCCAATTCAAAGTCGCAACCCACTCAGCCTCTGTGGTGATCATAAAAAAGGACTCGATCACCGGAGGGGCAGAGGATTCGCGTGGTGTTGGCGCAGGATTTGCCGAAGTGGGTTTGGGGAATACTACTTGTGGCGGTAGGATATTCTGCCTTTTGAAAGGTCGTAGGGGGTCAGTTGCACAGTCACCTTGTCACCCGGGAGGATCCGAATGTAGTGCTTGCGCATACGGCCAGATATGTGACACAAAAGCTTGTGCTGATTTTCAAGTTCCACACGAAACATGGCGTTGGGGAGGTTCTCAAGAACCGTCCCTTCCATTTCGATAACATCTTCCTTACTCAAGGGCTTCTCCTTAGACTGGATGCGTGTTCAGGTTTAAAAATTGCACCCAACAGTTAAAAGCGTGGATTCTAACCTGTTGCTTGACTCAAAGCAATGGTCATTTCTCCTGGGCGCAGGGCAATCGCATTTGAAATTGGCACGTCCAAATGCCTCGGAAAGGATCAATTATTAAAAGAAA
>PEAO01000094.1 GCA_002753615.1 Magnetococcales bacterium DCbin2
GACTATCATTCTGGAGGAGGGACTTACCCTCTGTTATGATCAAGGTTCACCACAAACCATCAACAAACAGAGGTGCCCTCCATGAGTAAGAAAAAAAACGAACATCACAACACAGACCACAAAATTATGGCGATCATGAATGTTCAAATAGCGCAAACGATGCTGTTACATCGAACGGGAGTTCTTCCTGTCGGGTTGCTGATGGAGCAGCTTGCGCATATGCGGATCGTCATGGAACAACAGGGATATTCCGGTGCGATCCCAGCGTTTGACGACCTATGTGAGACGTTGGCTCACATCCCCGACGCATGAGCAAAAGCCTTTAGGATAAAGAAGCTTTCGCAGTTCTTCGGCGGTAACCACGATATTTTCCAAACCCCGCTCGCTTCCGGGCGGGGTTTCATTCTTTCCATGAAGGCGATAGCCGTTCATGTTGAGTTCAACAATGGCTTCTTCACCAAGCAGTGGAGCATTTGCCGGACGCATATCGCATAATTGAAAAAGGTGTTCACCTGCTTTCCTGAACTTCAGATGACCGAAAACCCGCCTGTTTGTGGCCGACCGCGGATCGTAGACCGGAAGCCAAAAATCAGTATCGCGACAGGTGTTTTCAATCAGTAGCGATGTGCGATTCATCCTTTCCTCAACACAAATTTGGAGACGGCCATACTCAATTTTAGGTTGCTCTGGTCTAATCATTTTAAAACCTCCTTTTTTTGGTTGATCCGGGGAACCATTCCCCGGACCACAACTCCCAAGGTGAAATGCCCTTCAATGGGCCAACCAAGGGTTATTTGTTGTCTTCCTGGCACGATTCGCCCCTGGCCTTCATGCAAGCTGCCAACACTTTCTCCAGCGCAGCATGCAAAGGGTTGTAAGGTGGGACTTCCCCGACAAAAATTTCTACTTCATAAGCGGCTTTAAGAACCGCTTCACAAGCGACGAACAAATCGGGAGCGGCTAGGACAAGGCGTTCAAATGCTTTATCGGTAAACGCGCAGTGCGCCACCTCTTCTCCGTCCCGGGTGACTGTATATATGCTAAATACACGGTTCTCGGTCCCCGGTTCCGAAAGTTCACAACTAACACTCATGACATACCTCCAATCTGATAGGTTATTTACCGTTCAACGCTTTTTCGACAGTCCGCGCACTGATCCCATATCTACGTGCCAAGTCGTTCACTTTCATTCCGGTGCTGTAATCCTTAATAATCGCCTGGTTGCGCGAAAAAATCTTTGCGGCGTTATTCATGGGGATGTGCATCCGTTCGCCGCTAAAGTGCGCGCAAAATTTTTCAGCATTCTCCCTTCCCAGGAATGTCACCAGATCATGGCTGTTTTGAAGATTCTCTGGACTGGGGACATAAACCCTTTGGCCAGCGTAGCGCGTCAAGAGCAATGGCAGACTCTTTTTGCCGATGACCGATTCAATTTCCCGGATGACTGCTGACATGGCCGTTTCCTTATAAATCGATGGTTTTGAACGGTGCTTGCCACCGATACTTTTTGGGTTGTCCTTCCAGCCGCACCAGGATGCCGTAGCGTTCCATCGACTTGGCGGCACGCCAGATGCTGGAGCGGTGTTTGTAGCCGGTTCTGGCCATGATGGATTCCATGGGAAGACCGAAGTCCAGACCATCGCGCACAGCCTCCCACCGGGGATGATCCGCAAACAGGGTCCGCTCGATCCGGTCGTGATAGGTCTCCCGACCGATCCGTAATGCCCGCTCCATCCGGTTGAAGGTCGCCAGGAACCGAACCTTCCATTTCATCGCCTCCCGTCCAGTGAACCCCATCGCCAACAGGGCAAAGCCATCGCGGGTGATGGTGTAACAGGGTTGTTCCTTGTCCTGTTCGTTGAGGTAGGAGGACAACTCAAAATTGAGTTGTCCCCACTCTTCTGGAACGTGTTTTTGGATGTGTCCGATATCGCGCAAAACGTTAAAGTGTTTTTTCCCAAAGTGTCCGGCCACCTCCAGCGAAGTGGTGACCAGCCGTCCATTCATCAGTTGGATATTGGGGGTGGGGTGATTGGTCATGATTGGATCTCCAGTGATGTAGTGCCGGGCTTCATCCCCAACGCCACAGCGATTTCGTGGGCGCGACCGTAGTTGGTCTTTAGTCGGCCACTCAAAACCCGATATACCTCGTAGGGTCGGAACCCACGGGCCTGCGCCCAATCCTTGACCGTGATTCCGGGGCGGAGAAAATTGCGTTCCTTGATGGCCTTGTTATAGGGTGACATGTGTTTCCTCTTTTTAAGTTAGCGTGGTACGGTTTTTAGACTTGTTTTGTCGTGTGATGGGTGAATTTTATGTTCAAATGAACATGTGTGTCAAATGGAAAAAGTGTCCTTATGAACATTTTTGGGGAGCGGCTGCGAGAAGAGAGGAAGAGGCTTAAGCTAAATCAGTCTCAGTTCGCCGCCTTGGGTGGAGTGCAGGTGCGTGCGCAAATTCATTATGAAAAAGATGAGCGGCGTCCTGATGCTGATTACTTGATAGCCATTGCCGCCGCCGGTGCCGACGTGACCTACATCATCACCGGGGTTCGATCAGGTACGCCGAGCGTGCCGACATTGACCCGGGAAGAAGAGTGTCTGTTGGACAACTATCGCCATGCGCCGGAGGATCAGAAGGCCATCATTCAAGCAACGACTGCTGCGTTCGCGCAATCGAACCTCGTGAGAAAGACGGGCAAGAAGGCGGGGTGAGGTGGGGTTGTGAGGGGTTGACCATTTTTTAAATCAATAACGTTCGCGTGCGAACGATTTGAATTAACGTAACTATAAAAATCGCCAAGTAGTATATTTGACGTACAATTGACGTTGGTGGTACCATTGTTGCGGGTAGAGGCGCGTTAAGGAACCGTCATCAGGAATTAGGAGGAAAAAATGGCCACATTGATGGAAGTTAAAGATTCTGATTTCGATGAATCGGCTTTCCGTAGGCGTTTTCGCGAAAATCACGGATCTCACGAACCCATCACCACCGAAGGAATCCTGGAGGGGTGGGAAACAGTAAAAACTTGGCTGGACGATGAGTACGTCCAGGGGATCAAGCGGTCTCCGTTGTATGTAAGCCCAAAGAAACGATGATGATTACGGAGATTCAATGGCGCGTTATTTTGCAAGAAATGGTCAATTATCTTGAGCGCCGGTACGACATTATCCTGAACATCGATGCGACCATCCTGTCCGAAATTGAAGCGTTGAGGAAAGAATCTCTTGGTGCTTACAGGATCAAGAACCCGAATATTCCAAAGGAAGCTGGTCACATTTCCTTCTGGATCCGCAAGCTTAAGCCTGTGAGCCACGCTCAGGAATCTGTCAATCGCTATCTCGCTATCAACGAGGAAATTGGGCTACTTGTTGGCTTATCTCTTTGTTGTCGCTTTCACAACACTCATATGCTTAGACCGCCGCCCCGAGTTATGCACGACTGGGTAACCAGTATGAGGTATAATTCCCACTCCCCCCACTCGACGGCTATCACTTTTGAGCTTTTGGTGCAGTAATCCAAGCTTCCGGGTTTGCCGCCATCCTTGCTCCCCGAAGAGCCACAAAAAAAGGGGGCTGCGAAGCCCCTTTGTGAGGGATTGACCATTTTGTTGGCGTCAACAAAATGGTCGATCTCGGCTCCGGTATTAACGATAACGCTATCCGTGCAGACTGGCACCCACAAGAGGGGACGAGCTGATGATCAACTTTCCGCCGTCCCGTTCAAGTTGACCTAAGCAAAATCTGACGGCCATGCCAAGCTGCTCATTGGAAAACGGCTCTCCAAAGATTTCTTCCACTCCGACCTCAACAAGAGAACATCGCTTGCCATGCAATTTTTTTACAGATTTAAAAGGAGTATCTAAGATGATTCCTTTTCTGTGTACCACTCTCATTATACCCTCACTTTAGGATGTTTAATGATGGATGAACAATTATCCCATATCTGTGATCACATAGTCCAGGACGATCAGTTTCTCCAGGATCTTGGTTCCAATGTTTGGGTTATGGACAACCATAAATGGGCCTTCTACGTTTGGGAAAAATCCCGTTTTGATGGGAAATTTTCACCGCCCGGCATTCTGGTTCATGTTGATTGTCATTGGGATGATGGTGACGATTTTATGAGGGATGATTCCAAGTTGATGGAAACAAGAACACTTGACGATCTGTTCCATCTCATTATTCCTAAAACTGGATTTATCAGGCTAGATTCTTTTATTGCGCCAGCGGTAAGAAAGGGGCTGTTTGACGAGGTGCATTATTATTGCCTACAGTCACATGATGGGAAACCGGGGGTTGTTCATGGCAAAGGCTGGGATTCTAACATAAAGGAATTTATTCATAGCGACATCCAGGACATCATGATCAACCTGTCAGCGGGCAAACCAATCTGCTTTGATCTTGATCTGGATATTTTCAATAGAGATTGCGAAGAGCCAGATATATTTCAGGAGGGCGACCTATGGCGCGAAGAGGAGATTCTTCAATTTATGGATGTCTGTCGGCCATTGGTGAAAGCGGCAGACGTTGTGACGATTGCGGCGTCATTCGATTTTTCAGGTGGCGAAGCAGCAACCAGATATTTATTGAGGTTGATCGTTCCTTGGGTGTTGAAAGTGCGTCAATCGTAATGTTTGAAGGTGGTCGCCATAGCGGCACAATCAAGGATGACAGAGGGTAGGCCATTTTTTAAATCAATAACCTGCACGTGTGCAGGATTTGAATTAACGTAACCATGAAAATCGCCAGACATGCAATAATGCATTGTAATCTATTAAAATAATTAATATGTCCTAGCCAAGGTAGCCACCCAAAAAAGGGCTTACACCCCCCAAGAACCACCAAAAATGGCTCTTCAAAGCCCCCGATGGTTTCATGGTAACCCAGAAGATCATTTCTTAAATCAATAACGTTCGCGTGCGAACGATTTGAATTAACGGTCAAAATCGCCCGATGCGCATAATGCGGACGAAGGTTGTGGTCTGAAGGCGTTCAGGAATACACTGACACTTTCAAGCAATGCATGGTGCCAACTCGATACGTTAAGGATAGTGCGCATGGCCATGCCAATCCCAGGCAATAACTGGTTGATAAACTTTGAAATAGATGTCTTTACAAGACCGTTAAATATTTGGTATTATTGAAATAGGGGTCATGTGATGGTGATCGTGGTGCCGCAGGATATTCAATTTTTCTACAAGAAGGAGCTTACCATTCAGGAAGTTGCTGATGTCCTCCTCTCCTTGGACCATTTTTCTCGTCGTGCCGCACAAATTAGCATACAATTTCAACCGAATCTTCGGGGAGCCAGTTACTCTGTAGGGCTTAAAAAGCTGGAATCTGGTAGCCTTATGGTTGACTTGGTAACCAAGTTCATTACTGAGGCTTCGATAGAAAGAATCAAGGAAGACTTCTACACCATGCCTACTCACGATTTTTTGGTGGATAACAGCGGGTTTCTGGTCACAATCTTCGGATTGGTGGCCATATACGGTTGGCGTCGTGCCATTGCAAGCAGAACCCCCAACATAGAGCCAAAGGTTCTTATCAACACACAAAACAATTTCCATATCAGCCTCCAGGAACAGGGATTCAATCCCCATGAGGTACAGAAATTCATAGAGGCGACACAGACAGACAAACATCTGCCCAAGCAGGCCGTTCAACTCACCAAGCATTTCAGGGAAGACGAGAGTACATCTATTTCTTTCGGTAAATCTTTGACCATCGAGCCAGATGCGCTGTTGGAAGTCCCTTCCGTTTACCAAGAACCCGAACTGCACGAACGTTTCCATAATGTCAGGCTTGAAATTCGCGCTATGGATTTGGATAGAGGTAAAACTGGCTGGAGCGTGATATTCCCTGATTTGCCTAACATGCCAAGAGGGCGGATCCGTTTAAAGGTGGCTGATTGGATCAATCGAGAACGTATTGCTTTCAGGAAAGAACTGGTCGGGGAAGTGTCGATCGCCTATAAGACGGACGATCATGGAAGGAAAATAATCAGGTATGCGGAATTGCTCGATTTGTCCTCGCAATAGGCCAATGATTGACACCCATGGACGTTCATCCCACACGGTGGAGACGGTATGGAACCACGTATTGCAAAACTGGAAGCTGGCATGGTGTACGTCGAGAAGCGTATGGATGATATTCTTGGCGAACTAAAGGAAATTCGTGGTGACATACGCGAGGTGCGCAGCAACGCCCGGACCGATTTTCGCACTCTGCTCTTCTTTGTCATTTCCGGTTTTGCCGGCATTTTTACCGCGATGGCGAAGGGGTTCGGCTGGCTGGGCTAAAAAGATAGTAAGACATTACCCCACCATCGTTGAACGATGGGCATTGAGGACGTTTTCATCGCATTATCGACACGTTATAAATCCCAAAAACGACGGCTTTTCCTGATCCAAGCTATCGTTTTCAGAGTTGCTGTTTTCCTGCGCCATATTTTTTCGCTACACCCCCGAAACATGGTGGTTTTTCTCCCAAGCCGTTTCGCTGATTTCCAATCCCCCGTTCTAACAACCACCCCAAGCCCTATTTTTTCCTTTTTTGTCCTGAACTCCTTCCACTGCCCAAACACCCCCCATGCCTGTCACGCTACCCGGCATGGACATCAACCAATCACCACCTTTCATCGCTGCCTGTCTCTCCCACCTGAACCCTGATTCCACTCGGGATGTGTTGTTGATCCCGTCGGGAAGGTTCCAGGCCATCGATGGTCGTCCCGGTAATTTAAAGGGGATGAAAACCGATACTTGGCTCATGGATGATGCGGCGGCTTTAGCTTGTATCCAGGCGTTTGCCGCAACGGCACGCAAGCTGGTTATCGACTATGAACATCAAACCATTCGCGCCGAAACCAACGGCCAACCGGCGCCTGCCGCCGGTTGGATTCAAGGTCTGGAATGGCGTCCAGAACAGGGATTGGTGGCTCAGGTGAAATGGACCGAGCGGGCCGCCGCCATGATCAAGGCGGGGGAATATCAGTACATCTCTCCCACCTTCAGTTTTGACAAAGAGTCTGGCCGGGTCGCCGTGCTGCACCATGCTGGACTGACCAACCACCCGGCACTACCGGGATTGGGAGAGGTAGCAGCACGTCGTATCACCAACTATCCCACCTTAAACGATCCAAAGGAGACGCCGTTGTCCAGCAACGAGAAAATTGTCCAAGCGTTAGGGCTTCAGGATGCCGCTGATGAGGTGGCCATCCTGAGTGCCATCAAGACCCTGGCCGATAAAACCGCCAGTGCAGAAGCCAAGTTGAAAGAGACCGAGGAATCCTTGGCCGCTTTGAAAACCCAGGAACCAGCGAAAGTCCAAGTTGCTTTGAGCCAATCCACCGATGTCCCGCTGGATGTGGTCAAGGCCATGCAGGCGGAGATCGCCACCCTCAAGACTAAGGCCATCCAGAGGGAAGTGGATGGGCTGGTTACCCAGGGGTTAAAGGATGGCCGATTGCCCGCCGCCATGGAGTCATGGGCCAGGGGGTTGGGTGCTGCCAACATGGAAGCCTTGAAAGGCTATCTCAGCCAAGCCCAACCCATCGCAGCTTTGGCAGGGATGCAGACGGGTGGCAAGGTTCCCGCCGCCACCGATGTTCCAAGTTTGGATGCGGCAGAACTGGCGGTTTGTGCCGCGTTGGGGGTTGATCCCAAAGAGTTCGTCGCGGCCAAGGCAACCATGACTATTCCGGGAGATGCATGATGCCACTGTCATCTGATCGTAATACCAAATCCCGTCCCGGTGAAACATTTCGCTATCCCGTCCTTACCGGGGTCACCATCTATGCCGGTGCCCTGGTGGTATTGGATGTCAATGGCTATGCCAAGCCCGCCGTTGCGGCGACGGGTCTGATCGCTGCTGGGCGTGCCGAAGAACGGGTGGTCAATGCCGGTGCCTCCGGCTCGGTGTCCGTGCTGGTCCGTTGTGGTGTCTATCACTATGAAAACTCTGCCGGTGCCGACGAGATTACCCAGGCTGAGGTGGGTGACAACTGTTACATCGTCAATGATGAAACACTGGCCAAGACCGATGCCACCGGCACCCGTTCGGTAGCGGGCAGGGTGGTGGCGGTGGATAACCCGACCACCGATGGTGTTTGGGTCAGACTGGGGGTCTGAAACCCGTATCCTTGAATAACAACCAGAGGCAATACCGATGAAAGTGAACCAATCTAATCTGTTGACCCTGACTACGGGATTCAATGGCATTTTTAATAAAGGGATGCGGGAGGCCAAGCCGCAATGGCAAACCGTGGCTACCCAGGTCGCATCCAATACCAAGACCCAAGAATATGGATTCCTGGGTAGTTTTGTCGAGATCATGGAATGGGTTGACGAACGCCATGCCACGGCCCTCAAGCAGCATGGCTATACCCTTACGAACAAGACCTTTGCTGGTACCGTGGATGTCCGCCGGGAAGACATCGAGGATGATCAGTTTGGGGTTTACAGTCCGCTTTTGGAAGAACTGGGACGGGCGGTGTCCATCTTCCCAGACCGGCTTGTTTTCGGGTTGTTGAGAGATGGAACGACCGGGTTGTGCTATGACAGCCAACCGTTTTTCTCCGCGTCTCATCCCGTCGGCAAAGGGGTGGTGAGCAATCTGACCGCTGGGGTAAAACCCTTGTGGATCATGATGGATACCACCCGCGCTTTGAAACCGCTTATTTATCAAAAGCGCAAAGAATTCAAATTGGTCGTGAAGAATGCGGAAACGGACGATTCCGTGTTCGATCATGGCATTTATCGCTACGGTGTCGATGGACGATGCAATGCGGGATACGGCTTTTGGCAGATGGCCCATGCCTGCACCGATACCCTGGATGCGGATGCCGTCAAGACGGTACGCGCTCAGATGACCGCACTGAAGGGCGACACTGGGGATCCTTTGTATGTCCAGCCTGACCTCATTGTAGTTGGCCCGTCTAACCAGTCGGCGGCAGAGGAGATCTTTTTGGCGGACCGGAATGCGGCGGGGGCAACCAACACCCTCTATAAGGCGGTCAAGATCCTGGTATCGCCATTTTTGGATTGATCCCATGGCCTACGCGACGGCTCAACAGATGATGGTGCGTTTCAGTGCCAGTGATGTGGCACAAATCGCCACCCCAGAGGGAAGTCAGGTGGTCGATACCCGCCTGATGCAATTGACCGTATCGGGGGGTAACCGGGATGCCTGGTCATTGGACGAGATTGGTGTTGCCGATAAGGCACTGGAACGGATCCAGTTCGCCTTAGAGGAGGCAGGGGTCACGATGGACTCGTATTTGGCCATCCGTTACCCCTTGCCGCTTGATGCCGGACGGGTCAGCACCACCCGCCTTCCAGGAATCTGCTGCGATATCGCCCGGTATCTGTTGCAAAGCAATCAGGACATAGAGGTGGTCACCACACGCCATAACGCCGCTTTGGCGTGGCTCAAAGATCTGTCAGCCGGTAAGGCAGGTCTTGGTGAATCCCTATCAACGCCCCAGGGAGGTCTCGGCATGGCGAGCATTTCTTCCAGCCCTACGGTGTTTGGCAGGGGCTGTCCATGACGACCATCCGCAAAGCCATCGAGGACCGAATCCGGGAAACGGTAACCGGTTTGTGTTCTGTTGCGGGATCTGCCGATTTGGATGCGGTCACTGCTGGAAGGGTTAATCCGCCAGCGGCTTACGTGTTTGAGGCGGCATCCAAAGGTGCCAATCAGGAGATTGGTGGGCAGCAACAGGTCAACGAAAGCTTTGCGGTGGTCATTGTTGTCAGCAATAAGCGGGGTGAGCGCGGGGTGGATAGTGCGGATCAGTGTCGTGGTTTGCGTGACCAGATTTTCCGGGCACTGGTGGGCTGGGAACCCGGCCTTACTCATGATGCGATGACATACGATTCGGGCAGGCTGGTCCTGCTCAAGGATGGGCTGCTGTATTGGCAGGACTTTTATAAAACCACCGGGGTTTGGCCCGGTTGAACAACTATCTACGAGGTCATGTATGTCTACGGGAAATTACTCGTATATCGGACGAGGCCCTGTGTTGCTGGGATTGGTTGGTCAAGCGATCCGGGATATCGGAAACTCATCCGAACTGAAAATCGGTATCGAAGAAGAAACCATTGACTTGGAAAACTATGACAACGCCGCTGGCGGTGTTGCCGATTCGGCGACTTGGATCAAGAAAGTCAAGGTATCATTCACAATCCACAATATTTCCCCGGCCAATCTGGCTATGGCTTACCTGGGGAGTGCATCGTCGGTTGCTTCTGGCAATGTTGTGGGTGAGTCGCACAAGGCTTGGAAAGATTCGTTTGTACCGTTGAATCACATCAATCCCACATCGGTTGTCGTGAACGTTGGCGGGTCACCGAAAACCCTCAACACCGATTACGTTGTCAACAGTATGGGTTTGTATATCCCCGCCAACAGCAGCATCGCTGACGAAGCCGATATTACGGTGGACTATGCTCATGGTGCAGAAGAGGTGGTGGAGGCACTGACCGGAACCGTCAAGGATTACACGATTATTTTCCAGGGGATGAATACCTCGAAGCAAGGGCGGACCAGGATTGTCCGTTTGCATCGAGTAAAACTATCACCAGCTTCCGAGTCGGCACTCAAGTCGAAAGAGTTTGCTGGCATGGCACTGACCGGCGTCTTGTTGCCGGATACCAGCCAGCCTGTCGGTAAAAGCCAATACTTCAGGGAAATTATCGAAACTGCTGCTTAAGGGGTGATACCGTGCATCGACACACAGAAACAGTTGAAGTTGCAGGAAGAACAATCACCATCTCTGAGTTGACCTTGCTCGAAGTGCGTAGCCTGTTTAAACGGCTGGCTGCGAACACCGAAAATGGAGAGATTGATGTCGTTGATTTTGGGCTATTTCCCAATACCGATCTGATCACTATCGCCAGCATGATCGGCGACGCAACCTTGGATGATTTGACGCCATCCCAACTGGACAAGGTTATTGAGAAGTGCCGTGAGGTCAATCAACATTTTTTTCAGTTGCGCGACCGGATGATCGATGTCGGTCGCAAGATCCAAGAAGCGCGTGCCGCGACCTTGAACGAACTGTTGCCATCCTGATCCGGCTTGGGCATTGCCATGCCTGGGATTACCCGTGGGATGTTTTTATGTCCGCTATGGAAGAATTGAACGATGCCTGTGACAGGTAAAGTCGAGATTGTGCTGGGGCTGGGTGCCAAAGCCTTCACCGAAGGCTTGGCCCAGTCGCGGCGTGCGTTCGGCGAATCTATGGCGGAGATGACTCAAACGGCAACGACGCAAGCCCTGAAGATAGCGCAATCTCTTGACCAGATCGAAGGGTTTAAAAAGCTTTCGCAACAAATCCAGGAAATGGAAGGGTTAACCCAGTCCACATCGGCTGAAGTGGACCGGTTGAGCGCGGCCTATGCGCGGTCGATGACGTTGGGGAGCGATCAGCAAGCCACTGCGTTTCAGAAACAACTAAAACACGATCTTGATGCGGCAATCCGGTTGCGGGAGGAACTGGAAAAAAAGAAAGCGACTTTGGCGAGTTACTCGGACAAGCTGACTGCGGCTGGAATTGATGTATCCAAGTTGGGAGAGCATGAGGAGCGGCTGCGGCGGGAATTGACGGCGGCCACCAAAGAGATGCAGGCGCAAGCCCAGGTCACTAAAGCCTTCTCCACAATTGGGGTGCGCTCCATCCATGATGTGACTGTTGAGATTCAGCAACTCCAAGATGCCTATCAGCATTTAGCCCAATCAGGCCGGGTATCTACCGACGATTTGTCCCGCGCCCACAAGCAGTTGCAGCAGCGGGTGCAGACTCTGCGAGGTGAGATGTCGGGCTTGGATCAGTCCATGGGCGGAATCGTTGAACGGGCCAAAGGATTGATTGCTGCCTATGCAGGGTTTGAATCGCTTCGGGCGGCCTCCCAGTTTGTCAAAGAGAGTATTGTGGTATTTGCCGACTTTGACGATGTGATGCGTCAGGCAGGGGCAGCCTCCGGTGCTTCGGGTGATCAACTCAAACAATTGACCCAACTGGCCAAACAGATGGGGGAGGAGACCCGTTTCTCTACCAGCGAAGCGGCTGGTGGGCTGAAGGCGCTGGCGTTGGCGGGATTATCCACCAGCCAGCAGATGGAGGCACTTCCCAAAGTGTTGGAACTGGCGGCTGCTGGCTCGGTGAATTTGGAGACCGCCGCCGGAATTGCTACCGCCACCATGTCCCAGTTTGGGCTGGCAGCGTCGGACCTGGCTAAAGTCAACGATATCTTGGTGACCGCCTTTACCAATTCCGCCACGGATGTCAATGATCTGGGATTGGCTTTGCAATATGTTGGACCCGTGGCTAAGGCGGCTGGAAATTCGTTTCAAGAGACCGCCACCGTTCTCGCCTTGCTGGCAAAGAACGGGTTTTCTGGCGAAAAAGCGGGTACGGCATTGCGTATGGCCTATGCCAGCCTGCTGAATCCAACCAAAAAAGTTCAAGAGGCAATCGAGGGGTTGGGTCTTCAGACGCAAGACTCTTCCGGGAAGTTGCTGCCCATGACGCAGATTTTGCGCAATCTGCGTCAGGCGGGTGCCGAGGCCGCTGACATGTTTGACATATTTGGCACAGAGGCGGCCCCCGCCATCATGGCAGCGGCCAGCATGGGGCGTGCAAGTTTTGAATCTTTGATTACCGCTATGTCCCAATACTCAGGTAAGGCGGCCAAG